>JAACFJ010000059.1 GCA_009937505.1 Gammaproteobacteria bacterium
CCCCGGTGCTGCATCGCACCGATTTCAGTGGCGCCGGAAAGGACCGCGTCTACGACACACGAGGCATCCTGGAGGCGACCTTCGTACGCCCGGACGGCACGCTGATGACCGGCTATTCCGTGCACTACCCCGCACCGTTTCACCCGACGGAGATGCGCGAGGCAGCTTACCGCCACCTCAATGCCCTGCGGGCCGAACTGCCCCCGGACAGGGATGCGTTTGCCGCAGGCGACTTCAATACGACCTCGGTCGAGGATCGTGATAAGGACATGCTGGGGCGCTTCGCGCGACCCTCCTGGGCCGTCACACACGAGATTGGTTGCAGGGGCTGCAAAGGCACTTCGTATTACGCGCCGCGCGACGACTGGTCGTTTCTCGACATGATCCTGTGGTCGCCGGCAGCGGGTCGTGGCGAAAACGCAACATGGAGGTTGCGCGCGGATTCGGTCCGTATCGCGAACGCTGCGCCGGGCCAGAAGCGGCCCGATGGCACTCCATGGCGCTTCCAGATGCCCGCTGGAGTCGGCGTGTCGGACCACTGGCCCGTGGTGGTTACAATCGAATCCAAGTAGAAACAATCCCTTGTAACGCTATCGTAACCTGGTTTCGATTGGCCGCTTCCGGCCGCCACCTGGTTTGCCGCTAAAGATCAATTCATAGGTATAAGCCCTTTATTGAATTAGCTTTTTTGCCGCGGTAGATTACCTGCAAAACAACCGGCAGGAGAGGCCGGGAACAAGATTGCCGGCCTTGATCCAGCTTTATATCCAGCGAAACAAAATGGTCATGTTCGTGGCCTATTATTTCGCGCTTTATCCAACCCTCGGGGAATAACAATGCTAAACAAGCGAACGATCCTCGGCATGCCGCTGAACTGGGGTCGAAAGACCGCACAGTTTATCGCGCTCGCCGCACTTCTCATAACCATCCCTGTTGCAGGATTCGCACAGCAAACGACGGGTGCCGTACGCGGAGCCGTGTACACGCCCGACGGCCAACCCGAAGCCGGGGCAATGGTAACCGTGACGGATACGCGAACCAGCGCATCACGCAGCGCCGCCACCGGTGCGGACGGCACTTTCCGCGTAAGCGGACTGGCCATCGGTGGCCCGTTCGAAATCCGCGTTGCGTCCGAGGACTACAAGAGCGCTCTGGTTACAGACGTCTATACCAGCCTTTCGGAAGCCGCGACTTTCAGCATCATGCTGGAAGCTGGTGAGGTCGAGGAGATCGTCGTTACCGCGTCACGCGACGTGGCGGTAGCCAATCTTGCCATCGGTCCGAGCGCGAACTTTACGATCGATCAACTGCAAGCGGCACCCGCCATCAATCGCAACATCACCGACGTTATCCGCGCAGACCCGAGAGTTTATGTCGACGAGTCGCGCGGCGACATCAATGCTGTGCAGTGCGCCGGCAAGAACTCGCGCTTCAACAGCCTCACGGTCGACGGCGTCCGTATGAACGATTCGTTTGGGCTGAATTCAAACGGTTACCCAACGGAACGCATGCCGTTTTCGTATGACGCGATTAACCAGGTTGCCGTGGAAATGGCTCCTTTCGATGTTCAGTATGGCGGCTTTTCTGCGTGCAACATCAATGCAGTCACCAAGTCGGGCCAGAACGAATTCTTCGGCTCCGCTTTTTACGACTACACTGACGACGGTCTGCGCGGCGACAAGCTCGAGGGCGATAATATCCAGACCGGCAGTTTCGACGAGCAGCGCTATGGATTCAGTTTCGGCGGTCCGATAGTCCGGGACAAGCTGTTCTTCTTCGTGGCTTACGAAAAGCTCGACGGTGCCAATCTCTTCGATCGTGGCCCGATCGGTTCCGGCACAGTGAATGAAATCAATGCTACGCAGGCGGAGCTGGACGAAATCGCGGACATTGCTCGCACCGTCTACCTGTACGATCCGGGCCCAATCCCGACCAGCCTGGACCATGAGGACGAGAAGTTACTCGCCAAGATCGACTGGAACATAAACGACAATCACCGGCTGGCATTTACCTATACGTTCAATGATGGTGAGAACTTCACCGAGTCGGACAGCGAGACCACCGAGTTCGAATTTGAGAATCACCTCTACGAGCGCGGTGCCGAGCTGAACTCTTACGTGGGAACGCTTTATTCGGAATGGACGGACCGGCTCACGACAGAGTTTCGGGCTTCCTACATCGAGCTGGACAACCGTCAGATCCCTGTCGGCGGTACAGACTTCGGCGAGATCCGCGTAGAGCTGGACGATGTCGACGTGTACCTGGGTGCAGACGACAGCCGTCATGCCAACAAGCTCGACTACGACGTAACCAGCTTCCGCCTGAAGGGCACCTACGATCTGGGCAATCATTCATTAACGGCGGGCATCGAACACGAACAGCTGGACGTCTTCAACCTGTTCGTTCAGCACGTGGAGACGGAAATTCGTTTCGAAGGCATTGACAACTTCCGCAACGGTTTCGCGGACGCGATCTACTACAACAACGCGCCGTCGAACATCGCGGAGGACGCAGCCGCAGAGTGGGGCTACGAAATCACCACGCTCTTTGCGCAGGACGAATTCCAGCTCGGAGACCGCTGGACGATCGTCGCTGGCTTGCGTTATGAACGTTATACGACCAGTGACGCGCCCGAAGAAAACGCGGACTTCGTTGCCGATTATGGCTTCTCGAATTCGCAGACTCTCGATGGCACAGATCTGATCCAGCCGAGGCTTGGCTTTACGTTTGACTGGACGGGCGACACAACCTTGCGCGGCGGTGTTGGCTTGTATTCCGGTGGTAACCCGAATGTCTGGCTATCGAACAACTATTCTGCGAACAATGTGTTGCAGTTCGGTCAGCGTGGCCGCTCGTTCGGCTACACCGACGGCACACGCTCGCTGTTCGATCCGGACGTCGTCTACGAGGCAATCGAGCCCAACGCGCCAGGCGGCGCCGGCCCGGGCTGGGGCATCCCGTCGGAGCTCTATGACGCCGTCGCACAGGGCGTAGGCGACAACTTCGAAATCAACTACCTCGATCCGGACTTCGACCTCCCGTCCGAGTGGAAATTCGCCCTTGGCGTAACGCACGTGTTCCCGGGCGACTACGTGTTTACCGCGGACTACCTGTACAGCCGTGGCGAGGATGCGGCCATTGTCCTTCACGGAGACCTGGACCAGGTAGGAACCACTGCAGAAGGCTATCCGGACTATGACAGCGTACGCGAGCCGAGTTTCGTGCTGACCAACAGTGAGCGCAACCCGGTATCACAGTCATTTTCGCTCGGCCTGTCCAAGGCATTCGACAACGGCTTCGACTTCACGGTGGGGTACTCATACAACGATGCCGAAGATGCACAACCGATGACCAGTTCCGTGGCTTTCTCGAACTACACCAATCGCGCGTTCTTCGACCCGCAGGAGGATGTACTTTCGACATCGAACTACAACATCGAGCACCGCTTCACATTCACGACAACGTGGCGCAAGACATTCTTCGATCGTTTCCCGACGATCATGTCCTTGTATGGTTCAACCAACACAGGTCGGCCGTATAGCATCGCCTTCGACGGCACGGCTGATCCGTATGGGTTCACACCGTTCCTGGACGGCGCGACGAATGTCCTGGAGCCTGGCGTGGCACGAAACGCCGAAACGGGCTCTACGTGGACCAAGATCGATTTCCGCTTTGACGTCGGAATCCCGATCTTCAGCGACGCCGACAGGCTGGCGTTCTTCATGATCATCGACAATTTGACCAACCTGCTGAACGATGACTGGGGCATCCTCAAGCAACACGCCTTCCCGCGTACGGTTGAAGCGGGCACACCCGAGCCGCGTATCGGCGATGCGTCGCGTTACGAGATCCGCTTCGGCGTCAAGTACGACTTCTGATCCGATCTTCATGCACGACAAAAAAAGGCGGCCTCCGGGCCGCCTTTTTCTTTGCTCTTGTTCAGGGTCGGACCAATACAAGTCATTGTCCGAAAACAATATTTGATTACTATCGACCGGTATATTTCGCCTAATCGGGTGTTTTCATCGCCAAAATCGTCTAATTAGGACAACACGTAGCATCTTGCCAAAACTAAGCGCGAATTCTTAGCATCTTTTGCACTGAATAAGGCCCATAAAGTCCGATAAAAACCTAATAATCATATTGGAATCCGGTATTTATGTTGGTCCGACCCCATCACCGTTCCAGCAAGCAGCGCCGGGCTCTTCGAGGATCACGATGCGCTGGTTGTTGGGGTCGACGGGTTCACCGATCGCACGGCCTTCGGCCTGCGCATTAATAATGGCGTCCAGTACGAGGTAGACCAGTTCGGAGCCGGGCCGCGATGCTTCCCGGCCCTGCGGAAACGTGTAGCCGTCCCCGCCGCGATACAGGAAGTCCGGGACTACGACACCGTATTTCCGTTTTTCCTCGATCTCCTGCCAGTGTTCGCCCAACGGTACCTGCAGGCTCACGATCCGATCGCCTTCCGCCCGCGACCGATCGACGCAGATGCGGAAACCGGACACCTGCGGAAAGTAACCCTTGCTCGGCCCGGTGCCGCGGTAGCCCGCCTCCAGCACGGTGCGGAATTCCTCGCCAGTCAACGTCATGTAGCGGAGATACGAAGAAAAGCCGAAGGTGCGTCCGATGTCCTCGAACGCCACATCGTCCATGATGTAGTCGTCGATACGCAATGTGCCACTGTTGATAAATGCGAGGTCAGCCGGCGGCTTGCCGAATGCACCACGCATCTGGTCGACGACGAAATTCCCCCAGTTACTCTCCTCGTTACGAATCGTAACCTCACGCGCATCGAGCGGTACCGCGGCCTGCCCGACGGTCGCCGTCAGAAACGGAAAGCGCTCGAGCAGCATCTCGCGCCATTTGTCCTCGATTTTCGCGTACTCCGCATCCGGAACGATTGTCGCGTCTAAGTCGATCATCTGCGCGTCCATCGACGGCACGCCGTCCCCGTCAAAGGTCACGTCAATTCGCCATATCCTGCGCGCGTTCGATGCGCCTTTCATGACGGCTGCCCTGTCATCACGCAGCTCACTGAATTCGGGTTCGTGCTCGTGTCCGCCGACGATGAACATGAACTGGGGGTACTTCGCGCGCAGCGCAGCAATATCGAGGTCCGTCCGAAGGTGGAGGTGCGTCAGGCCGATGATCAGGTCGGCGCCTGCTGCATCCAGGCCCTCTATGACGCGCTGTGCATGCGCAAAATAGTCGGGTTCGGTCGGCACGTAATCCCTGTCGTTGCCGCCGTCGATAGCGTGTAGCAGCAGCGCGAAGACCCCGATCTTGCGACCGTTCGCCTCCAACATGAACTGTTCGTGCAGCGCGCCATCGACTTCTTCAACACCGGTTGCAAAGCGATAGTTGTCGCCGAGCCAGTCGAACTCCGATGCCCTCACGGCATCGACGAGATGATCCGGGGTGCGTGGATCGAATTCGTGGTTGCCCGCGACGACATACATGGGTGCTACCGCATCCATGAAGTTGAAGGCCTCGACGATCTGCATGCCGTTCCAGAGCTGGCTCTCGAGTGACGGGTAAAGGAAATCGCCGCCATGCAGGATACGTACGTCGCGGCCTTCCGCCTGCAGGTCACGAATCAGCGTAACTACCCGGCCAAATCCGCCGGCCGTGCCATCCTCGACGGCACCGACGCGGTAGGTATCGTTCAAGTGTATGAACGTGATGCCGGAGGCTTGCGGGGGCTCGTGCGGTGTGGCGCTGCATGCAATAACGAAAAGCGCGCAGACCGTGACGAACAGGGTATTTCGAATCATGGGTGTGCCTTGTCTTTCGGTTTTCGAAGATTCTGCCTAACAGCCGCCGCTTTTGCGATTGCGGATTCTACGGGCTGCTACAATCCGCGAATGAACGTTCGATGCCTGTTGCTTTTCGCAATCCTGTTACTGTCCGCCTGCGTAACCGAGGCGCCCGCACCGGACCCGATGCGCGACGGCGGCCTGCTGTGGGTCAAGCATTCCGCCGAATACCGCGCCATCACCGAGCAGGTTTATGCCGAGGCGACCCGGGACCTGCCGCGTTTCATCGAGGACACCTCCTGGAGCGTGATTCCCTGGCAGGATGACGCCGACGACTTACCGGTTGCCGTCATCCTGGACGTCGACGAAACCGTGGTCAGCCACATCGACTTCCAGCTGACGTTCGAGCGCCCGTTCGAGAACTGGAAGCTGGACGAGTGGGTCCGAGGCACCGACGCGACACCGGTACACGGCGTCAAGCAATTCGTCGAAGCGGCACGAGCCGCTGGCGTTACCGTGTTCTTCGTCACAAACCGTCCCTGCGAACCCAGAGATGGCATCGATGACCCCTGCCCGCAGCGACAGTCGACAATCGACGACATCAACGAAGTCGGAATTTCGGCCGATGCAGAGCACGTTTTCCTCTCGGAGGAACGCGGCTGGAATCGCGAGAAGTCGACGCGCCGCAATTACATTGCGCAAACCCACCGTGTGGTGATACTGATCGGTGACGATCTCGGCGACTTCCTGCCCTGCGCGCGGACGAAGCCGTATGCGCCTTGTACGAACAACGCGACCGCGGCCGACCGCATGACGATGGTCGAGCAGCACAGCCATCTCTGGGGCAACGGCTGGTACATTCTGCCGAACCCTATGCACGGTTCATGGACGTCGGCCATCCCGCAGTGACAGTGTTTTTTGCGCCTTAAAAGGCGTATGCTGTATCACGATAAAGCCCGGTAACATGTTGAAAAGAAAAAGAACTAACGGTTATTGGCCGCGCCGGGCCGCCACCTGACAGCGAGGTTTTTCATGGCCAAAGTAAAGTGCGGTCTGATCCAGATGGCCCTCAAGGGCGACGGCTCGATGGAGCCGCTCGAGATTCGCGATCAAATGATCGAGGCGCATATCCCTTTCATCGAGGATGCCGCCAACCAGGGCGTGCAGGTCTTGTGCTTCCAGGAGGTATTCACGCAGCCGTACTTTTGCCCGAGCCAGGACAGGAAGTGGTATGCCGCCGCCGAGAAAGTGCCCGACGGCCATACGACGAAACTGATGCAGGAATACGCGAAGAAACACGCCATGGTCATCGTCGTACCGGTATACGAGGAACACATGACCGGCGTGTACTACAACACCGCTGCCGTGATCGATGCCGACGGCACGTTCCTCGGCAAGTACCGCAAGACGCATATTCCGCAGGTCGATCCCGGCTTCTACGAAAAATTCTTCTTCAAGCCGGGCGATTCGGGTTACCCGGTGTTCGATACGGCCTACGTCAAACTCGGCATTTACATCTGCTATGACCGTCACTTCCCGGAAGGCTGGCGGGCGCTCGCCCTGAACGGCGCCGAGTACATCGTCAACCCGTCGGCGACCGTAGCAGGCCTCAGCAAGTATCTATGGGAACTCGAGCAACCGGCCTCGGCAGCGGCCAACGGGGTGTTCATCGGCGCCATCAACAGGATTGGCAGCGAGGAACCCTGGGCCACGACCATGAACATGGGCGAGTTTTACGGCTCGAGCTACATCGTCAATCCGCGCGGCACCATCGAGGCACAGGCGAGCTACGACAAGGACGAACTGCTCGTGCACGAGATCGATCTCGACATGGTGCGGGAAGTTCGCGACCAGTGGCAGTTCTTTCGGGACCGCCGCCCCGAAACGTACTGGCCGCTCACCGAAGACTGAACGTCAAGCAGCCCGGAGGCAGCTATGTCCGAACTCCCACCGGTCAGTAAGCTCCGCACGGTCGGCGCACACGTCGAACTTGAACTCGGCCGGGATCTTGCCGACAGCCCGCGCTATAACGACGACATTGCACCGACGCGAGCCTCGCAGCGTACCTGGTCGCGCTGGAACGTCGCGGCGCTCTGGGTCGGCATGGCGATCTGCGTGCCCACCTATACGCTCGGCGGTGTGCTCACTGCCTACTTCGGCTTGTCCGTCAGTGAGGCGCTCTGGACCATCCTGATCGCCAACATCGTCGTCCTGGTCCCCCTGACGTTGAACGCCTTTCCCGGCACGCGTTACGGCATTCCCTGCCCGGTCGTATTGCGTGCATCCTTCGGCATCATCGGCTCGAACGTGCCGTCGCTGATCCGCGCCGTCGTTGCCTGCGGCTGGTTCGGCATACAGACCCTGTTCGGCGGCATCGCCATCCACCTGCTCCTTTCGGCGCTATTCGATTCGTGGGCGGCGCTGGGCGGAACCGGCGAAGTCATCGGCTTTTTCATCTTCTGGGTGGCCAATATTGCCGTCGTCATCCGCGGCTCCGAAGCCATCAAGCACCTGGAATCGCTTGCCGCCCCGATGCTGCTCGTGGTCGCCATCGGCCTGATGTTCTGGGCGATGCCCAGGGTCTCGATGAGCGACGTCCTGGCGGTACCAGCGAACCGCCCCGAGGGTGCCTCATTCTTCGGCTATTTCATGGCCGCACTGACCGCGATGGTCGGCTTCTGGGCGACGCTGTCCCTGAATATTCCGGACTTCAGCCGTTTCGCCCGCTCGCAGCGATCCCAGGTCATCGGCCAGATCATCGGCCTGCCCCTGACCATGCTGCTGTTCGCCGGCCTCGGCGTCGTGCTCACCGCCGCCTCGGTCGAACTCGTCGGCGAGACGATCTCCGATCCGATCAACCTCATCGGCAAGATCGACAGTCCTGTGTGGGTGGTGCTGTCGATGCTCATGATCATCCTCGCGACGATCTCGACCAACACCGCGGCGAACATCGTTTCACCAACTAACGTATTCCAGAACGTGGCGCCCAAGTACATCAACGAGAACAAGGGCGTGATCATTACCGGCATCATCGGCATTGCGCTGATGAGCTGGGAGCTTTTGAAGAAACTCGGCTGGCTCGAGACCGACGTCAGCGTAGAAAGCCTCTATTCGAACTGGCTGATCGGCTACTCCAGCCTGCTCGGTCCGATCGCGGGCATCATGGTCGTCGATTATTTCCTCGTGAAGAACCAGTCGTATGATGTACTGGCGCTTTACCAGGACAATGCCGGCTACCCGGCATGGAACAAGGCCGGCTTCATTGCGTTCCTGGTCCCGGTCGGCCTTACACTGATCGCAATCACCACGGGTGCTCTCAGCTGGTTCTACACCTACGGTTGGTTCACGGGCTCGATACTCGGCGGGCTGATCTATTACATCGTCGCACGTGGCGACGCGAGGAGTTCAACATGACAGTACTGATCAAAGGCGGCACCGTCGTCAACGCCGACCAGACGCTGCGTGCCGACGTGTTGTGCCAGGACGGTTTGATCGCCGCAGTGGGCGAAGGCCTGGACGCGCCTGCGGGCGCAACCGTCGTCGACGCCGGCGGCCAGTACGTCATGCCGGGCGGCATCGATCCGCACACGCACATGCAGCTGCCGTTCATGGGAACCGTCGCGAGCGAGGATTTCGAGACAGGCACCGCGGCGGGGCTTGCGGGCGGCACCACGATGATCATCGATTTCGTCATCCCGGGGCCGCAGCAGGACATCATGGAGGCCTACCACCAGTGGCGGGAGTGGGCCGAAAAGTCCGTGTCCGACTACACGTTCCACGTTGCGATCACGTGGTGGGACGATTCGGTGCACGAGGCCATGGGTACGCTCGTCAACGAGCACGGCGTCAACAGTTTCAAGCACTTCATGGCATACAAGGGCGCCATCATGGCCGATGACGAGATTCTCGTGAACAGTTTCTCGCGCGCGATCGAATTGGGCGCGATCGTCACGGTGCATGCCGAGAACGGCGAACTCGTATTCCGGCTGCAGCAGGAGCTGTTCGACAAGGGCATCACCGGTCCTGAAGGGCACCCGCTGTCGCGGCCGCCACAGTGCGAGGGCGAAGCGGCGAACCGCGCGATTCGGATCGCCGAAGTGCTGAACGTCCCGCTCTACATCGTACACAACTCCTGCCGGCAGTCGCTCGAGGCGATAACGCGGGCGCGCAACGAAGGCCAGCGGGTATTCGGCGAGGTCCTGGCCGGCCACCTGCTGGTCGACGACTCGGTTTATCGTCACGAGGATTTCGAGGTTGCTGCTGCGCACGTCATGAGCCCGCCGTTTCGTTCGGCCGAGCACCAGGCAGCACTGTGGCGCGGACTGCAGTCCGGCAACCTGCAGACGACGGCGACCGATCACTGCTGCTTCTGCGCCGACCAGAAGGCCATGGGCAAGGACGACTTCCGCAAGATCCCGAACGGCACGGGCGGCGTCGAGAACCGCATGGAGGTCCTCTGGCATCACGGCGTGAGCACCGGCCGTCTCACCATGAACGAGTTCGTGGCGGTTACGTCGACGAATGCCGCGCAGATATTCAATGTGTATCCCCGAAAGGGCAGCATCTCGGCCGGCGCCGATGCGGACATCGTCGTGTGGGACCCTGAAGCAACGAAGACCATCTCGGCGAAGACACACTTCCAGAAGGTGGACTACAACATCTTCGAGGGCATGACCGTGAAAGGCTGTGCCTCGCACACGCTGAGCCAGGGCAAGGTCGTTTTCGCGGATGGCAAACTCGACGTCGAACGCGGCGCCGGCCGTTACGTAAACCGCCCGCCGTTCGCGTCCTATTACGAAGCGCTCAAGATCCAGGCGCAACGTAACCAACCGACGCCGGTCAAACGCTGAGACGACCATGCCTGACATTCGCCCAAATCGCATCAGCCGCGAGGAAATCACGGAAAATTTCAGTGAGTTGCATCCTCCTCTGTCGCACCCGGAAGCACTGATCGAAGCCGACCGCTGTTACTTCTGTTTCGACGCGCCCTGTACGACGGCCTGCCCGACCGACATCGACATTCCGGGGTTCATCCAGAAAATTCGCAGCGGCAACCTGCGAGGCTCGGCACACACGATCCTGAGCGAGAACATCATGGGCGGAATGTGCGCGCGCGTATGTCCGACCGAAGTCTTGTGCGAGGAAGCCTGCGTACGCAATTTGCACGAAGAAAAGCCGGTCGAGATCGGCCTGCTGCAGCGATACGCGACCGACCCTGTCCTCGACGAAGACACGCAATTGTTCTCGCGGGAGGCCGCCAGCGGACGCCGCGTTGCGGTGGTCGGCGGCGGGCCTGCCGGATTGTCCTGCGCGCATCGCCTCGCGGTGCTCGGACACGAGGTAACGCTCTTCGACCGCGACAAGAAACTCGGCGGATTGAACGAATACGGCATCGCCGCCTATAAGACAGTCAACAATTTCGCGCAGCGCGAGGTCAACTACATCCTGTCGATCGGAGGCATCGCTGTAAGGAACGGCGTTACGCTCGGTAAGGACGTTACCGTCACGCAACTCAGGGACGAGTACGATTCGGTGTTTCTTGGCGTCGGGCTTGGCGGCATCAACCAACTCGGCATCGAGGGAGAAGACCTGCCCGGTGTCGAAAACGCAGTCGAATACATCGCCGACCTGCGCCAGGCCAGCGACAAGGGGGACCTGCCGGTGGGCCGCCGCGTCGTGGTCATAGGCGGCGGCATGACGGCGATCGACGTTGCGGTACAGTCGAAGCGCCTGGGGGCGGAGCGGGTCGACATCGTCTACCGCCGGACATTCGACCAGATGGGCGCCAGCGACTTCGAGAAGAATCTCGCGAAGACCAGCGGAGTCACCATCCACCCATTGGCGCGGCCCTTGAAGATTCTCGGGCCCGGGCACGCGAGCGGCGTACTGTTCGAGAGAACCGCGCCGGGCGAGGACGGCTCGATCGCTGACACCGGCGAAACGTTCACGCTCGACGCCGACGTCGTGTTCAAGGCGATCGGCCAGCAGCTCAGAGATGGCGTACTCGAGGACGGCTCGATAAAGATGAAGTCCGGCAAGATCGTGGTCGACAATAATCAGTCGTCGTCGCTTGCGGGCGTGTGGGCCGGCGGCGACTGCGTGCTCGGCGGCGACGACCTCACGGTAACGGCCGTGCAGCACGGCAAGGTGGCGGCAATCGCGATCGACCACTACCTGCGCACAAGGGAGAACGGCTATGGCTGACCTGGCTTCTGAATTCCTCGGCATTCGCTCGCCGAACCCGTTCTGGCTCGCGTCGGCGCCGCCGACGGACAAGGCCTACAACGTCAATCGCGCCTTTGAAGCAGGCTGGGGGGGCGCCGTATGGAAAACGCTCGGCGAGGATCCGCCGATCGTGAACGTGAACGGCCCCCGCTACAGCGCCATACACAGCAACGATCGCCGCGTGATCGGTTTCAACAACATCGAGCTGATCACCGACCGGCCGCTGCAGACCAATCTCGACGAGATCAGGCAGATCAAGCGCGACTGGCCGGACCGGGCACTCGTAGTCTCGGTGATGTTCCCGATGAACGCAGAGGTGTGGAAGAAATACGTGCCCATGATCGAGGATACCGGCGCCGACGCAATCGAGCTCAATTTCGGTTGCCCGCACGGCATGTCGGAGCGCGGCATGGGCTCCGCCGTGGGCCAGGTGCCGGAATATATCCAGATGGCAACCGAGTGGGCCAAAGCGGCAGCGAGAGTGCCCGTAATCGTCAAGCTCACGCCGAACGTCGCCAACATCCTGCCACCCGCCAAAGCCGCGAAGGACGGCGGCGCCGACGCGGTATCGCTCATCAACACGATCAATTCCATCATGCGCGTCGATTACGACACGCTGACGATGTACCCGACGACGGACGGCATGGGGACGCATGGCGGCTATTGCGGTGAGGCTGTGAAGCCGATCGCTCTCAACATGGTCGCCGAAATCGCGCGCACGTCGGAGACGAA
This sequence comes from Gammaproteobacteria bacterium, assembly GCA_009937505.1. GTDB lineage: Bacteria > Pseudomonadota > Gammaproteobacteria > Steroidobacterales > Woeseiaceae > UBA1847. Next base: position 12,717 of record JAACFJ010000059.1, read on the forward strand.
GGACTTGCCCATCTCCGGCATCGGCGGCATTTCGGACTGGCGCGACGCGGTGGACTTCCTGGCGCTCGGCGCCAGCAACGTGCAGATCTGCACGGCGGCCATGGTCTACGGCTTCAAGATCATTGACGACCTGACCGATGGCCTGAGCACGTTCCTCGACGACAAGGGCATGAGCTCGGTCTCCGATCTCGTCGGCCGTGCCGTGCCCAGCGTGACCGACTGGCAATACCTGAACCTGAACTACGTCGAGAAAGCGGTTATCGACCAGGACCTTTGCATCAAGTGCGGCCGTTGCCACATCGTCTGCGAAGACACCTCACACCAGGCCATAACGCACACGGTCAATGGCCAGCGGCGTTTCGAAGTGATCGACGAGGAATGCGTCGGCTGTAATCTGTGCGTCAGCGTCTGCCCGATCGACGGCTGCATCACGATGCGCCGTCTTGACGACGGTTTCGATCCGCGTACCGGTCAGCCCATCTCGAACGAGAAGGCGGACTGGACGACGCACCCCAATAACCCGATGCGAAAGTCATCATAGCGGGGAAACGGACATTGGACGAACAGAACCTGATCGACGCGGCGCTTGCCGTCAGGCAGAACGCCTACGCCAGGTACTCCAATTATCGTGTCGGCGCGGCCCTTCTCGATGACAGGGGGAAGCTGTACGCGGGCTGCAACGTCGAAAACGCCGCTTACCCCGAGGGCATCTGCGCGGAAGCCGGCGCAATCGCCGCCATGATTGCCGGCGGCGGAGAGTTGATTCACACGATCGTCATCGCCGGCGGGCACGACGATATCGAGGACTGCACGCCCTGCGGCGGCTGCCGGCAGAAGATCGCCGAGTTCGCGAGTCCCGAGACGAGGGTCGTGTTATTGCAGCCCGGCGGCCACACGCGATCGTTCCCGATCGACGACCTGCTGCCCCGCTCGTTCCACCTGTAGGCGCGCGCCAGCGCTCCTATGCGGCGTCGAACCTCGCCTGGTTCTCCGCCATCCATTTCTCCATATCTTCCCTGGTATGGCTCGGATCGTTGATGACGTCGGCGTGCGCCTCCATGTAGTGAGGCCGAAGCGCATCCATCCACTCCTCGAACGTCTCGCCCTCCGCTGTTACATCGCAAAGGTCGCACTTCAGTGTCTTCATGATGGTCCCCCTGTGTCTTGAGTGCCGCCCTGGCCAGGCAGCGAGATCTGTATCAATTCTAGTAGAAGATCAGCTGCTTAACCCTGCAAGGATTCTTGACGATCGGCTGGGCAATGCTCGATTTTCCAATAACGCCTGTTTGCACACGGCAAATCGATCTCAGCTAACAGTCAGAACCGGGCGTTACGGCCTGGCTAACTCGGTGTGGATTTTCGAGCTGAAAACCAGGGATGCCTGCCGAACGCGTTCCTCGGCACGGGTTCGTGCCGGATCGCGAACCATCCAACCCCCCTGACGACGGAGTCCAGGTACTTTCGGAGCAGTGGTCGAAGCCAGAATATGTGTGGAAGCCACCGAAGAACGACAGGAATGTTTTGCAAGGCGTGCGGACTGACCTTTATTCGGAGTCGACAGCTGTGATTGTCGATGGGCGTTATGCGCCAGGATACTGATGACGTGCCGCCATCTTTCCGGCCAATCTCGAGATCATAGCCGATCCCCTCAATCCACTCGCGAAAGCGGCGCTCGAAAATCCAGCCACTGAGATAGTGGACTTCGTCCTGTGATTCTGGCCCAGGCCAGACCTGGACCGGGTTGCTTGCGCAAAACGGATGGCAATACTCAAGATTTCCCGGCCGCGAAATTGCATCCCAAACCTCTTGCGCTGGTGCCTCAATCACCCTCTCGACCGACACCGGCCACCTGAATCCAATACCGTGATTTCTTGAGCGCATAAGCGACGTTACCAGAGCCGGGACAGCGAGATTACTCGCTTGATTAGACGTCGAGCAGACTACCGTCGAACCAGGCTCTCTGATGACCTCTTGTATCGGTCTGGAACCGAAAACCGGGTGGCAGGTCGAGAAAAGGAAGAATATTGGGAATGTAATCGCTTAGATCCCGTACCGGGATCGGACTGAAGAAGTCCGCAGACTGGGACATATTCTCGCCGCCCCATATGTACCAGCCAGAACCGCCGTCGGCCGGAGGGTAGCGCAATCCATTGAGTGGCATCGTGCGAATAGTATCCAGCGCGAGTCCCAGCATTTCATCCGGATGTGGCGGCCTGGAGTCAACATCGGGAATCTCAATAGAACCGCTTGGTGTTGATATGAACAT
>JAACFJ010000060.1 GCA_009937505.1 Gammaproteobacteria bacterium
AACTGGGAGTAATTGGAATGATGCTCAAACTGAAACCGACGATCGGCCGCCGACGTTTGACCTTGCAAGCGGTCGCGCTGGTACAGGCGTTGCTCGTGATGTTTGCGGGCACGGCTGCAAGTGCGCAGGAAGGCAACCGTCTGCAGGACATTCAGGTACAAAGTCTCTCCGGACAGCGTATCGAACTCAAGCTGATCATGAGCGAGACGGCACCGGAGCCGCTGGCGTTTACGATCGAGAATCCCGCGCGCATCGCGCTGGATCTGCCCGGCACGACCCTCGGCCTTAGTCAGCGCCGCCGCGATGTAAACCAGGGGCCTCTCGATACGATTCTTACCGCGGAGGCCAACGGCCGCACGCGAGTCGTCTTGAATCTCGACCTGATGGTTCCTTACGAGACCAAGGCCAGCGGCAATACGATTACCGTTACGCTTGGCGACGGTGACGATTACGATGCTGGTTCTACCCAGTTCGCCAGCAGCCCGTCGTCCACGTCCAGCTCGCCGTCTTACGCCGCACCCGGCGGCCGCGCCATCACCAACGTCGATTTCCGCCGCACACGTGATGGCGGTGGTCGTGTTGTCGTCAGCCTGACCGATCCCGGCACGCCGGTGGATATTCGCCAGGAAGGCGCCCGCGTCGTTGCGATCTTCAAGGATACCTCGCTCCCCGCGGAACTGATGCGCCGCCTCGACGTGATGGACTTCGCGACACCTGTAGCGACCGTCGATACGCTGAAGACCAACCTCGACACCCGCATCGTGATCTCTGCCGAAGGCAAGTACGACCAGCTCGCGTACCAGTCGGACAACGAGTTCTCGATCGAAATCAACCCGGTACCGGACGACATCGAGGAAGCATCGGGCCTGTACTCGGAATCCAAGGAATACGAAGGCCAGCGTCTCACGCTCAACTTCCAGGACATCGAAACGCGTGCCGTATTGCAGTTACTGGCCGAGACCTCCGGCAGGAACATCGTTGTTTCGGACACGGTGCAGGGCAATGTGACGCTGCGCCTGCGCAACGTGCCCTGGGACCAGGCTCTGGATATCGTTATGACGACCAAGGGCCTCGACATGCGCCAGAACGGCAATGTCATCATCGTCGCTCCGGCGGAGGAAATCGCAGCGCGTGAAACCGCCGATCTCGAAGCCAGGAACGCCATCAGTGAACTGGAGCCGATGTACTCCGAGTTCCTGCAGGTCAATTACGCGAAGGCCAGCGACCTTTCTGCGCTGATCGGCGCGGATACCGGTGGCGGGATGCTGTCCGAACGAGGCAGCATCGCCGTGGATGATCGGACCAACACGTTGCTCGTCCAGGATACGGCGGACCGGCTGGAGGATATCCGGCGTATGGTCCGTGCGCTCGATGTGCCGATCAAGCAGGTCCTGATCGAGTCGAGGATCGTGGTCGTCAACGACGACTTCAGCCGCGATCTCGGTGTGCGACTCGGCGTGACGGGATACCGTGAGAACGGTACCGACGGCGCAGCAGTGATATCCGGCACGGGCACGGGTACGGACACGATGGTCAACTCGATCGTTGATAACCTCGGTACGACCGGCCAGATTACGCCGGTCGAGTTGCCGATCCTGACCGACCGCTACAATGTAAACGTGCCGATCGCCGAAGCGGCAGGCCGTTTCTCGCTGGCTGTCCTCGAGAGGGACTATCTGGTCGACCTTGAGCTGACAGCGCTGGAAGCGGAAGGCCGCGGTGAAATCGTTTCGACGCCGCGCGTGATTACCGCGAACCAGAAGCAAGCCCGGATCGAGCAGGGTGTCGAAATCCCGTACCAGCAATCTGCATCTTCCGGCGCGACGACCGTACAGTTCAAGAAGGCGGTGCTGAGCCTCGAGGTGACGCCGCAAATTACGCCGGACAACAACATCATCATGGATCTGCGCGTCCACAAGGACAACGTCGGTGACATCATTTCGACGGGCGGGCTCGGCGGCACCGTGCCGAGTATCGACACGCGTGCGGTTGAGACGCAGGTTCTCGTCGAAGACGGACAGACCGTCGTGCTCGGTGGCATCTACGAGACGGAGCGCCGCGAGACGATTACTAAAGTACCGTTCCTCGGTGATATTCCTGCGATCGGCGTGTTGTTCCGCAGTAAGCAGCTGCAGAACGACAAGTCCGAATTACTCATATTCGTGACGCCGCGCATTCTCGAGGAAGGCTCGACAATCTACTAGGTAACAAATTAGAGTAACCAGTGAAAGCCAACCTTCGGGTTGGCTTTCTCTTTTGAGTTATTGCTGCGAGACAAACGTGAGGCATCCACAAAACCTGTTTCTCGTCGGCCCGATGGGCGCGGGCAAATCTGCCGTCGGCCGGCAGCTGGCCCGACTGCTGCATCTCGAATTCTTGGACAGCGACGAAGAGATCGAATCGCGTACCGGCGTCGATATCCCGTTCATATTCGAGAAAGAGGGCGAAGCCGGCTTTCGCAAGCGCGAGGCCAGGGTTATCGATGATCTTTCCAGGAAGGACGGTGTCGTCCTCGCTACCGGCGGCGGCGCCGTCATGGACCCGCAGAACCGCAACCATCTTGGCGCGCGGGGTTTCGTCATTTACCTGCATACGAGCGTCGACCAGCAGCTGTCGCGAACGCGCAAGGGCCGCGACCGGCCGTTGCTCGACAGCGACGATCCTCGTGTTGTCCTTGAATCGCTGATGGCGATTCGCGAGCCCCTGTACAGGGAGGTTGCGGACCTGACCGTGGAGACCGACGGCCGCAAGGTGCGCGCCGTCGCCAACGAAATCCTCGACCGCCTCTGAACCCCCGCCCCCACTCGCCGTAGCGTTGCAACATCCCGTGCCACCGCGTCGCGGTTCACACGTCAGCGGACGGAGCCCGGTCTCGACGAGACGAGCAGGCGCCCGGGGTGTTTCTCGACCGAAGTAAAGCGCAGCGAAGCGAGCCATGAGGGAGAGAAATTCCCCGGGCGCCTGCCCCGGGTGTCGATCCGCAGTCAGCCGCGACGCGGTGGCGCTGCCGGGTCGGGATCGACGGCGCAGATCTTTTTTGACTGGGGGGTGTGTGAGAACGCTGCGGCAGTCCGGGATGTTGTAATCTACGGCCCCATGTCTGATATGCGATCAATAACCGTCGAGCTCGGCGAACGCAGCTATCCCATCGTGATTGGCAGCGGCTTGCTGGGCGGCGGATTCGATCTCTCGGCTCAGGTCAGCGGTCCCGACTGTCTCGTCGTGACCAACGAGACGGTGGAGCCTCTTTACCTCGAGGCGCTCCTTGCGGATCTTGCGGGCAAGCAGGTCGGGGCGATCAGCCTGCCGGACGGCGAGGTTTACAAGACCCTCGAAACGGTCGAGGACATTCTCGATACCCTGGTTGAGGGAGGCGCCAACCGCGACACCACACTCGTTGCGCTGGGTGGTGGCGTCGTGGGGGACATCACAGGGTTTGCGGCCGCCTGCTACATGCGCGGCGTCAATTTCATTCAGGTGCCGACGACGCTGCTTGCCCAGGTCGACAGTTCCGTCGGCGGAAAGACCGGCGTCAATCACGTCTCGGGCAAGAACCTGATCGGCGCATTCCATCAGCCCCGCGCTGTCCTGATCGATACGGATACGCTGAAGACGCTCCCCGATCGGGAGCTCAAGGCGGGACTCGCGGAAGTCATCAAGTACGGTGCGATCGTCGACGCGGACTTTTTTGCCTGGCTGGAAGACAACATCGAAGCATTGGTAGGACGCGACGCGGCGGCCCTGGCCGTCGCGATTCAGCGCTCGTGCGAACTCAAGGCGGCGATCGTTGCCGAGGACGAACGCGAGAGCGGTCGCCGCGCGATCCTCAATTTCGGCCATACATTCGGTCACGCGATCGAGCGCTGCCAGGGCTACGGCGACTGGCTGCATGGCGAAGCGGTCGCGGCCGGCATGGTGATGGCCGCGCGGCTGAGCGGGGGCGACGGGGCCAGTGCGGAGCGCCTCGGGAAGCTGCTCGAACGCGCAGGCCTGCCCGTCCGGCCGCCGGCTATTGCAGCGAATGACCTGCTGGCTGCCATGGGTATGGACAAAAAGGTACAGAAAAAGCAGCTGCGTTTCGTGCTGCTTCGAACGCTCGGCGACGCCATCGTTACGAGTAGCTACGATGCGGCGCGACTCGATGACGTCCTGGAGGCTGCAAGCTGATGGATCCAGCGCCGCTCGCGCCCTATGCTGCAACCGAGTCACGATCCAAAGGCCGGCGCTACAGGGAGCCGGATGCAGTTTACCGCGGCCAGTACCAGCGCGATCGCGATCGCATCATCCATTCCACAGCGTTCCGTCGGCTCGTGTACAAGACCCAGGTGTTCGTAAATCACGAAGGCGACCTGTATCGCACCCGCCTGACACATTCGCTGGAGGTCGCGCAGATCGGCCGCTCGGTGGCCGTCGCCCTGCACCTCAACGAACCACTGACGGAGGCCATTTGTCTCGCGCACGATCTCGGCCACACGCCGTTCGGCCATGCGGGTCAGCACACCCTCAATGCCTGCATGCGCGAATACGGTGGTTTCGAGCACAACCTTCAGTCCTTGCGCGTGGTCGACGAACTCGAAGCCAAGTACGCCGATTTCCCGGGCCTCAACCTGATGTTCGAAACGCGCGAAGGCATCCTCAAGCACTGTTCGGAGAAGAACGCGTCGGCCCTTGGCGACGTGGGTGAGCGGTTTCTCAACCGCACCCAGCCCGGGCTGGAAGCACAACTGGCAGACATCTGTGACGCTGTCGCCTACAACAATCACGACGTCGACGACGGCTATCGTGCCGGGCTCATCAGCCTCGAGCAGCTCCGGGGGCAGCCGCTGTTCGACGCGCAGTATCGCGAGGTCACCCGGCGCTATCCGGGCCTCGAGGACCGGCGGCTGATCTACGAGATCATCCGCCGCATGATCAATACCGTCGTCACCGACATCATAGAAACGACCAAACGCAGTCTCGATGAGGCCGGGCCCGAATCCATCGACGACGTTCGCGCCGCCGGCAGGCCCCTCGTCGGGTTCTCTGCTGAAATCGGCGGGCAACACCGGCTGCTGAAGCAGTTTCTCCACCAGCACCTCTACGGCCACGAACAAAAACTGGAAATGACGCGCAAGGTGCAGACGGTCCTGCGGGACCTCTTCGAGACCTTCATGAGCGACGTCAGCCGCATGCCTGCCGAATTCGCCGCTGCAGCAGGGCGCGGCGACGCCGCGGCGCGGGCCCGCGTGGTGGCCGACTATATCGCGGGCATGACGGATCGTTACGCTTTCGCTGAACACAGGCGCATCTCGGGTTAGAATTCGCGGCCGGCAAGCAAACCTGGACCCTCAACGTGCCCGCGAAAGACATTCCCTGCAGAGACCGCTTGATATTCGCCATGGACGTCCCCGACTGCGATACGGCTATGGCGCTCGCGGAAGAACTCGGCGACGCAGTAACCTTTTACAAGCTCGGTCTCGAGCTGATGATGAGCGGCGGTTACTTCGAATTGCTCGACTGGATGCTCGCCCGCGACAGGAAGGTATTTTGTGATCTCAAGTTCTTCGATATCCCGGCAACGGTCGGTTCCGCGGTCAGACAGCTGAAAGACCGCGGCGCGAGCTTCGTGACGGTGCATGGCAACCAGTCGATCATGGAGGCGGCCGCCGACAACAAGGGCGATACGCTCAAGGTTCTCGGCGTCACTGTGCTGACCAGTCTCGATCGCGGCGACCTGGACGACCTGGGGTTCGATTGTGATGTCGGTGAGCTCGTGCTGTCGCGTGCCCGGCGCGCGCTGGAGGCAGGCTGCGACGGCGTCATTTCTTCCGGGCTCGAAGTGCCGAGGCTGCGGGAATTCGTCGACGAGAAGCTGGTTGTCGTCACGCCGGGAATTCGCCCTGTCGACAACAAGCCGGCCGGTGACCAGAAGCGCGTGGTCACGGTCGAGACCGCATTTTCCAATGGCGCCGACTATATCGTCGTCGGCCGCCCCATCCGCGATGCGGCCAGTCCGCGCGAAACCGCGGAATCCATTCAGGCATCCATCGAGGCACAATTCGCATGACCAAGCTAAAAAACGATCTCCTGATTCGCGCATTGCTGCGCCAGCCCGTGCCGCGCACCCCGGTGTGGATCATGCGCCAGGCCGGACGTTACCTCCCCGAGTATCGGGCAACGCGCGCCGAGGCGGGCGACTTCATGAGCCTCTGCCGCAATGCCGAACTCGCCTGCGAAGTGACGATGCAGCCGTTGCGGCGCTACAAGCTCGATGCTGCGATCCTGTTTTCCGACATCCTCACCGTCCCGGATGCGATGGGCCTCGGGCTCCGTTTTGCTGCTGGCGAAGGACCGAAGTTCGACCGTCCGGTGCGGACCGCCGCGGACATTCACAAGCTGCCCGTTCCGGATGTACACGAGGCGCTCGGCTATGTGTTCGACGCCGTACGCACGATCCGCCGGGAGCTGGACGGTGCAGTTCCGCTGATCGGTTTTGCCGGCAGTCCCTGGACGGTCGGCACCTACATGGTCGAGGGCGGATCGAGCCGCGAGCTCGCAATCATCAAGGGGCTCGCAAAGGAAGATCCCGCCGCGCTGGAAGAACTGCTCGGGAAGGTCGCAGCGATGACAACCGACTACCTGAATGCGCAGATCGAGGCAGGAGCACAGGCCATCCAGATATTCGACACCTGGGGCGCCGCGCTGCCGCGCGACGATTACCGGCGGTTCTCGCTGGCGAGCATGCAGCAGATCATCGACGGGCTGACGCGCGAGAAAGACGGCCAGCGCATCCCGGTCATCCTGTTTACCAAGGGGGCGGGCGAAATGCTGGCCGACATGGTCGGCACCGGCTGCGATGCCCTGGGCGTCGACTGGACCACCGACCTGAGGACGGCCCGCGGCTACGTCGAGGACAAAGTTGCGCTGCAGGGCAATGTGGACCCCGCGACGCTGCGCGAGTCTCCGGAGGTCATACGGCAGGCGGTGGCGGATGCGCTGGCCAGCTACGGCAAGGGGCCGGGGCACGTGTTTAACCTGGGCCACGGCATAACGCCCGACATCGATCCCGACCACCTCGGCGTACTGGTGGATGCCGTTCACGAGCTGAGCCCGCAATACCACCAGTAGGAGCGCTATCGGCAGCGCGATTCCCGATCCGCGACAGCTGCGAAGGCCTCTCAGTACTAGTACGTATGGCCGGTCAGTGCCGGCGCATCTAAGAATGATGTTATGAGTGCCAAGACGGATGCCACGATGTCCGTCGAGAAGGCCATGTCACGTGTTCTCAGCGCCGAGAGGGACGCGCTGGCGCAGATTGCTGCGTGCCAAAGCCGGGCAGACGAGACACTGCAATCCACCCGAACAAAGATTCGGGCGATGGTGCGAAGAACGCAGCAGCGCCTCGTGAGGCTGCATGCCGCCTGCGAAAAACGCACGCACGAACTCGTTTCGCGCATGGGAAAGGAAGCCGCCGCGGATAGCGGGACTCCCCCCCGCGATCACGAACAGGACGCCTTACTGGAGGCCGTACGTGTCGTAGCTGCGGAATTGACGACACCCGGCTCCCCCGATGGCCGTTGAGTTCAGCTATGCCCAGGCGCGTGCGCAGGCGCGACAGGGCGACCGACTGAGCGCCGATACCTGGGGCCTGCTCGAGTCGAGCGTCGGCCTGGCGCAATTTCTGCACCTGTTGCGCGGTACGGCGCTGGCTTCCCGCGTCGAACACTTTTCTGCGACGACGTCGCCACATGTCATCGAGAGATTCCTGCGGCTCGAATGGCACAGGGAGGTCGATCTGGCCAAACGCTGGGTGCCCGCGCGCTGGCGCGCTGCGGTCGCCTGGACCGCCTGGCTCGCGGAGTTGCCGGCTATCAGCCACCTCTTGCAGGGTGGTGCGGCGCCGGCGTGGATGAACGAGGACCCGTTCCTGTCGCCCTTCGCCGCCGAGGATGCCGATATCGTCCGGTCGGCCATCGAAGAGGCGTTGCCGGGTCTAGGCGCGGATGACGGTAGTGGTGACGATGGTCGGGCAGGCTGGTTGAGGCACTGGCGGCAACTTTGGCCCGACGAGGCTGCAGGCGATCCGGCGCTGGCGGACCTGGTATCGCTGCTCGGGCGGCCGGGCATCGTTGGCGATGCAAAAGGGGTAGACGACTGGCGTCGTGATCTCGAGCTCCATGCCCTTCGTATTCTGCATGGTCGCCGCGAACAGCCGGTCACCGTCTATTGTCATTTGCTGCTGAGCGCATTGGAGCTGCATCGGTTGCGGCAGGGCTTGCTGCAGCGGGCGCTGTTCAACGACCTCGACAGGGGGGCCGCGGCATGAGCCTGAGACCGTCGAGCGCGAACTGGTTCGAGCTGCTGGTGATGCGCGATGACCTCGCTGTGGCGATGAAAGTGCTCGCGTCTTCGAGGCGCGTCGAGTTGCAAAGCCATGGCGAGGGCAGAGCGCCGATGCTGATGCCGGAGTGCCGCGAGTTGTTGGAAGAATTCGACGAACTCGAGCGCCTCTACCGGCATCACTGGCCGCCACCGGCGCCGCACGAACGCGACGATCGGGCTGAGCCTTACAACATGCTGCAGCGCGCGCTCGATTGCCTGCGCCGGTGGGCAACGGATGCGAGAGATGTCGTCGAGCGTCTCGAGCGTCTCACCGAGCGCTGCAACGACCAGGAATTACTGCTCGAAATGTTGTGCGATGCGGAATCTCTCCCGGACCTGGCGCAGTTTTCACGAGCCGGCCCGATGCTGGATAGCGCGTTGTTCCTGCTCGGTTCCGGCGACTGGCCGGATAGCACACCTGGCACGGTGATCACGCAGCGCGTGGCGATACCGACAAATCGCTTCCTGATGGCGGTCGGGTTGCCGGACGAGATATCGGAACTCGAGCACCAGCTGCATGCGCAAAAGTCGCGCAGGCTGGTTTTGCCGAAGGACCTGCCGCCGAAAGCAGCCGACGCGGAAAAGGCGATGCGGGACCGCTTATTCGAGACCCGCCGGCAGATCGAGGGCACGGAACAGGTGCTGCGCAACCTGCATGATCGCTACGACGTCGATGACGCACTCGCCGAGGCGCTGTTCCTGCGCTGGTACGTCAACAGCGTGCCCGAGATTTCGGCCACGGAAAACTTCGCCTGGATAAGCGGCTGGACCAGTGTCGAAGACGAAGACGAACTGCAGGAAATGCTCGCAGAGGCTGGCGTCAAGGGTCTCCTGCAGCTGACCCAGGCACCGGCCGGGTACGAAGCGCCGCTATTGCTGAAGAATCCGCGGTGGATGCGTCCGTTCGAGATATTTACAGAAATGCTCGGCATACCCGCCGCGGGGGAAGCCGATCCGACCCGCGTGGTCGCGATAGCGACGCCGCTCATGTTCGGTTATATGTTCGGCGACGTCGGGCATGGCGCCGTGCTGCTGATTGCCGGCTTCATGCTGCGGCAGCGATACCCGGTGCTGCGGCTGCTCATCTACGGCGGCGCGATGAGCATCGTATTCGGCTTCGCATTCGGCAGCGTATTTGCGCTCGAATCGATCATCGAGCCGTTCTGGGTTCATCCCATCGAGGAGCCCGTGCTGATGCTCCTCGTCCCGATGGCCGGCGGAGCGGTCCTGTTGTTGATCGGCATGTGTCTGGATGCGCTGCAGTCGTACTGGCAGCGCAAGGGCCGCTACTGGTGGCAAACGGGCGCCGGGCTGATGCTCTGTTACGTCACCCTGCTCGGTTCGATACGAGAACCGCGCTTGCTGTGGCTGTCGCTGATCGGCGCAATTTGGTTCGTCGCCGGCCACGCGCTCGTATCTCCCGGACGTCGCTTACGGGCGGCCGGCACCGCCGCAGCCGAATTCGTCGAGTCGGCGCTGCAGCTAATCGTCAATACGGTCTCGTTCGTGCGCATCGGCGCATTCGCGCTCGCCCATGCCGGATTGTCCATGGCGGTCGTGGGATTGTCAGATGCTGCGGATTCGATCGTTCTTACCGTGATCGTCCTCGTGCTCGGCAACGTGTTGATCATCGCGCTCGAGGGTCTTGTCGTTTCCATCCAGACGGCTCGACTGGTCCTGTTCGAGTTCTTTATCCGGTTTCTGCATGCCGAAGGGAGGCCGTTTCGCCCCCTGACGCCACTGACCACAACTCCGCCCCCGAAACACAGGAGGCAACAATGACCAAGAAAACGGCAGCGGCTTCGATCGCTGCATTCCTCACAATTTTCACCGCCGTTCTCGCCACCGCGGCGTTGATCCTGAGCGGCACCTCCCTTGCTGCTGAAGCGACCGCCGCCGTAGCTCCCGAGATCGTCAGCTGGGGGTTGATGGCGGCCGCGATCGCCGCGGGATTGTCTGCTGTCGGTGCGGCGTACGCGGTTGCCCACGTCGGTAGCGCGGCCGTCGGAACGCTCGCTGAGAAACCCGAGTTGCTGGGTCGTGTGCTCATCTTCGTGGGACTTGCCGAAGGCATCGCGATTTACGGATTGATCGTGGCAATCCTTATCCTGAACAGGATCGGATAGCGTGACGGTTCCCGCCTTCATCGGAGACGAAGTCTCGGCAACCGCGTGGCGCCTTATCGGCGTACGCGCGACCGCCGTCGACAAAGGCAATGCCGCGGAAGCGTTCGAAGCGGCGCTTGGGGAAACGGGCCTGCTCCTGGTGACCGCAGCATGTGCTGCGGAGCTGGACAGCGAGGGCCTCGATGCGGCCCTGCGCAATGCGAAACCGCTGATTCTTCTCGTACCTGATGCAGCGAACCGGATCGCGCCGCCCGACCTGGACAAAGAAGTCGATCGCGTGCTGGGTATCGAGCAATGAACGAGTTTCGCGGCATCCTCGATCTGCAAGTGGAATCCGTGTTGAGCGTCTTGAAAGCCCGGCGGGATATGCGTTGTCGCGAGATCGAGAGTGCGACCGGCCGCAGGGCGGAGCAGCTGCTGTCTGACAGTCGCCAAAGGATGCGCCAACGCGTCCACAAAGCGGTCGTCGAAGAACGGCGACGGCGCGAGACGGCGCTGCTGGATGTGCGCCACCGGATCGAGACCGCCGGGCGCCGCAAGGTCCAGCAGCAATACCGGAGATTCCTGCATGAAGCCATGCCGCTGCTAACTGCCGACCTGCGCAAGCGATGGTGCGATGAGGAGTCGCGCCGGACCTGGTGTGAAATGGTGATCAGCGAGGCTGTCAGCTGGCTGGCCAGGGATCCCTGGACGGTTGAACATCCCGGCGGCTGGTCGAGTGAAGACACGAAGTGGCTCGAGCAGGCGTTCGCGGCGCGTGAACTACCGAAGCCCATGCTGCTCGAGGATGCCGGTATCACCGCCGGACTCAGGGTGCGGCTCGGTTCGGCTTGCCTGGATGCGACGATCGACGGGTTGCTGGCCGATACCCGTGCGGTCGAGGGGCGCTTGCTCGCAGCATGGGAGCGGCGGGAGGACGCGCATGTCTGACGCGACCGTCAGCTGGTTGAGCGGTCCGGTGCTCCGCGCACGGACGTCCGGCCGCTTTCACGTCAGCGACGCTATCCTCGTCGGCGAGCAGCAGTTGCTCGGGGAAGTCATACGTGTCGATGCCGAGGGCATCGTGGCCCAGGTATACGAAGACACGACGGGGTTGCGGCCGGGGGACCAGGTCACGAGCAGCAGCAAGCCCCTGTCGATTCGGCTGCGGCCCGGTTTGCTCGGCAACATCTACGACGGACTGTTGCGGCCGCTTGTTGCGATGCCCGGCGACACGGTGCAGCCCGGGATGCGGGAGGAGGCTGCGGCACAGCTGCGCTACCGGCCGCTAGCGAAACGGGGCGACATTCTGCGCGCCGGACAGATCATCGGCGAGTTCGGTTCCGAGGGGGTTGCCGACAAGCACCTCGTGCCGCCGGGAACCGGCGGCGAGGTCGTCTCGATCGCCGATGACGGCGACTACGACGACGATCAAGTGCTGTGCGTGCTGCGCGACGACGCAGGCACCGAGACGGAACTGAGCGCCGGGCACTACTGGCCGATTCGATGGCCGCGCCCGGCTGCAAGACGACTCCCGCCACGCGAGCCGCTGGTTACGGGACAGCGCATCATGGACACCCTGTTTCCTGTCGCGCGAGGCGGCCGTGCCGCATTGCCGGGCGGATTCGGCACGGGCAAGACCATCCTGCAGGAAAGCCTCGCCAAGTGGTGCGATGCGGAAGTCATCGTTTACGTCGGTTGCGGCGAGCGCGGTAACGAAATGGCCGAGGTACTGAACGAGTTTCCGACGCTCGAAGACCCGCGAAGCGGCAAACCGCTTCTCGATCGGACGGTGATTATCGCCAACACTTCCAACATGCCCGTTGCGGCACGTGAGGCGAGCATCTACACCGGGATCACCGTTGCGGAGTATTTTCGCGATCAGGGGCTGCACGTGGCGCTGATGGCGGACTCGACGACCCGCTGGGCGGAGGCGCTCAGGGAAATATCGGGCCGGCTCGGCGAACTCCCCGGCGAACAGGGCTTCCCGGCCTACCTGAGCTCTCGCCTTGCGGAATTCTATGAACGGGCGGCACACGTGGCAACGCTGCACGGCGAGGAAGGTTCGGTGACGATCATCGGTGCCGTCAGTCCGCCGGCGGGTGATTTCTCGGAGCCCGTAACGAGCCAGACCAAGCGTTACGTGCGCTGCTTCTGGGCGCTCGATCGGGACCGCGCGCAGGCCCGTTTTTTCCCCGCGATTCATCCGCTGACTTCGTACTCGGAGGACGCCGAAGCGCTTGCGCGCTGGTGGCGGGCGCGCGGCAACCCCGACTGGACAGACCACAGGCGGCGGATTCTGACGTTGCTCGAACAGCGCGCGCGACTCGAACGCATGGCGCGGATCGTTGGCAAGGACGCGCTCCCGCCGCGGCAACAGCTCACGCTGTTGTGCGCGGACCTCATCAACGAAGGGATTTTACGGCAGTCCGCGTTCTCCTCCGTCGATCGCTATTGCTCGCCTGAGCGACAAACGGCGCTCGTGCACGTAATTCTGCATTTCGTCGATCGCGCCGAGCAGGCGCTGGAACATGGCGTGGATCTCGAACGTGTTGCGGAAATGCCGGTACTGCGCAGGCTGCAAAGAGCCAGCGAGGAGATACCGGAGGAAAAGGTTGCACAGTTCCAATTGCTGATGGCGCGGCTTGACGAGGAGTTCGACCAGCTGGAAAAGAGGCAGGCTCATGCGCGCTGATTTCAGAATCGCAAATGCCGTGGAGCGCGTTGAGGGTCCGCTGTTGTTCCTGCGGCGGACCGTCAACGTCGGACTGAACGAGGCGTTGCAGGTCATCGGCTGCGATGGCATCGAGCGGCTGGGTCGCGTCGCCACGCTCGACGAGGAGTCGGTCATCGTCGAGGTTCTCGAGAAGACCGCCGGCCTCGGCGTCAAAGATACCGTCGTATCGATGCTGGGTGAGCCGGTCTGTTTCGACGTCGGCCCGAACATGCTGGGCCGCGTGTTCGATAGCATCGGCCGGCCACTCGATGGTGACACGCCGATACCGGCCATGCAGCGCATGCGTATCGATGGCATGACCATAAACCCGGCCCGCCGGGCCCTGCCGAGAGACTTCATCGAGACGGGAATCACCGCGATCGACCTGATGAACAGCCTGGTTCGGGGGCAGAAGCTGCCGCTGTTCTCCGGCGGTGGTTTGCCCCATGATCGGCTGGCCACCTCCATCGCACAGCGCGCCCGGCTGCGCGACAGCGATAGCGGTGAGTTTGCTGTGGTCTTCGTCGGCATCGGGGTCTCGCACGACGTCGCGGAGGGTTTCCGTTCGGCGATGGAGTCGAGCGGCGCACTCGGTCACACGGTGATGTTCCTGAACCGCGCTGACGAATCGAGCGCGCAGCGCCTGCTTGCGCCGCGATTTGCGCTCACGGCTGCCGAGTACCTTGCATTCGTGGAGAGCCGCCACGTGCTGGTGATCATGACCGACATGACCAATTACTGCGAGGCGCTGCGCGAAGTCTCGGCAAGCCATGGCGAAATCCCGGGCCGCAAGGGATTTCCGGGCTACATGTATTCCGACCTGGCGAGCCTGTTCGAGAGGGCGGGCTGCCTGCATGGCTACGACGGCACGCTGACGCAGCTGCCGATACTCACGCTGCCGGGGGACGACATCGGCCACCCGATCCCGGATCTCACGGGCTATATCACGGAAGGTCAGATCGTGCTCGACCGTGAGCTGGATCGCCGTGCGGTCTATCCGCCGATCAATGTCCTGCCGAGCCTGTCGCGGCTCATGGATTACGGTACGGGCGAAGGTTTCACCGACGCGGATCACCCGGCCCTGGCCAGCCAGTTGTTCGCGGCTTATGCGAATGCACGTCGCGTGCGGGTGCTGGCGAGCGTCATGGGCCAGGAGGGCCTGTCCGACAACGACCGGGACTACCTCGCCTTCGGCGATGCGTTCGAAGAGAAACTGATCAACCAGCCGTCGGCGCGCAAGCTGGAGGAAAGCATGGCCATCGGCTGGGAGATCCTCGGCCTGCTTGCCGAAAGCGAACTCACCCGTCTCGACAACGAACAGATCATCCGGCACGTCAGGCCGGAGAAAGCCCATGCCTGAACTGACGCGGACACAGACCGTTTCGCGCAGCGCATTTCTGGAACTGCAGGACGAACGGCGGCTCGTCAACGACGGTTACGAGTTTCTCGACGAGAAGCGAATCCTGCTGGCAGCAGAGCTGTTGCGGCAACGCGAGGCGTGGCGTGCGGCACGCGCGGCCTTCATGGAGCGCTGGGACAAGGCGGCGAAGTTGCTGCCGGCGGCCGCGGCGGACCAGGGACTGGAGGGTCTCCAGGTGCACCCCCGGTTTTCGCTGAACGAGAACGGCCTCGAGATTTCCGGGCGACCCTATGTTGGCCAGGTCATGCTCGAGGCAACCTTTGACATCGGCGCCACCTCGCTGTC
>JAACFJ010000171.1 GCA_009937505.1 Gammaproteobacteria bacterium
ATCGACGCCTTGCGCGTCTCCATGACGACCTGCACGGCCTGGTCGTACAGCGGGTCCTGTTCCGCGTCCGCGCTGTCGGCCGACCCCGCGTCGATACCGGCCAGTCCTGGTGTTGGACCTACGGGACCCTCGAGAATTTCATCGATATAGCGCGGCAATTCGCCCTTCTTGAGGTGTCGGACCACCGAATGCACTTCGTGATCGGCAACGAAAGCACCGTGCACGCGAACGGGCATCGACGTGCCCGGCGGCAGGTACAGCATATCGCCGTGTCCTAGCAGGTTCTCGGCACCCTGCTGGTCGAGGATGGTGCGGGAATCGACCTTGGCCGACACCTGGAACGCAATGCGCGTGGGCACGTTCGCCTTGATCAGGCCCGTGATAACGTCGACGGAAGGCCTTTGTGTTGCCAGGAGCATGTGAATGCCGGACGCCCGCGCTTTCTGAGCGAGCCTTGCAATCAACTCCTCGACCTTCTTGCCGACGATCATCATCATGTCCGCCAGCTCGTCGATGATGACGACGATGAACGGCAAAGGCGTGAGCGTCGGATGCTCGACGGGCTTTTCCTCGTCCTCGAACGGCGGTGGCGTGAACGTCGGATCCTTGATGGGCTCACCGGCGGCAATCGCTTCGTTGACCTTGCGGTTGTAGCCACCGATATTGCGCACACCGAGTGCGGCCATCAGCCGGTAGCGCCGGTCCATCTCTGCGACGCACCAGCGCAGCGCATTGGCCGCTTCCTTCATGTCCGTTACGACCGGGGTCAGCAGATGCGGGATGCCCTCGTAAACCGACAATTCGAGCATCTTCGGGTCGATCATGATCAGGCGCACCTGCTCCGGGTGCGTCTTGTAGAGGATGGAAAGCACCATCGCATTGATCGCGACGGACTTGCCGGAGCCGGTCGTGCCCGCAATCAGCAGGTGCGGCATGCGCGCGAGGTCGGCCACGACCGAGTTACCGCCGATGTCCTTGCCCAGTGCGAGTGTCAGCGGCGACACGACCTTGTCGTACGCCTTGGACTTCAGGATTTCACCGAGCGTTACGAGCTGCCGGTTTTCGTTGGGGATCTCCAGCCCAACGAATGACTTGCCGGGTATCACCTCGACGATGCGCACGCTGACGACAGACAGCGACCGAGCGAGGTCCTTGGCGAGGTTAACGATCTGGCTAACCTTCACACCGGGTGCCGGGTCGAGCTCGAAGCGCGTAATCACCGGGCCCGGCGACACCGATCTGACTTCGACTTCGATGCCGAAATCGCGCAGTTTGAGTTCGACGAGGCGTGACATTGCCTCGAGTGACTCTTCCGAGTATCCCTGCTTCTGCGCCGGCGGGTCGTCGAGCAGGGACAATGGCGGCAGCTCGCCCGCTGCGGGCGGATCGAACAGCGGCACCTGGCGCTCGCGCTCCGCCCTGGCACTGGTTTCGAGCGACGGCATAACGGGCTCGATGCGGGGCGGCGGGCGGCCCGCCGTGCGTTTCTTCTCGACTTCGATGATGTCCTGCCGCGCGGCCTGCTGGCGGCGGCCTTCGGCCCGGTCCTGAAGTTCGGCAAATTTAACCTGCGCCTTTTCATAAGCGACCAGGCACCAGTGGCCGACACGGTCCATCACGCTGAACCAGGAAGCATGAACAACAGCGTGCTGGCGCCCAGCAGTTTCATGACGGACTCGAGACTGTTTCCGACGACCTGGCCGACGATCCCGCCGGCGGTCTCATTGAATTCGACCGGCGAAAAATGCAGCGTCGACAGCGCACAACTCGTGATCAGCGTCGCGAGAAAACCGCCGAAGCGCAGCGCGAAGTCCATCCGCGTCAACGCCTGCTGCGTCTTCTGCTCGCGGTAAAGCATCCAGCCCAGGTAGAACACCATGACCGTGAACAGGTAAGCGGGACGTCCGAAGAAGTTGAACAGCAAGTCGGCAACCAGCGCCCCGACGCGGCCCACGCCGTTCTGGACGTCGGTCCCCACGGTCGCCTGGCTGAAACCGGGATCCGCCGGATCGTAGGTGAACAACGCGAACCAGAGAATGAATGCCAGCGCGCCGAAAACGTACAGGGCTCCTTCGCGAAGTGCCCGGTGTACTTGTGCGGACAAACCGGCTGCGGATTGGGTGGATTTTCGGGCTTTTGCCATATTTAATGTAAAGTGTAACGAATAGTTCTTAATATTATGATTTTAAAGAACTATAACAGAATAAAAAACCAGTATTGATGCGACGGGAGCGGCGCCCGCCATCGATAGCGACGCCGCGAACCTCCGCATTCGGCACCTATTATGGATGCTCACCCGTTTCGTTTTCCCTACACTAGCCCAAGAACACTATGACGTCCGCGGACGACCTTGAAAACCTGGTGGCTCAGCCGCAGGTCTGGTTGTCCTCGGTCGCCTGACAAACGATTTTCGCCAGGGGCAAATTATACATGAGTGACTTGAAGCATTGCCGCGTTCTGATCCTGGGCTCGGGCCCCGCCGGCTATTCCGCGGCGGTCTATGCGGCGCGAGCGAACCTCGATCCCGTCATCGTCACCGGTGTCGAGCAGGGTGGCCAGCTCATGACCACGACCGATGTCGACAACTGGCCCGGCGACGTCGAAGGGCTGCAGGGACCCGAACTCATGGACCGCATGCTGCGACATGCGCAGCGCTACGACACCGAGATCATCAACGATCATATCCATACCGCGGATCTGTCGGGCCGGCCGTTCAGGCTCGACGGCGATTACGGCAGCTACACCTGCGACGCGCTCATTATCGCCACTGGTGCCACGGCAAAATACCTGGGATTGCCCTCGGAGGAAGCATTCAAGGGCCGCGGCGTTTCGGCCTGCGCAACCTGCGACGGCTTTTTCTACAAGGGCAAGGATGTCGCCGTCATCGGCGGCGGTAATACGGCCGTGGAAGAAGCGCTTTACCTCAGCAACCTGGCCTCGAAGGTCACGGTAGTGCACCGCCGCGACGCGCTGCGCGCCGAGAAGATCCTCCAGGATCGACTGTTCGAGCGCGCGACGGAAGGCAAGGTCGACATCCAGTGGGACCACGTGCTCGACGAGGTGCTGGGTGACGAATCGGGCGTAACCGGTATGCGCATTCGCAGCACGGCTGACGAATCGCAAACAAAGGACGTCGATCTTGCAGGCGTATTCATCGCGATCGGGCACAGTCCGAATACGGGCCTGTTCGATGGTCAACTCGACATGCGAGACGGCTACATCGTCGTGAGGTCCGGGATCGATGGCGATGCGACGGCAACCAGCGTGCCGGGCGTTTTCGCGGCCGGCGATGTTGCCGATCATGTGTACCGGCAGGCAATCACGTCGGCTGGCGCAGGCTGCATGGCAGCGCTCGACGCAGAGAAATACCTCGATGCAATGGAGACCGGGGAAAGTCTGAAGAGCGGCGACGCGGCCGCCTGATCCGCCGACTCGAGAATGCGGCTAACCGTCCACGACGCCATCGCCGACATCGCCCCGGACGCGTGGAATGCCCTCGCGGGCGATGCCTTCCCGTTCCTGCGCCACGAATTCCTGCTTGCAGCGGAGCAGACCGGCTGCGTCTCCGAAGACGCCGGCTGGGCGCCGCGTCATCTAACGCTCGAACGCGAAGGCCGGCTGCTCGGGGCCATGCCCCTGTATCAGAAAGAGCACTCCTGGGGCGAATTCGTTTTCGACTGGGCATGGGCACGTGCATACGAACAGGCGGGACTCAGCTACTACCCGAAACTCGTCTCGGCGGTCCCGTTCACACCCGCACCGAGCCGGCGGCTGCTGCTTGCCGACACGAACGACACAGACGCGGCTCGCGCACTCGTCGACGGTGCGATCATGCTGGCAAAACGCACGGCCTGTTCGTCGTTGCACGTGCTGTTCCCCCACGAAGACGAACTGCCGCTGTTCCGCGAAGCCGGGCTGCGGGTGCGCAAGGACTGCCAGTTTCACTGGCACAATCGTAATTACGCGGATTTCGACGAATTCCTCAAGACATTCACGGCGTCGAAGCGCAAAAAAGTCCGGCGCGACCGGCGCCGCGTCAGCGAGGCCGGGATTCGTTTTCGACGGCTGAAAGGCGCCGATCTCGACATGCACACCTGGGAAAAGGTCTACAGGATGGTCAGTCTTACATTCATGCGCCGAGGCTCACTGCCCTACTACAATCTGGACTTCTTCCTGCGAATCGGCGCAGCGTTGCCCGACAACATTCTCATCGTCCTCGCTGAGCAGAACGACGAGCCGATAGCCACCGCGGTCTTTTTTGAAAGTCCGACTGCACTTTACGGCCGCTACTGGGGCAGCGATGGTCATCACAACGCACTGCACTTCGAGACCTGCTATTACCAGGGAATCGACTACTGCATCGAGAAGGGACTGAAGCTGTTCGAGCCCGGCACGCAGGGCGAACACAAGATAAGCCGCGGCTTTGCCCCCGCATCGACCTGGTCGGCGCACTGGCTTGCGCATCCGCAATTCCTGTCCGCGATAGAAGGCTACCTCGAGGAAGAAACGCGCCACGTCGATCGCTACATCGAGGCAGTTGACGCGCGCAGCCCCTACCGCGACAAAGATCCCGGGGAACCGTCTTGAGCGGCAATAACCGCATTGCGTGGATCTCCGCCGATGACCCGCCGGATGCATTTCCCGACATCGGTCGCGCGATGCGCGAACCGGACGGATTGCTTGCCGCCGGCGGCGATCTCAGCAACCCCAGGCTGCTCGCGGCCTATCGCCTCGGCATCTTCCCCTGGTTCGATGACGGACAGCCGATCCTCTGGTGGTCGCCGGACCCGCGCTGCGTCCTCGTTCCGGGCGAATTTCATGCATCGCGGCGTCTGCGTCGCGAACTGCGTCGTTCCGACGCCGAAATTCGCTTCAATACCTGCTTTGCGGAGGTCATTGCCAGCTGTGCGGAGCCCCGTCCGGGTCAGTACGGCACCTGGATCACGCGGGAGATGGTTGCCGCATATGCGCGCCTCCATGCGGACGGCTGGGCGCATTCGATCGAGGTATGGCAGGACGACGCCCTCATCGGCGGCCTCTACGGTCTCGCAATCGGCCGTGTGTTCTTCGGCGAATCCATGTTCAGCCGCCAGAGCAATGCGTCGAAGTACGCGCTCTACGCGCTATCGCAACACCTGCAAACACAGGGGTTCGCATTGATCGACTGCCAGATCCTTTCTCACCACCTGACAACGCTGGGTGCGACACTGTTGCCCCGCGCCGAGTTCGCCGACATCCTGAAGGTCGCCTGTGAACCACCCGAACCCTTCGAAGAGTGGCCCGGAATACCGCTTCCGGTCAGCCAGATCGACACGAATCACGGGTACGCCGCATTGCAATAACGCGGCCATTTCTGCACAATTCGCGGGCCTTAGATATCAGAGAAAGGAACCCCTTGGC
>JAACFJ010000005.1 GCA_009937505.1 Gammaproteobacteria bacterium
ATCAGCGCGTATGATAACGGTTATTGCCGGGACAGGCATACTGTGAAGTTCTGCCAAATGGCGGTTACGAAACCTGAAAATCACGACAACGGCGCCGAACAGGCGGATATCGTCGCTGCCGCACGCGATTTCGCAGGCACACTGCCTGCGCACCCGGGGCTCGCGAGGGCCGTGCAGGACGGCCAGGCCATCGCCGCCATCGTCGCATCGCTCGGGCTGCCGCAGGACGTTGTTGCCGCTGTGCACCTGTATCCCCTGGTGCGGGATGGTTTCATCGATGATGAAACTATTAAAAACAGTAATTTAGCAGCACTTTCTCAGGTTATTCGAGGTCTGGTCCGGCTCGGCCGGTTCTCGCTTCCCGCAGACTGGCAGCCCGGCGAGGCGCTTGCCGTGCAGCAGTCCGAGGCCCTGCGCAAGATGCTGCTCGCCGTCGTATCGGACGTGCGGCTCGTGCTGGTTCGCATCGCCGAGCAGCTGCACCGCATGCGCTCGGCCAAGGGGGCATCGCAGGCCGAGAAGCTGGCGCTCTCGACGGAAACCCGCGAGATCTATGCCGCACTCGCGAATCGGCTCGGTGTCTGGCAGCTCAAGTGGGAACTCGAAGACCTCGCGCTTCGCTACACGCAACCCGATACCTATGCCGACATTGCGCACGCACTGAAGGAAAAGCGCGAGGAACGCGAGGCATTCATCGAAGAGGTCAAGGGAATCCTGCGCCGGGAACTTCTCGCTGCCGGCGTGGAAGCCGAGGTTACCGGCCGCCCGAAGCACATCTTCAGCATCTGGCGCAAGATGCAGCGCAAGGACCGAGGCCTCGAAAGCCTGTTCGATATTCGCGCGGTGCGTATCCTGGTAAGGGACGTGAAGGACTGTTACGCGGCACTCGGCGTCGTGCACAACCTCTGGTCCTACCTTCCGGGCGAATTCGACGACTACATCGCGAACCCGAAGGAAAACGACTACCGCTCGCTGCACACGGCCGTAATCGGCCCGCAGGGCAAGACGCTGGAAGTCCAGATCCGCTCATTCGATATGCATCGTCAGGCGGAACTCGGCGTTGCCGCTCACTGGCGTTACAAGGAAGGCGGCGGCGCACCGGCGGCTTTCGACCAGAAGATCCGTTTCCTGCGACAGTTGCTCGACCCGGGTAACGACAGCGGCGACCTGCTCGACCAGATCCGCGACGATGTGTTCGAAGACCGGGTGTACGCCGTCAGTCCGAAGGGCGACATCGTCGAACTGCCAGCGGAGGCGACGCCGCTCGATTTCGCCTACCACGTGCACACCCAGGTCGGCCATCGCTGCCGCGGCGCCAAGGTCAACGGCCGCATCGTGCCCCTCACCTACAAGATTCAGAACGGCGACAAAATAGAGATCATCACCGGCAGCCAGTCGCAGCCGAGCCGCGACTGGCTCAGCCCCCGCCTCGGCTATCTTGTCGGCAGCCGCAGCCGCGCAAAGGTGCGCAACTGGTTCCGCCAGCAGGACAGGGACCAGCACCTTCGCCAGGGCCGCGAGATCCTGGAGCGGGAACTTGCGCGCCTCAACGTCAGGGATGTTGCGACCGATACCATCGCGACCCAGATGAAATTCTCCAACACCGAAACGCTGTGCGTCGCGCTCGGGGCTGGAGACCTCACGCCGGCGGCCGTTGCCACGGCACTGCAGCAGCTTCGCGGGACCGATACGGCACAGATGTTGCGGCGGCGGCGTCCGGCGCAACGCAAGGCGGGACAGCCCGAGGGCGTGGCGGTAAGCGGCGTGGGCGATCTCATGTGCAACTTTGCACGCTGCTGCCATCCGGTACCGCCGGAACCGATATCCGGCTATATCACCCAGGGGCGTGGGGTAAGTATCCATCGGCAGGACTGTGGCAACTTCCTCGGCCTCAACCAGCGCCAGCCCGAGCGCATTATCGAGGTGGACTGGGGCAACTCGGAGTCCGCGACCTACCCTGCCGACCTTACCCTGCGCGCCTACGACCGCAGCGGGCTGATCCGCGATATCAGTACGGTCCTTGCCGATGAGGGGGCGAACGTCATCGACCTGAAGAGCAAGACGGACAAGAAAACCCTGGAAACCGTGATGGAGATCAGCGTCGAGATTCGCGATCTGCCGACGCTCAGCACCACGATTGCGAGGCTGGAGCAGCTACCCAATGTCATCACCGTACAACGCCGATCCTGATTTCGGTTAGTATTCCAAGGCATAAAAAAACAGAACAACAAAGGACAGGGGAATGCAGGAATTCGTCGATCTGATCAATAGCTACGTCTGGAGCCCGGTGCTCGTCTATCTTCTGCTGGCGGCAGGACTGTTCTTCTCGGTCCTTACCCGCTTCGTGCAGGTGCGCCTCTTCAAGGAGATGATCAACCTGCTGTTCTCCAGCAAGGAGTCCGATCGCGGTATCTCGTCATTCCAGGCTTTATCGGTGTCACTGTCGGGCCGCGTCGGCACCGGCAACATCGCCGGCGTCGCCGCAGCGATCGGCTTCGGCGGCCCCGGGGCCGTGTTCTGGATGTGGGTCGTAGCGTTCCTGGGCGCAGCAACCGCCTATGTCGAGTCGGCGCTCGGCCAGATCTACAAGGAAGAAGACGAGGGCCAGTTCCGCGGCGGACCGGCGTACTACATCGAGAAAGCGATGGGCCAGAAATGGTACGCGTGGATATTCGCCATTTCGACTATCTTCGCCGTCGGACTGCTGTTGCCGACCGTGCAATCGAATGCCATCGGCAATGCGGCCGATCTCGCCTTCGGTGGCTCCGGTGTCCTGGAGACGTCGCTCGGTTCGGTGACCTATACCAAGTTGTTGACGGCCACCATTGTCGTGCTGATTCTCGCCTTCATCATTTTCGGCGGCGTCAAGCGAATTGCACACTTTACGCAGGTCGTCGTGCCGTTCATGGCGATCGGTTATGTGCTCCTCGCGATCGTTATCATCCTGCTGCACATCACTGAGTTGCCCGGGATCCTTATGCTGATCGTCACGGATGCCTTCACGCCGATGGCCGGTGTCGGCGCCGCGATCGGCTGGGGTGTCAAGCGCGGGGTGTACTCGAACGAAGCGGGACAGGGAACCGGGCCGCACGCAGCTGCGGCGTCCGAAGTCGAGCATCCGGCGCAACAGGGGCTCGTCCAGGCCTTTTCGGTCTACGTCGATACGCTGTTCGTATGCTCGGCAACGGCCTTCATGATCCTGATTACGAACCAGTATTACGTGACGGGTATCGAGGCGACGGAGAGCGGCGGAATGCTGTCCAACGACGTCCTCGCGAACAGTCCGGCGTTCACCCAGTACGCACTGGAGAGCGTCGTCGGCGGTTTCGGCAAGACATTTGTGGCGTTCGCTCTGTTCTTCTTCGCGTTCACGACAATCCTCGCCTACTACTACATCGCGGAAACCAACGTCGCTTACATACGGCGCACGATACGCGTTCCCGGCGAGATCACCGTGCTGAAGATCCTGATGCTGGGCGCGGTCTTCTACGGCACCGTACGCACCGCGGACCTCGCCTGGGCTCTCGGCGACATGGCCGTCGGTTTGATGGCGTGGCTGAATATCATCGGCATCCTGGTCCTGTTCCTGATGGGCAAGCCGGCGCTTAAAGCGCTCAAGGACTACGAAGCGCAGATGAAAGCGGGTGTGACGAAGTACACCTTCGATCCCAAGAAGCTCGGTATAAAGAACGCGGACTTTTGGGAAGGTGAGGGCTGACCGCAGCGTAGCCAGGGCCTGTTAATACAATGAACAGGCCCTAGTTCATGTAGTTAAGCGCGCGTTTGTCGACGGCAAGCGCGGCCTCGTGAATGGACTCGGCAAGACTGGGATGGGCGTGGATCGTGCGCTGGATGTCCTCGGTGCTGGCCGAAAATTCCAGGGCGAGAACGGCTTCGGAAATAAGTTCGCCGGCCATTGGGCCCACGATGTGCACCCCGAGTACCTCGTCGTCGTCTTCGGCCGAGATGATCTTGACCATGCCCGTAGTCTGCTCCATCGCCTTTGCCCGGCCGTTGGCAGCAAACGGGAATGAGCCCTTCTTGTAGGGGCGGCCACTTTCCTTGACTTCCGCTTCGGTCTTGCCTACCCAGGCGATCTCGGGCGCGGTGTAAATCACCGACGGGATAACGTTGTAGTTGACCTCCGCTATCTCTCCGGCGATGAGATCGGCAGCCATGACGCCCTCTTCCGAACTTTTGTGCGCAAGCATCGGGCCGCGCACCGAATCGCCGACTGCAAACACGCCCTTGACGCGCGTGCGGCAGTCCTCGTCCACCACGATGAAACCACGATCGTCCAGCTGGATACCGGCGTCGTCCGCCAGCAAGCCTTCCGTGTATGGCTTGCGGCCGACCGCCACGATCAGCTTGTCCACCTCGATGGCGTGCGATCCGGCCTTATCGTCGTACTCAACCTTGACGCCCTTCTTGCCCGCCTTGGCTGCAGTCACTTTCGCACCCAGCTGGATGTCGAGCCCCTGCTTCTTGAAGTCTCGCGCTGCCACGTTCGCAACGTCGCGATCGGCCATGAACAGGAAATCGTCCATGGCTTCCAGAATGGTGACTTTCGAGCCTAGCCGTGACCACACGCTGCCGAGTTCGAGACCGATGACGCCGGCACCGATTACGCCGAGACGCTCCGGTATCGCCTCGAGTTCCAGCGCATCCCAGGAGTCGATGATGGTTTCGCCGTCGAACCGCGCGAACGGCAGCTCGATGGGTGCCGAGCCGGATGCCAGGATGACAGACTTCGCCTCGAGAATTTCGGGATCACCATCATCAGGGGTGAACTCTACTTTCCTGCCTGCGAGCAGCTTGCCGTGACCCACCAGGCCTTCGACCTTGTTGGCTTTGAACAGGCCGGCGATGCCGCCTGTCAGCTGGCGCACGATTCCCGCCCGGCGCTTTTGCATTGCGGCGATATCGAGACCGAGCTCGCCGGTCTTGATACCGTGCTTCTTGAATTCGTGCCCGGCGCGGTGGTAGAGCTCGGACGACTCCAGCATGGCTTTCGACGGTATACAACCCGCATTCAGGCAGGTACCGCCGAACGCGTGCTTGCCGTCCCTGTTCTTCCACTCATCGATACACGCGACGCTCATACCGTGTTGCGCGGCCCGAATCGCAGCGACATAGCCGCCGGGTCCCGCGCCGATAACAACGACATCAAATTTTCTGCTCATCTTCGACTTGTTTCCTTAAACCTGTAACAGCAGCCTGCCCGGATCCTCGAGCTGCTCCTTGATCGTAACGAGGAACTGCACCGCCTCGCGGCCATCGATGATCCGGTGATCATAGGTCACCGCGAGGTACATCATCGGGCGAATCTTTATTTCGCCATCGACCACCATCGGACGCTGTTGAATATTGTGCATACCGAGAATGGCGCTTTGCGGCGGATTCAGGATCGGCGTCGACATCATCGATCCGAAAATACCGCCGTTGGTGATCGTGAACGTCCCGCCCGTCAGGTCGTCCATGCCGATAGCGCCTTCCTGGGCCTTGGTCGCCATCGCACCGAGTTCAGTCTCGAACCGGGCAAAACTCATCTGATCGACGTCGCGCAATACCGGCACCATCAGGCCCCTTTGCGTCGAGACCGCGATCCCGATGTCGTAGTAGTTATGGTAGACGATGTCGTTATCTTCGACCGATGCATTGACGGCCGGGAATTTCTTCAGCCCCTCGACCGCAGCTTTTGCGAAGAACGACATGAAGCCGAGACGCACGCCGTGTTTCTTCTCAAACGAATCCTTGTAACGGCTGCGCAAGGCCATGACCTCGGTGAGGTCCACTTCGTTGAACGTAGTGAGCATTGCGGCCGTATGTTGCGCGTCCACCATGCGCTCGGCGATCCGCGCCCGCAGCCGCGTCATCGGCACGCGCTGTTCACTGCGTTCCAGCCCGACGGCCGCGTGCGCGTCGTCGGCGACCGGCGCCCGGTCGCCCGGCGTCACATCGCTGCTTTCGTCAGCCTTCAGGAATGCCATGACGTCAGCTTTCGTGATACGGCCGTCCTTGCCGGTACCGGTAACGATCGTCGCTTCGAGATCGTGCTCTTCCAGGAGGCGGCGTACGGCGGGGCTGGTTTTCCCCGCCTTTGCCGCGCGCGGAGATTCGGCAGGTGGTTCTTCCACCGCGGCTGGCTGCTCCTCGGCCTGCGCAGGCTCGGCCGCCGCTTGCCCGGCACCCTCGCCCTCAGCCAGAACCGCCAGCACGTCCCCGGCGGTGACTGTCGCACCGTCGTCGACCTTGATTTCCTGCAGCACTCCGTCGGCGGGTGCCGGAACTTCAAGTACGACCTTGTCAGTTTCCAGGTCGACAAGATTTTCGTCTCGATTGACTCGCTCGCCGGCTTTCTTGTGCCAGGCGACGAGGGTTGCATCGGTCACCGACTCCGGCAGTGCTGGCACTTTGATTTCAATACTCATTTGGTTTTCCGTTTCGACTCGCGCGGCCTGACTGACTTGCTCGCCTTGATTTCGATATCGAGCGCCGCGTCGACCAATGCCTTTTGCTGTTGAAGATGAACTTTAAATATACCGGATGCGGGCGCGGCCGCTCCGGCACGGCCCGCGTAATAGAGGTGCTGGTGATCGCGCAAGGGTTCCTGCAGACGGTGCCGGATCTGGTACCAGGCACCCTGGTTCTGCGGCTCCTCCTGGCACCATACGATATCCTCGACGTGCTCATATTGCTCTATCACTGCGGCGAACTCATCGATGGGGAAGGGATAGAGCTGCTCGATTCGAATGAGCGCAACGTCATTGATGCCGTGCACCTGGCGAGCCTCGAGCAGGTCGTAATAGACCTTACCGCTGCAGAATACGACACGCCGCGTTGCGGCGGGCTCGATCGCCTCGATCTCGGGAATGATCAGGTTGAAACGGCCATCGGATAATGCCGTAATCGGTGACACCGACATCTTGTGCCGCAACAGGCTTTTCGGCGTCATGACGATCAGCGGCTTGCGGAACTTGCGCAACATCTGGCGACGCAACATGTGAAACATCTGCGCCGGCGTAGACGGCACGCAGACCTGCATGTTGTGTTCGGCGCAAAGCTGCAGGAATCGTTCGAGCCTCGCGGACGAGTGCTCAGGTCCCTGCCCTTCGTAGCCGTGCGGCAGGAACAGAGTCATGCCGCAGAGACGGCCCCACTTCGCATCACCGGAACTGATGAACTGATCGATAACCACCTGCGCCCCGTTCACGAAGTCGCCGAACTGGCCCTCCCAGATGACGAGCGTACCGGGGTCCGTCGTGGCGTAACCGTATTCGAAGCCGAGCACCGCCTCTTCCGACAGCAATGAATCAATGACGCGAAACGCGTTCGGCCGCTCGACGATGTGTTGCAGCGGTGTGTATTCCTGGTTGTTGACCTGGTTGTGCAGCACCGCGTGGCGATGGAAGAACGTGCCGCGGCCACTGTCCTGGCCGACCAGTCGGCAGTCGAAGCCGTCCTCTATCAAAGACGCGTACGCCATGGTTTCGGCGAAACCCCAGTCCATGGCGATCTCGCCCGAGGCCATGCGTGCCCGTTCATCGACAATGCGCTGTACGCGACCGTGCAGCTTTATATCGCGAGGAATTTCCGTGAAGTACTTGCTGGCTCGTTCAGCACGCGACGGACTGATCGTCGTGTCGACAGGCTCGTCCCAGCTCGCATCGATGTATGGCGTCCAGTCGACCGTGAATTCGTTGCCGATCATACCCAGCGACGCTTTCGGCACGGGTTCGCCGCGGTCCAGCCGGTCACGGTAATCATCCTGCATCTTGCGGACACCGTCCTTGCTGATGAGCTTTTTCTCGATCAACCGTTCCGCGTAGAGGTCCCGCGTCGTGCGATGGCTTCGAATCGTGCTGTACATGACCGGCTGTGTTGCTGCAGGCTCATCGGCTTCATTGTGGCCGTGACGGCGGTAGCAGACGAGGTCGATAACGACGTCCTTCTTGAACTTCTGGCGATACTGCAGCGCGAGCCGGGTCACGAGAATCGCGGCCTCCGGATCGTCGCCGTTGACGTGGAATATCGGCGCCTCGATCATCTTCGCAACGTCACTGCAATAGTCGGTCGAACGAGCGTCGGAGGGCCGGTTTGTCGTGAAACCGATCTGGTTATTCACCACGATATGCACGGTGCCACCGGTCCTGAAGCCATTGGTCTGTGACAGCTGGAATGTCTCGGTGACGACGCCCTGCCCTGAAAATGCCGCATCGCCATGGATGAGTACCGGCAGGACCTCGACGCGTTCCCTGTCGTCGCGGCGTTGTTGACGCGCGCGGACCGAACCCTCGACGACCGGATCGACGATCTCGAGATGCGACGGATTGAAGGCGAGCGCAATATGCACGTTACCGCCGCTGGTCTTCATGTCGGCGGAGAAGCCCTTGTGATACTTGACGTCGCCCGAACCCTTGAGTTCGTCGAGGTCGTAGTTGCCTTCGAACTCCTCGAACAGCTCTTCCGGCGACTTGCCAAGGATATTAACCAGGACATTGATACGGCCCCGGTGCGCCATGCCGATGACGATCTCGTGAATCCCCGCGGCACCGCCCTGGTGAATCAGGTCGTCCAGCATCGGGATCAGGCTGTCACCGCCTTCCAGCGAGAATCGCTTCTGCCCCACATATCTTGTATGCAGGTAGCGCTCGATGCCTTCCGCGCTGGTCATCTGCTCGAGAATGGTCAGTCGCTCCTCATCGCTGAGCGCCGGCGAAGCCATGTCGTGCTCGAAGTGCTTGCGCAGCCAGAGACGCTCGCGAGCGCGCGAGATGTGTGCAACTTCGACCGTGGCCTTGCCGCAATAAATGGACCTGAGCAACGCGATGATGTCACGCAGTTTCATGCGCGAATTTCCCGACCCGGCGAGCCCGCCCGTATAGAACTCCGTGTCCATGTCGGCCTCTGTCAGGCCCAGGTAATCGAGCTTGAGGACGCCCGGGACGCGCCGCTCCATCAGGCCGAGGGGATCGAGATCTGCGATCTGGTGTCCACGCAGGCTGTAGACCTGGATGAGCCGCGCCACCGCGGCCTGCTTCTCGGCCGAGGACCCTGACAACTTGCGGCCGCCCGGCCTCATTTGCCGCGCCCTGCCGCCGTCGCGCGCCGACTCGAGCAGCTCTTCCCGTATCCCGGAATGGGCGATCTCGGTCCCTGGATCTCCCAGCGACTCGAAGTATTCCCGCCAGGCCTTCGGAACCGAGCCCGGGTCGCTCAGGTATTGCTCATACATGGCCTCGACGGCGCTGGCATTACTGCCGAACAGCGGTGTCGATGCATATTGGTCCTTGAGAGAACTGCCCATGAGAATGGATTGTGGGGACGATTCGCCCCGTGAGTACCCGCTTATCTGTTCAGGCTGCTGAAAAGGCCGGCTAGTGTAGCCCAAGCTACCGGTATTGGGAACGATACGTTAGTCAAAGCACTGCTAGCAGGTTCACGATCTCGTAGCAGACGAGGCAGCAGTAGAAGCTGAAGAAAAAGGTCAGGAAAAGGCCGGTGCGCAAGCGGTTCATGAACCGGGATTTGGCGAGAAACACCAGGATCAGGATGCCCGTGCCGGTCATCACAATCTTGCTGACCGCGAAGGCTGCCGTGCCCTGGCTGAGCATGCTATCCATAAACGGATTTGCCTCGATCATGCCGTGCTGCATCAGCGTCAACGTCAGGAAGGCATCGGCGCAGCTCAAAAGCATGATGCCGACCGCAAGGAAGAACAGCCAGGGATGGTGCCAGTCGAGAAAAATGACGCCGGCGTCCGCATTGCGTCGCAAATCACGTCGCCGGGAACGCATAAAGCCGAAGAACACGGTACGCCAGCTGAAATCGCGGCGCTCGTCGTCAGCACGCCGCTCGGCCAAATCCCTGCTCTCGATGAAAGTGTCATCCATATCCACTGGTGTCCCGCTTCCTGCTTTGATCAATCACGCCGTGGTAACACACAGAGTATCGTAACCTGCGCCCCGCACGCTAGCCGCCGTTCTGCTGGCTCGTTACCTCGAGCAGGTATGCGATCACGTCGGCCCGGTCGCCCGCGCGCGATACGCCCGGAAAACTCATCCGATTACCCGGCAAGAATAGCGCCGGCTGTGCGAGCCATGCATCCAGTGCCCTTGGCGTCCACACAAAATCCGCTTCCTGCAGCGCGCCCGAGTAACTGTAACGTTCTGCCGAACCCGCCGGTTTGCCGAAGACTCCGTAGAGGTTCGGGCCCACCATGTTTACTCCGCCTTTGCCTATCGTGTGGCAGGCCTTGCACATCTGTGCCAGGCGCCGGCCGTTATCGCGGTCGGCCCCGGCGTACGGCGCCTGCGCCAGGTAATCGGCTGCCGGCAGCAGCGCCTGTTCGCCGAGCGTTGCCGCCGTCAATGGCGCAGCGGCGCCGTCACCGGGCGCCGACGACGAAGTTGATTCTCCGCCACAGGCCGTTACAAGACATACCGATGCCAAGATCAGGACCGCCGTATTCCGATTCACTCCGAGCCAACCCTCTGTTTTCGAAGTAACGTATAAAACTATAAGGCAATTTGCGTACCAGCGCTGCACACCCCTTGTTTCCTGCCGATTTCTGCGTCCCCGGCGGGTCCCGCCGTAGAAATATGTATAATTTTCCGACGCCAGTATCGGCCGCGTTGGAGCAAGCCCGCTAAAAAGGCGATAATTGCGCCCTGCATTATGACCACGGGCACACGATGAAAGGCTATACGGGAACGTTACCGAACGGCGAGGCAATCCATTACGTCGATCGCAAGCGCTGGCTTTGGTCCCTTTCCGTGCTCTACCCGCTACAGCCGTTCGCAGGCATTGCGCTGCATGCGGCGACCGGCAATGAGCTTTGGCTGCTCCTGCCTTTTCTCCTGAATTACGGCATTGCACCGCTCCTCGACATGATTTTCGGGGAGGACAGGAATAATCCGCCGGAAGAAGTCGTCATGCAGCTCGAGCGCGACCCTTATTACAGGCGTCTTACCTACATCGTCGTGCCGCTGCATTTCCTGGCGCTGATCGGCACCGCCTGGTACGCGAGTACTCAGGAACTCAGCGCCTGGGCATTTCTCGCACTTGCTGTGGTCGCCGGGCTGACCGCGGGCCTCGCAATTAACACCGGACACGAACTGGGCCACAAGAACTCGAAGGTCGAGAAACTGCTGGCGAAGATCGTGCTCGCGGTGCCGGCTTACGGCCATTTCACTATCGATCACAATCGTGGGCACCACCGCGACGTTTCGACGCCGGAGGATGCGGCCAGTTCGCGCATGGGCGAGAGTATCTACAAGTTTGCGTCCCGTGAGTTCCCCGGCGCGTTCCTGCGCGCCTGGAACATCGAGAAGGACCGGCTGACCCGCCGCGGCAGATCGGTGTGGCATCCGAACAACCAGATCTTGCAGTCCTATGCGCTTACGGCGGCAATCTGGCTTGCTCTCGTGTGGGCATTCGGCTGGAGCATGTTGCCATTTCTGCTGGTGCACACGCTGTTCGCCTGGTGGCAGCTGACCAGCGCCAATTACGTCGAGCACTACGGCTTGTTACGCGCGAATGACGAAAACGGCAAATACGAGCGCTGCAAACCCCACCATTCCTGGAATAGCAATCACATCTATAGCAACCTCGTCCTGTTCCACCTCGAACGGCACTCCGATCATCACACGCATCCGCTGAGGCGTTATCAATCGCTGAGACATTTCGAGGGTCTGCCGCAATTGCCGAACGGCTACTTCGGCGTCTACATGCTCGCCTACGTACCGTGGCTCTGGTTCCGGGTCATGGACAAGCGTTTGCTGGCGTTGCCGCACATCAGGGGTGACCTCGACAAAATCAACATCGATCCGGATGCCCGCGGCAGAATCTTCCTGCAATACGGCCGCGACAAGATGACGGAGCCGGTTATTTTGTAGGACCGCAAAACCCGCGCTTTTGCGCGGATAGGTACATGTCGGGCGACGATTCCGTTCGCTAGTCTTGGCCGGTCAGAGTGTCCGCCGGGATGACAATGCAGCCACCCGCCATCCGAATTCCATTGCGCCAGTTGCTGGCAATCGTCCTTGCGCAACTCTTCGCCCTTACGGTACAGGCCTGGCTGTCGCGTACCCTGGCCGCACGCGGGTACGAGGAGTTGCAGGCTCATTATCTTGCCTACCTCGCCGTGCCGCCGATCCTGTTGCTCTTTCTCGCCCCCTTACTCCTCGAGCACCGCCAGTTCATGCAGCGAGTGTTCAGCGCGCGCGAATTGACGGTACGAGTAACGATTGCGGCCATCGTACTCGGCATCACGGCTCGCGTGGCGTGGTGGGCGCAGCTGATTACTCGCGTATCGTTCGGCATAACCAGCAACGACGATCCAGAGGCCGTAATCGGGCCCGTCTTCTCGTTCACCTGTCCACCGATGCCCGCGCTCTTCCTCGGCATGCTCGTGATGGCGGTACTGATACCGATCATGGAGGAAACGGTGAACCGCGGCCTGCTGCAATCCGCTTTCGCGCACAAGGGACCGCTGACTGCCATCCTGATTTCAGCGGTATTCTTTACGGCGCTCCACCCCCCGTCGTCCTACTGGTTTGTCTTCCTCATGGGGCTGGTGATCGGCACCCAGTTCTGGCTTACCGGTTCGCTGTGGACAACCATCATCACACACGCGACCTATAACGGACTCGCCCAGCTCGACTGGCGTTGCCTGCAGGCCCACTGGAATCCACCTCCGGAAAGTGTGCCGTTGCGAGTCCCGGGCGCAATCGCTCTCGTCACGCTCGCGGTCACAATGCTGCTCATCGTGGCCCTGTTGCGTTATCAACGGGCCGGGGCGCGAAGCGCCCCGGCCACGACGGCTACTCAAATGCGCTCGCGACACGCTCGATGATGTGCGAGGTTGCCGCGACGAGACCCTCGTAGATCTGGATTAGGTCCTGCCCAAGGGACCCCGTATCGGAAACACCGCCATAGTTGTTTTTGCCCGACCCCGACGAACAGCCCTTGCGCCCGCCGCCTACAAACATGACTTCCGTAACAGTTAGTTCGCGCATGATTCGATCTCCTTATCGATTATTGCCAGACATATTGCGCTTCCTGCGCACTGTCACCGTAACGGCACGCTGCTGAGTGTGCGCGGGGCGAAACCCGCCAATTCATGCGGTTTTTGACATAGTCCGCAACCCTGGCGCCCGTCAGCCTGTGATGCGCCGCACAGAACCCCCCGTGACCGGTGTTTACGCTGGTCTTCGAAATTCCGCTCGGGCAACAGGACAGGAATCATGAAGAGTCTTTCATTCAGAATTGTCGCGTTTCTAATGGCGATCGCGGCAACAGGCACTGCCGCCGCAGACAACAATTTCGGCGTCGGCGTCAAAGCCGGCACGCTCGGCATTGGCGTCGAGGGCACATGGCGGCCGCTGCCGTATCTCGATGTGCGCCTGGGCGCCAACCAGTACGACTACAGCGACAACGGCATCTACGGCGGCGTCAACTACGACGCCGAGATCAACCTGGATAACTACTACGTAACGGGCAACTTCCGCTTCCCGCTCAGCCCGTTCCGGCTTACGGGCGGGCTGTACTCGAACGGCAACGAATTCAATGCGGTGAGCGGCGACAACGGCGCTATTATCCTGATCGGCGGCGACCCGTATCCCGCCGACGCCGTCGGCACCCTGTCCGCAAGTGCGGCATTCGACAGCACGTCCCCCTATTTCGGCGTCGGCTTCGACTTCACGGTGTTCGGCAAAGTCGGCATGAACCTCGATTTCGGCGTGCTCTGGCAAGGATCCCCGCAGGTATCGATGGCCACCGACGGCCTGCTTGCCGGCAACCCGACTTTCGAAGCCTCGCTCGATGCGGAACGTGCGGAACTCGAGGACGAACTCAGCGACTACAAGGCCTGGCCTGTTGTCAGCCTCGGCTTTGTCTTCAACTTCCTCTGATCAGAGACTGTCGAGCCAGTTTGCCACGACGAGGCCCGTGCGCAGGTAAGTGCGACGCAGTACGGGAATTGGATAGCGCCTGGGCAGTTCCCGGGCGAATCTCGGAAGGTCGTCCGGGGCAGCGCCGCGCCCCATCCAGTCGGCCAGCTGCTTGCCTGCCCAGGTGGCCGTATTGACGCCGTGGCCGTGGTAACCGAAACCGAAAAAAGTAAACGGATCGTCCGTGAGGCGGCCGATACCCGGCCGTAACGACGC
Organism: Gammaproteobacteria bacterium; assembly: GCA_009937505.1. Lineage (GTDB taxonomy): Bacteria > Pseudomonadota > Gammaproteobacteria > Steroidobacterales > Woeseiaceae > UBA1847. The sequence continues at coordinate 14,169 of JAACFJ010000005.1, forward strand.
CGTCATGCAGATCAGCCCGTGCCAGCGGTACTCGATCTCGACGTCGGCCCATCCGGGCCAGATTGTCCGGAACGTGTCGATGATCTTCCGGTAGGTCGCGCGTTCACCCTGCAGCGTACCGCGAGTATGCCCCCGGGCACCGAAGAGGAAGCGATTATCGGGAAGCAACCGGAAATAATTCAGGAGGTGCCTCGAATTGATGGCCGGGTGTTCGGTCCGCCAACCCTGATCCAGACGCTCGTCATCGCTTAATGGACGCGTCACGACGATCGCACTGATAACCGGCAACGTGCGGCCGTAAAACTCAGCCCCGAGCTGCTCCGGCATGAAGCCGTTAGTCGCGAAAAGCACCTTCGAGGCACGCAGCGTTCCTCCCGACGTCTGCAGCCGGTGACTGCCATCCGCCGACCTGGACCAGTGCAGTACCTCGCTGGCCGAATGCAGCTTGGCGCCGCGCAGGCTCGCCGCCAGCGCAAGTCCCCTGCAAAAGCGCAGCGGATGCAGGCCGAGAGCCGGCTTCGAAATCAGCGCGCCGTGCTGTTCGGCTGAATCATAAATGCGCTCGCTGACCTCGTAGCGCGTCAACAGCTCGGCATCGATTCCGAGTAAATCGGTCAATGCCGTGTGCTCGGATTGCAGGCGGGTGAATGCGCGCACCGAATGCGCGATCTCTACCTCCGCGGCGCCGAACGCGTCGACGTCGATGTCCTCGTCATTTGCAAGGTCTCGCACCAGCTCGACAGCCTGCACCTGCGACCGGTACCAGTCCCGCGCCGCCTCGAGGCCAAAATGCCGGATCATGCCGCGCGGGTGCAGGCCGGTACCGCCGATGCAGCAAAAGCCACCGTTGCGGCCCGATGCGCCCCAGCCAATGTGACCGGCTTCCAGGACGCGTACGTCGATGCCGTGATCGCTTGCAAGGTGGTAGGCGGCAGACAGCCCCGTATAACCGCCACCGATGATCGCGACCTCGCAGGACTCATCACGCTCCAGCGGCGGCGACGTAAAGGCCGGCGGTGGCGCCGTGGCCTCCCAGTAGCTGGGCTGCGGCGTCGCGAAGTCGTAGAGGTTGTCGTCGTAGAGACGCCGCATGGTTCTCAAGCCTGCTTTCCGCGCTCGGCACACGCAAGCATAGCCTCGAGGCTGATATCGACGTCCGCCACCGTCGTCGACCAGTTGCTGACACTGATACGCATGGCGCGGCGACCCTGCCATACGGTTGCGCCGCACCAGCAGGTACCGTCGCGCTGAATCTCCTCGATGACGCGCAGGGTCGTTTCATCGTCGCCGAACGACACGAGCACCTGGTTGAGCACGACGTCATTGAGAACTTCGTAACCGGCAGCGCCAAGACCATCCGCGAATCGCCTCGCGTGCGAGCAACACCGTTCGATGAGATCTTCGACACCGCGCCTCCCCAGCGATCGCAGCGCGGCCCAGACGTCGACGCCCCTCGCACGGCGAGAGAGTTCCGGCGTGTAGTCCGACGGATTGCGATGCTCGGTGTCGGTAATCAGGTAATCCGCGGTAATCGCCATCGCTGCTTTCAACGCTGCAGCGTCGCGGGTGATAGCGACGCCACTGTCATAGGGCACGTTCAGCCATTTGTGCGCATCCGTGGCCCATGAATCGGCCGCACCCATGCCCTCAACCCTGTGGAGCATACTCGGGACGGCGGCGGCCCAGAGCCCGAACGCGCCGTCGACGTGGACCCAGGCGCCTGCAGGCCGTACGGCGTTGCATATATCGCCAACGGGATCGAACGCGCCCGTGTTGATATTGCCAACCTGCGTGCAGACGATCGTGGGTCCGTCAATCGCCGGCAAGGCGTCGGCAATCATTCTGCCCTGGCCGTCGACAGGCACACGCAGTGCACGGTCGCGTCCCAACCCGAGCAAGCCGAGCGATTTCGTCAGGGTGGGATGTGCTTCTTCGCCGATGATCACCGTCACCTCGGGGGCCCCGATCAGGCCCTCGCTCTCCACGTCCCAGCCCACATCGGCAAGCACCTTGTGGCGGGCCGCGGCCAGCGCCGTGAAATTCGCTATCGTCGCTCCGGTCACGAAGCTGGCGGCGCAGTCCTCCGGCAGGCTGAACAGTTCGCATAGCCAGCGTCGCGAAACGTTTTCGAGTGTCGCGACCGCGGGCGTCACCTGGCTCATCACGGAGTTCTGGTCCCACGCCGTTGCCAGCCAGTTGGCGGCAACGGTGACCGGCATGGAACCCCCGATCACGAAGCCGAAGAAACGCGGACCAGCCATTGCCACCGACGCGGGCGAACCGATCTCGTCGAGCATCGCCAGTGTCTCGGAATCGGCTTTTCCGTCCTCCGAGAGCGGCTCGTCGAATCCTGCCACTGCAGCGATCGCCTCGGGTGTCGGAACTACCTGGCGCCCTTGCAGCGACTTGCGATAGCTAATGGCGCGTTCCGCCGCGTCGCGCATCAGTTTGTCGTCATTGCTCATGCCGATTCCGCCGTACGAAGTAATGCATCCCGGCTCACGAACAGGAGCGCGAGACAGACGATGGTAAGGTTGCCTTTCTTCATCAGGACCTGTTCGCAAAAACGCAACGCGCGCATTGTCACATATCCGCAGTGAGACTTTGCGGCCTTCGTCGAGTCCGTATAATGCCCGCAACGTGATCTACGATCTGCATTCCCACAGCAACGCCTCCGATGGTTCACTGGATCCAGACGATTTGCTGCTGCACGCGGCCCAGTCCGGCGTCGACACGCTGGCAATAACGGATCACGACACGCTCGCGGCGTTCGACCGGATCGACACCCGGGTTACACGCCCTCGCCTCGTTCCCGGTATCGAGCTCTCGACATCGTGGCGCACCATTGGTGTGCACATCGTCGGGCTCAACATCGATCCGGCGAGTGCGACCCTTCGCCGCGGCGTCCGGCAGCAGCAACGATCGCGGGACGAACGTGCCCGTATCATCGCCCGGCGGCTGCGGTCGAAGGGACTGCCGGATATGCTTGAGGACGTCCTTAGAATCGCAGACGGAGAACCGGTAAGCCGGCCGCACTTCGCCAGGCACATGGTCAGCGCGGGGATCGCCAGGGACACGCGGGCCGCGTTCCGCAAGTACCTCGGTGCCGGAAAACCCGGCGACGTCCGGCACGGCTGGGCGTCGCTGCCGGAGATCGTACGCTGGATCCTGGAGGCAGGAGGCACCGCGGTGCTTGCACATCCAGCGAAATACCGACTTACGAAAACGAAGCTGCAGAGCCTCGCCACGGATTTTCGTCACGCGGGAGGAACGGCGATCGAGGTCGTGTGCGGGCGGCAGTCACTCAACACGACGACACATCTTGCAAAGCTTTCGCGCGACCTGGAGCTGGCCGCGTCTTGCGGCTCCGATTTTCACAGCGGCGACAACCGCTGGTCGCGGCCGGGTGGTTTTCCGCCACTGCCCGACGACGTGCGGCCGGTCTGGACGACATGGCAGACGTACTCGAAATAACGGACGAGATCGCCGTCCCGATGGACGACATTGTCCTGTCGGCAATGCGCTCCAGTGGCGCCGGCGGTCAGAACGTCAACAAGGTGGCGACTGCGATTCACCTGCAGTTCGATATCCGTGCCTGCAGCGCACTGCCCGAGCCGATACGGGCACGCCTGCTGGATATGGATGATCGCCGCATCTCCGCGGCCGGCGTTGTCACTATCAAGGCCCGGGAGCACCGTACCCAGGCCAGGAACAGGGAGGCCGCGCTCGAACGGCTACGAGAGCTGATCAGGTCCGCCCTCGTCGAAAAAAAACCGCGCGTCGCGACGAAACCGAGCCGAAAATCGATCCGGAAGCGCCTCGACGACAAGCGACGCCGCAGCAACGTCAAGCGTTCGCGCGGCCGAGTCGACGACGCCTAGGCCTGTTCGCAAAACGCGCTTTCGCCCGTCCAGGTACACCCCCGTGCGCGCCAGTAGTCCGTAATGCCCAGTGCATCCAGGAGCTTCCCGAAGTCCGGGTGTTCGCGGAGCGGCGCGACCTCCGGGATGAACAGCAGGTCCATCTCGAAGACCTCGCCCTCGCTCTCGAGCAGCCGGGCGACTTGCATGGCGCCGTCGAGGTCACCGAGCACCGTGCGCGCGATAAATTCAATTTGCTCGCTGATGCCGTCTTGCGACGCGGCCGCATCGACCGCAGCCACCGCAGCAGCGCGTTGCGTCTCGTCGTCCAGCGCGGCGAACACAGGATCGATCCAGTCCTCGCTACCGCCCGCCATCTTCGCAGCATCTCGCGCCGCTTCGTAAGCTTCCGCACTGCGACCTTCGCGAAACAGGAACAACGCATACCCCATAGTGTGCGCCGATCCGCTCGCGCCATACTTCGCGGAACGCTTGAAGAACTCTTCCGAATTGCTCGTGTCGCCCAGCCAGAGATAGGCCAGCGCAACCCGGCTGTTGATCACCGCCGAAGTCGGATCCATCTCGAGTGCGGCAAGCGCCTGCTCGAGTGAGGCGTCCAGCCTGCCGACGGATGCCAGCATGCGCGAATACCAGTTGAATGCATTCGGATCGATCACCTCCGAGGACGTGGCGGCCTGGTAGGCTGCTTCCGCCTGCTGCCACTGCATCTGCTGGTGGTAGACAAATCCGAAAATAGCGTTCGCCGCATCGCTGATGCTGTCGTCGACGCTGATACCTTCCTGCACGGTATCGATCGCCGCCCTGTTCATTTCATCGGCCGACGCATCCCGATAGGTCGGGAGCAACAGGTAGGCGTTCGCCAGCATCAGGTAGGCCGGCCCAAAGTTTTTGTCCAGCCTTATCGTTTCCTTGAACAGTTCGATCGCCTCCTCGAGACTCGTGCCGCTGTCCTGGCGCCGGTCGAGAGCATAAAGGCCGCGCATGTAGCGATCGTAAGCGCCGAAACTCGACGGGCGCGTCCTGCTGATCAACTGCTGTGACGATTTGCCGAACAGGTCGCGGCGCACCATCCTCGCAAGGTCTTCCTGCAGCTGAAAGATCTCGCTGACCGGCCCTTCGAGTTCTGCGGTAGCAACGACATCACCGCTGCGGCCGTCCTCGACGGTGTAGAAGATCTGCAGCTGATCGCCGACACGATGCACGCGCCCGGACAGCACCGCATCCACGCCAAGGCTGCCGGCAATGGACGTCACCTCTTCTCCCGCGTGTCCCAGCCGGCTGCTTTTGACCGTAAAGTCGGGGATATTGTGCAGCGTATTGACCAGTTCGTCCTTGAAGCCCGAGACCAGGTAGTTATTGGCGGGGTCCTGGCTCGCATTTTCGAACGGCACAACGCCGATAGAACGGAAGTCGCCGGGCGGCCATTGCGTCCAAACCAGCCAGGCGATTGCCGCGACCACCAGGCCGGTCAAGACCGGCTTCCAGGCGGGCACCGGTATTTCGCTCCTCAATTCAGCCGGCGCCGGTGTCTCCGCAGCGGCCGGTTCAAGAAGCTCCACCGGTTGCATGAGGCGGTAGCCGCGGCGAGTCAGGGTTTCGACGTATTGGTGCGGACGCGACTTGTCGCCCAGGTGGCGCCGCAGCTGCGACAGGCAGCGGTTGATCGGCTCATCGCTCGTGGGCCGACCGTCCCAGAGTTCGTCGACGAGTTCGTCGCGCGTTACCAGGTCGCCATCGCGTTTAGCGAGCGCAATCAGGACGCCGAAAACCCGCGGCTCCGGCTTCTCCTCGTGCTCGCCTTTACGCAGAACTCCGCGCAACGGCAGCACCTCCCAATCACCGAGCCGGAAACCCTGTCGAAGTTCGTCTTCTGTCGGCATCTGGCGCCCTCTGAGGCCACTCCCCTGCGGTGGCTTCGGACCGATTGTACGGCATTGCTCCCGCCGCTACAGGAAAGCAATAGTGCCTTGCGCATGCACCAATAGGCCGTTACCTTTATAACATTGTAACAATTGGGAGAGCCGCTGTGGCAAGACGCGTCGTGCAACGCACGCAGACCGGGGTGCGCATCGAGACCTCGCTCCTCAAAGTACTCAAGGGCCTGGCCGAATACACCGACCTGTCGCTGGGCGACCTGCTGGAGGGCATCGTCCTGCACAGCTTCGAGGGCAAGGTACCCTTTTCACCCGAAACGCAAGCCGTCATCGACAAGCTCAAGTCCGTCTATGGCTGCACGCTGACGGCGGCGGACAGCCACCAGCTGGAAGAGCGCGCATAAAGGGCGTGTCGCCTAGAACAGGCCCTCGATCTCTCCGTCGCTGTTGACGCTGATACTGTCGGCTGCGGGCTTTCTCGGCAGCCCTGGCATGGTCATGATTGCCCCGCAAATGACGACGACGAATTCTGCACCGGCGGCGAGACGAATCTCGCGAATCGGCACGACGTGACCGGTTGGTGCACCGAGCAGATTGGGATCGGTCGAAAAGCTGTACTGGGTCTTTGCCATGCAAACGGGATAACTGCCGTAACCGGCCTGGTCGAATTTCAGGAATTCGTCGCGAACCTTTTTGTCCGCGATGATATCGTCGGCGCCGTACATCTCTCGGGCGACGCGGCGCGCTTTTTCCCAGAGACTCAGATCATCTGTATACAGCGTGCGGAATTGAGCAGTGCCACTGTCGCAGAGTCTGGCCACTTTTTCGGCCAATTCGGTTGCGCCCTTGCCGCCGTCAGCCCAGTGCGTGCAGTCGATCGCATCAACGCCGAATTCCTTGCAGTAGTCTTTGACTACGGCCGCCTCGGCGTCGGTATCGGCGGTATAGCGATTGATCGCCACCACGGCGGGCACGCCAAATTTGCCGAGATTGCGGATGTGGCGGCCGAGGTTCCTGCAGCCTTTCGCCAGCGCCTCGGTGTTCTCCTTCATCAATTGATCCTTCGGCACCCCACCCTGCATCTTCAGCGCCTTGATGGTCGCTACGAGTACAACGGCATCCGGCCGGAACCCGGCTTTGCGACACTTGATGTTGAAGAACTTCTCGGCGCCGAGATCCGCGCCGAAACCGGCTTCCGTGACGACGTAGTCAGATAACTTGAGCGCCGTCTGCGTCGCCATCACCGAGTTGCAGCCATGGGCGATGTTGGCAAAGGGGCCGCCGTGCATGAGGGCAGGATTGTTTTCCATGGTCTGCACGAGATTCGGTTGCAGCGAGTCCTTGAGCAATGCAGTCATCGCGCCTTGCGCATTGAGTTCCCGCACGGTAACCGGCTCGTTATCCCGCGTATATCCGAGCACGATATTGCCGAGACGGTTTTCGAGGTCGGACAGACTCGTTGCGAGACAGAATATCGCCATGATTTCTGACGCGACCGTGATGTCGAACCCGGCCTCCCGCACGACGCCATTGGGGTAACCGCCGAGCCCGGAAGTAATCGCGCGCAGGGCGCGGTCGTTCATATCGACGACGCGCCGCCAGGTGACCCGCCGGGGGTCGATATTGAGCTGGTTCTCCCAGTGCATGTGATTGTCAATCAGCGCAGCGAGCAGGTTATTTGCCGCGCCGATCGCATGAAAATCGCCGGTGAAGTGGAGGTTGATGTCGGTCATCGGCACGACCTGTGCGTAGCCGCCGCCGGCCGCGCCGCCCTTCATACCGAAACACGGCCCGAGGCTCGGCTCTCGAAGGCAGATCGTAGTCTTCTTGCCGATCAGGTTCATCCCGTCGCCAAGCCCAACGGTCGTGGTTGTCTTGCCCTCGCCGGCGGGCGTTGGCGACACGGCGGTAACGAGGATCAGCTTGCCGTCCTTACTGTTGCCGTTTGCGTTGATGAAGTCGGCGTTGATTTTCGCCTTGTCATGCCCGTACGGAATCAGAGCATCCGTCGGAATCCCCAGCTTGGCGCCGATTTCCTGGATCGGAAGAACATTTGCAGCCCGTGCAATCTCGATATCTGACTTAACGCTCACTTTGCATCTCCCGGCCGGACCTTTGCCTGTATGTAAGGGGCCCGGATTCTATAGCAAAGTGAGCGTGAAAGTGACTGTCAGGGTGCGGAGACGACCTGGTGTATCGAGCCGCCGTAATTCACGACGAAAAGCTCCCCGTCGACCGACTCGCCAAATGCGGCAATGCCAAGGCCGGTCTCCAGCAGCACCTCGGGTTCCGTACCCGCCACGCTGTCTGCCGGGATTGCGAACAATCTGCCGCTGACGAAGTCGCCGAAGACGTACCAGCCCGCCATGTCGGGAACCGCACTGCCGCGGTAAACGAAGCCCCCCGTGACAGAGGCGCCGAGAGAGCGGTCGTACTCCGTGACCGGGTCAATGGAATCGGTGATGCAATCGGACGGCGGCTCGAAACAGTGCGCGCCTTCGCGGTCGTCCCAGCCGTAGTCACCAGCCGCCGTGACGATGTCGATTTCTTCCCATGCACTCTGGCCGACATCGCCGGCCCATAGATCGCCGGTCTGGCGATCGAAGCTGAAGCGCCAAGGATTGCGCAGGCCCCAGGCGAAAATTTCCGGACACTCCTCACCGCCCACGGTGAAGCCCTGCGGGCAGGTCTGGTTGGCCGCGAAGGGATTGCCCGGGTCCGTTGCCGGAATCGCGTACGGATTTCCACCATCGACATCGATCCGGACCATGGTACCGAGGAGGTTGGTGTTGTCCTGCGCGCGGTCCAGCGGATCGCCGCCGCTGCCCCCGTCGCCGAAGCCGATGTAAAGATAACCGTCCGGCCCGAATACGATATTGCCGCCGTTGTGATTCGAAAAATCCTGCAGCACGGTGAGGATTACCTGCTCGCTCGCGGCATCCAGTGTCTGCCCGCCGTCCACGCTGGAAAATCGCGATACGTACGACGTCAGGTCGGGTGCCCCGGTGTACGAAACAAAAACCTCCGGCGTATTGGGGAAATCCGGGTGGAATGCAAGGCCGAGCAGTCCACTCTCGCCCCCGGAAATTACGCGCGCCGAGATATCCAGGAATTCCAGCGTGCCGGTCGCACCATCGTCATTGGCAAACGCGCGTATCGTGCCCGCCTGTTCGACGACGAACCAGCGCGTCCCATCGCCCGGCGCCTGCTGCAGCGACACGGGCGCCGCGGGTACCGGTGTGAGGCCGGCGAATACCTGCTGCAATGCGACCTGCGGAGCAGCGGCCGGGGGTGGCGGCGACGGTGTTGGTGGCGGCGACACTGCAGGGCCGTCACCGCCGCTCCCCCCACAGGCCGACAGCAGTAGTGAAAACGCAGGAATAAAGCCAGCGAGACGTAGTTTGCCCATAGCGATCTCTCCGGTAATTGTGACCCAAGGATAGGGGCCGCGCCCTGCGCTGTCACGATGTCGCCGGACGGCGACGCGGTTTTCTCCACCTGGGTCACATTCGTGTCGATTCGATCGACCTATACTCAAAATATGTCGAAAAATACAGGGCAAATCGACATGTCTGAAATACCTGTCGATCAAATCGACACGTATCACGAATGTGTCGATATTTCCTGAAAATCTCGACATAGCTGAAAAAGACGTCGAAGGAATCGACACGTTCGCTAAATATGTCGATATTTTTCACTTTTTTCGACATATTTGTCATAAAATGACCCCAGATTTAACATAATGCCCTGCCGGAGACGCCCGTAATGCCCGAATTTGACCCGAAACTGCCCTACAACGATCTGCCGCCACTGCCCCCGCCCGACGAACTCATCGAGACCAAGGCAATCCTCAAGCAGTGCATCGCAGCCCGGGTCGCACTTGCAGAGCTAAAGCAGGCCGCCGAATTAATACCGAACTCGGCCGTCCTGGTGAATGCCCTGCCGCTACTGGAGGCGCGCGCCAGCTCCGAGATCGAGAACATCGTCACGACGACCGACAAGCTGTTCGAGTTCGCGGATGTCGCTGAGGACAAGGCAGATGCGGCGACCAAGGAGGCGCTGCGCTACCGCACGGCGTTGTACGAAGGAACGAAGATGGTTCAGCGGCGCATGCTGACGACGGACATGGCAATACAAATTGTCAGTATAGTCAAAGGAGTAGAGCTTGATCTTCGAGCAGAATCTGGAACAAAGCTCAAGAACCGGGCATCGGGCGAGGTGATTTACACGCCCCCGGTGGGGCAGAAACGACTGCAGAAAATGCTCGATAACTGGGCCGAATTCATGCAGAAGAGCACCGATATCGATCCGCTGGTGCGCATGGCAGTACAGCACTACCAGTTCGAGGCCATTCATCCGTTCGCGGACGGTAATGGCCGCACCGGCCGCATTCTCAACATCGTGTTTCTCGTCGAGCAGGGCCTGCTGGACTCGCCGATCCTCTACCTGAGCCGCTTCATCATCAGCAACAAGGCCGCGTACTACCTGCTCCTGAAAGATGTTACGCACAATCAGCAGTGGGAACCCTGGATCAAGTTCATCCTCGAGGGCGTGGAAGAAACCTGCGTCTGGACGACCGACAAGATCAAGGCTATCCGCGAACTCATGGTCCACACGGCCAAATACGTGCAGCAGAACCTGCCCAAAATCTACTCCTGGGAACTGGTCGAACTGTTGTTCAAGCAGCCCTATTGCCGCATCGGCAACCTCGTCGACACAGATATTGCGAAGCGTCAGACCGCGTCCGTCTATCTAAAGCAGCTCTGCGACCTCGGCGTGCTGAAGGAGGTCAAGTCGGGACGCGAGAATATATTCGTGCACCCAAAGTACATCGAGTTGCTCACCGGCGAGGAGAACGTCTGGATCTACTACGCGGATATCGACGACGATGACGAGGACATACCGGACTGATCCGCTTCGGGCGGCGTGTTGCCTGCCTCGAAGTCGTCGGGCATGTAGTCGGTCATTTGCTGGTAGAGCAGGCCGAAGGCGGACTGGTTCATCGTATCGACGATAATACCGTCGACATCGCAGCCTCTTGCCAGCTCGAGCAGTCGGTCGAAGGTGCGCCGGAAATTGCGCGTATGACGGCGGCGGATCTCGGTGTCATAGAGCAGCAAGCCGATGCCGCCCTCCTCCATGAATTCCATTGACAGGAACTGGCGGGCGAAGATCTCGGCATCACCATTCGACGCTTTCTGGAACATGTCGGTGACCTCATCCCGGCTGTAGCGACTGCTGCCGGCAGGGCCCAGCCCGCCCGCAAAGAGCATCCCGGTGATGCCGCCGAGTTGATGCTTGACGCTTTCAGCAATCTTGAAGAATGTCTCCTGCCGCGCATTCATCTCGGTCGCAGCAATCGCCTGGGTCTGCTTCTCCGACTGCTCCGAGGTCCGGCGCAGCATTTCCGTGTTGTTCGCGAGCTCCCGCTGCTGCATAAACAGCCCGAGCACGAGCCACAGGAACGCGAGCGGCGCGAACGCACCCTCGAGGAAGTTGCCGATCACGTCAAGCGTCAGTTCCTGGTCCGGATCCGCCGCAACGGAGCCGGCCACGAACCACAGGCCGCCGCCGATCCAGATGAAGGTGACGACCAGCCCGAACCAGATCCGCCAGTCGCGGTCGGTAATAAATCTGCGGAGTCGATTGCTTGTGCTCATGGCTTTGTCTAGTTTATGCCGAAATCGGTCGAAATTACCGCCTGCCGCCCGATATCGGGCGGCGACTCCGGAGGAGCCACTGCTTGAAAATCAACGGCAGAGTCCTGTACCAGCTTTTCAAGTACTCGATTTATACCCTGCTGACTATCAACATCTTCGTCTTTTTCGGCGAGGAATGGGCCGCTGCGCGGCTCGAATATCCCGGGGGCATCTCGGGCGGTGAGATCTTCAAGGCATACGCCGCCACGATCGATACGGCGGCATGGGTGGTCTTGCTGTTGATGTTCGAGCTCGAGACCTACGTGCTCGAAGACCGGCATTTTACGCGCGCAGTCACGGTGTCCCTGCACACGCTGCGAGCAGTGTGTTACCTGTTCATCGTCTCCGCGTTTTACGGCTATGTCACCGACGCCGCGTATGTCTATCAGACCTCTCCGCTGACTGGCGTCAGCGATCTGTGCGCGCTCGTCGGCCAGAACTGGTCCTACGCCACGACCTTTGGCGAGTACGCGGAGATCTCGGCGTCCAATTGCACCTCCTTCAGCACTCTCGATACCTTCGTCCGCTTCGACGGAGTCACCGCAGTGGTCGACCAGCCCGGGCTTGCTGCCATTCACTTCCTCGCAGTCGTAGACGTCATCAACGCAGGCGTCTGGTTGCTGGTCGTCCTCGTCCTGGAGATCGACGTACGCCTGCAGGAAAAAAACCGTTTCGAGGGTTTGGCGCTTTACCTGAGCACGGTGGCGAAAGTTGTTCTTTATTCGATACTCGCACTCGCCGTCGTTGCCTGGATGGTCACCGGCGACTTCGTCGACTGGTGGGACGCGTTCCTGTGGCTCGTCGCGTTCGTCTTCATCGAACTCAACGTCATCGAATGGCGTCAGGAGAGCCACGAAGAAACTGCCTGACCCCAGGCTCGATGTCGGGTCCTAATCGATGCCCAGGATCTTGTGCGTTTGCAAGCTTAGCTTCCAGCGGGGGTGAGCCAGACAGTAGTCGATCGTGGCCCTGGTGTTGGCATCGCGATCTGCATCGTCCAGCGGCTGCAAATAGAAATCATTGAACTCGAGTGACTCGAATTCTTCAGGCTGCGCCACGTCCTCGGCTTGCGGATAGACGAGCTTGAGTTCATTACCCGACGTCTGCTCGAGCGGGGCACTTCCTTTCGGGCTGACGCACAACCAGTCGATGCCCGGCGGCGCCGCGATCGTGCCGTTCGTCTCCACGCCGACCTCGAAGCCGGCGCCGTGCAAGGCATCGATCAGCGCCTCGTCCAGCTGCAGCAATGGCTCGCCACCGGTGCACACCACGTACTGGTCGCGGTGTGACTCCGAAACCGGCCAGGCTACGGCCACCGCGTCGGCCAGTGCACTGGCCGTCGGAAATTTGCCGCCACCGGGACCGCCGGTGCCGACGAACTCGGTATCGCAGAACCTGCACACCGCTTCCGCGCGATGCTGTTCACGCCCCGTCCAGAGATTGCAGCCGGCAAAACGCAGGAACACTGCGGGGCGTCCCGTACGGGCACCCTCGCCCTGCAGCGTGTAATAGATTTCCCGGACCGTGTACGTCATCGGATATCGAGCAAAGGATCGCGCACGCCGGCCTCGGCAAAGCCCCTGGCACGCAGCCGGCAGGCCTGGCAGTCGCCACAGGGCGGCCGGCGGCCGTTGTAGCAGGTGTGTGTCAGCGCCAACATCTCCAGCGCGCCGAGCTGCACAGCCAGTTCGACGGTTTCCTTTTTGGACCGATGCATGAGGGGCGTGTGGATGGTGAACTCGCGATCCATACCAAGCGTGATCGCCTCTTGCAATGCCGCCATCGTCTCTTTACGGCAATCGGGATAGCCGCTGTAGTCCGTCTGTGCAACACCGGTCACGAGATGCCGCACATCGTGCCGGTACGCATACGCTGCCGCAAACGTCAGGAAGATGAGATTGCGTCCCGCGACGAAGGTTACCGGCAGCTCGGTTTCCTCATCCGCCTCATCGCTTACCGGTATTGACGTATCGGTCAGAGCGTCACCGCCGAGCGCGGCAAACGTGTCGATCGGCAAACACGCGTTCGGTACGCCCGCCGCTGCAGCCACATTGCGCGCGCATTCCAGTTCGATGCGATGCTTTTGCCCGTAGTCGAACGTAATGCTCGATACGTTGGCACGACCGAACCGATCAATCGCCCAGTACAGGCAGGTCGTCGAATCCTGTCCGCCCGAGAGCACGACAAGCGCTTTGTCCGGACCCTTGGTCATGCACCGTCCCTGCCGCTCTTTCGCAGCCCGTTTTCAAACTCATCCCAATCCGGACGTTCGTGCTTCACGAGATAGTCACGCGTCAGTTGTTCGGACACGACCCAGAGCCTGTCCGCCATCGCCATGTCCTGCAGGTGACTCTCCCTGACTTCGATCGCATTGCAATCTTCGAAGTAACGCCCGCTCGTCGACCCGAGCAGCGGGCTGGTCGCCACGAAACACGACGTCGCTGCGCCCGCATCGACCGACTTCCCGCGCAGCGCCGCCAGCACGCCGAAACCGAGCTGGAGGAAGCGGTTGACGTTGCGATCGATCTCCGTGTCAATCAGACCCGGGTGCAACGCATTGGACGTTATGCGCGTGCCCTTCAACAGCTTGCCGAGTTCCAGCGAAAAAAGGACGTTGGCGAGCTTGGAGTGGCCGTAAGCCAGCGAATCGCTGTAATCGCGTTCCAGGGTGATATCGTCGAAGCGAATGCCGGTCTCCGGTGCACCACGATACGCGGCACGGCTGGCGACGACGACGATGCGCCCCTGCCAGGCAAAGAACAACCTGTCGAGCAGACGGTTTACGAGCACGAAATGACCGAGATGATTGACAAGGAAATGTTTTTCGACGCCGTCGATGAGCGTTCGCTCGTTGCCTCCTCCCCGATAGCCCGCATTCAATATCAGCATGTCTATGGGCGAGTTCAGCGCCCGTATCGTCTCGGCGCAGCGCACGACGGAGTCGAAATCGGAGAGTTCGAGCGCGAGCGGGGTCGTCTTGCCGCGCACGAGCTTGCATGCATCGTCAGCACGCTGCAGCGAGCGGCTCGTGCCGATGACCCAGGCGCCGCGCAGTGCTAGAACGCGCATCGTCTCGAATCCGATCCCCGACGTGCAGCCGGTCACGACAGCGATCTTGCCGGACAGGTCGATGCCTTCGGTTACCTGCAGAGCGGTGGAATCCTCATCGAAGTCACTCCGCGGTACGCCGGGAGCGGCAACCTTGTCGTAGCCGCTGCAGGACGCCGCCAGCGGCGCGGCTGCAATCGCCGCCGACAGGCTGATAAAGCGCCGGCGATCCATGCTCATGAACTGGCAGCCGCCCCCCTCACGACCGGAACAGTTTCTCGGCGTCGCTGAGCGATGAATCCGCATCTTCGGATGGCGAATCACCGTCTCCGAACAACGCGCCAAGGGACTGTTTTGCCTTGTCGGCCTCAGCCTTGGCTGCGGGGTCGAAGGCGTTCTCGCTCGGGACGAACCACTCGCAGAAATTCAGGCGCTCCTTGTCAACGACGTCCTCGGCATCGTCCTCCAGGCACTGGCGCACCGCCGCCCGATCGAAATGCCGGCACATCCGGCACACGTGCAGGTGTGCGCTGCACTCGGGGCACTCGTCCCTGCGCGACAGCGGCAGGGACAGCGACGCCAGCGAAGCGCCACAGCGAAAACAGACGATGGTGTGGCTCATCCCAAAAGTATAGCGCCACACCCGGAGCCCGTCTCACAGCTTGCGCTGCGAAGGGACGAATTCGTTCATGACGGCTTCCTTGAGGATGTCGGGCGGCAGCATGCCCTGGGCGAGCAGGAAATCGTGGAAGGCGCGCTGGTCAAAATCGTCGCGGAGTCGGAGCTCGGTCTGCGCGCGCAGCGCCTGCAACTTGGTGTAGCCGTAGTAGTACGCCGTCGCCTGGCCGGGGATACGGTAGGTGTAACGCTCGATTTCGTGGTTCGCCCAGGACTCACCGACCGCCATGTCCTCGATCATCAGGCGTCGCGCCTCTTCAGTCGTGATCATGCCCAGGTTCAGCATTGGGTCGAGAAACATGCGCCCCGCCCGAATGAGCCTGTATTGCAGGCTGATCAGCTGTGCCTCGAGCGGCAGGTAGGGCCGCACGATCGCTTCGGCGTAGAGGCCCCAGCCTTCCACGTTGGCACTGTTGAAGGCGAACAGTGCGCGCGTAATGGACACTCCAGACTCGATGATGCTGGAGAACTGCATTTCGTGCCCGGGCCTTGCCTCGTGCGCCGTCAGCGTCCAGGATCCCGCTTCATAAGTGCCGTCGGTCTGTTGCCAGCTGCCGTCGTCGTTCTGCGTGAGCTTTGGAATGACGAAATTGGGGTACTCGCCTGTATTGCCCAGGAGGCGCGGAATATCAATGGTCGGGGCTGGCTGTACCGCCGTTTCTGCCTCGGTGGCGATACGGATGCCGGCTTCGCGTTCGGGCAGCGTTACGAGTTCCTCGCGTTCGATAATCGCCTCGATCTCGCGCAGCACAGAGTAGTAGTGGTCGAGCAGCTTGTCGCCATCGAGCGCACCGTCGCTCTTCAACAGCGCGATCACTTCGCGATAATCGCTGGTCTCATAACCTTTCTCGCGCGCCACGAGCGGTGCCAGCGCCTCCATTTCGTTGCGGATATCCATGTAGCCCTTGCTGGCCTGCTCTATGAGGTCGAGAGGATCCGCGTCGACGCCCCAGTTCCTGAGCGCGTCCTGGTAAAGGGCCGGCGGCAGACGATAGTCGTCTCTGGCCCGCGGCAGGATCTCGGCGCGCACCCAGTCGTTATAGCCCCGTAGCTGCCCGGCCAGTAACTCGTAGGTTTCCTGCCACCCATCGAGATCCGTACCGGCGAGCAGTTCCTCGAGACCGCTGATCATCGACTCGGACCGCTGCAGATTCTGTATCACCTCACCCCGGTAAGGACCCGCGAGCCCCGCGACGTCGAATCGTTCCCGCGTCCTGTCCTTGGCGAGTTCCGTCAGCGGTTTTTCGGCACCCTGCAATCCTGCGTATTTCTGCATGCGAACGATCGCCGCCGGGTAGCGCTCACGTGGCACTTGCGGATCCACCAGGGCGCGAACGCCCTGGAACACGGTCTGGCTTACGTTGTAATACGGCAACAGGTGTTCGCGCGTGAGCCGGGCGCTTGTCCGGCTGTCCTCGACCGACTGGATCAGTATCTCGAGATCCTGCCGAACCTTGGGATGGCCTTCTGCAGCCAGGCGTTCTCGCAACTCCGCAAGTACGGCTTCCGACGCGCTGCTGTTTCTTTCATACAGTCCGGGCCGATAGTCGATGATCCCCTCGTCCAGCCCTTCGACGCCGAATCTGGCGGCACTCTCAGGATTGAACTCGGCAAGCACCCCGAGGACGATCTGCGCGTGCTCATTGCTCTTCTCTACCCAGTTGCGCTCTTCGGCGGCAACGGTCGTTGCTACCAGTAAAAGGGCCGTCGCAGCTACCGCCGCTCGATTCGGTAAGATCATTGAATGTCTCCGTTGCCGGCGCCCCGCGCGCCATCTTATCTCTCAGAGATGCATGTCCGACCAAAAAAGCTGCAAAAAACTCCCGCAAGGTGCAGGGCGAAAGCCGGGCCGGGCGCAGAGAGCGCCAGCGGCAGCTACAGAACGATATTGTTAAATAACTTTAATAATGTTTTTTAATATATTGTTTTAACTACTTATTGTTAGCACTTTTGCGCCACGAATATCACCCCGCCGCAGATCGGTCAACGCCTCGTTGGCGGCCTCCAGTGGATAGGTCTGGGTTTCGACATGGAGCGGCACGTCC
Source organism: Gammaproteobacteria bacterium (assembly GCA_009937505.1). Classification (GTDB taxonomy): domain Bacteria; phylum Pseudomonadota; class Gammaproteobacteria; order Steroidobacterales; family Woeseiaceae; genus UBA1847. The sequence goes on from JAACFJ010000005.1 coordinate 31,394, forward strand.
GCCGCAACCGGCAGGAATTCCGACAGGTCCCAATGCGTGACGTTAGCGACCGTCTTTATTTCCTTTTCGAGCCAGAGGTGGTCCTCGTAACGAATCTCAGCCAGAAGCTCGCGGTCGGTGTTTTCCTTGCGTATCGCGTTGATGACGAGCCGTCCGCCCGGTTGCAGCCTCTCGAGCGCCAGGATGACGGGTTTCCAGGCCGGGGTAGTGTCGATGATCGCTTTCGGGGCACCGGGTGGTGGTTCCCCGGTATCGCCGCTCCAATGTGCGCCGAGTTCGAGGGCGAACCGGCGTTCCCGTTCGCTGCGGGCAAAAACGAATACCGGGCTGTCCGGATACAGGTGGCGGGCCATCTGCAGAACGAGGTGCCCCGAACCGCCAAACCCGGTAAGGCCGAGGGTCTCGCCATTTACCAGCCCGGTAAGCCGCAGCGACCGGTAGCCGACGGCGCCTGCGCACATAAGTGGTGCTGCCTCAATATCGTTGAAGGCATCCGGAACACGGGCAGCATAGGCTTCCGGCACCGTCATCAGTTCCGCATAGCCACCGTCGACGTCGCGGCCGGTCGCCCGGAACGCCGGACTGATGTTTTCGGATTCCGTGCCGTCCGAGGAATGGATCCAGCCGACGCCAACGCGTTCTTCGAGGCGGAAGCGGCGCGCATTGCGCCCTGTTGCCACGACCCGCCCCACGACCTCGTGCCCTGGAATGACGGGAAATTTCGGCGGTGGCGTTCGGCCCTCGATTTCATCGAGCTCGGTATGACAGACGCCGCAGGCCGCGACCCGGATCAGGATTTCATCGTCGGCAGGGCTGGGATCGTCGACATCCGCAAGTACCAGGGGCTCGGGATTGGACTCGAGGCTCCCGGTTGTATGCAGCAACATCGCGCGCATGGTTCTGCTCCTTTACCCTGCGATTGCCAGAGTATATGGTGCGCCATCAAGCGGCTGGCAATAGGTATTATGCACGGCAACAATGTACCCCGATCGGTCGTCGCGGCAGCTCTGGACGCCTGCGCACATGAATCCGAGCGGCTCAACAGCGAACGGATTGCCGATCGCTTTGGCAGCTACGGCATCGATGTCGTCAGCAACGAGCCGGGACTTCGGCACGCGAACCTTTACAGTGATGAGAATGGCGACCGCACCTGCCGCACGTATGCGGTGGTGCGGTTCGTTGATAAGCCGGATGCGCTGATCGATGCCGAGCACGCGCAGATTCTTGCCGGCAAATCGATCGGCGCGATATTCAAAGCCAGTGGCTGGGCGATTCTCAAGGAAACTCTCCACATCGGCACAGCGAGACTCGACCATCCCACCCACCCGGTCGCGACACTGATGGGAATCGAGCACGACACTGATATTGCCATGCATGTATACCGCCTGCTGCTGAAGAAGAGCGATCAGGCCATTGATTACGCAACCCTGATCGAACTTCACCACCCCGAATACCTGGGCCAATCCGACCTCGTGAACCTGTATTCCGTCGAATCCGGCGAGTCCCTGCAACCGCAGCAGGTCGAAGCGATGAAACTGCTGGGGCTGAATGCCGCTTGAGCGCCCTCGCGTCTCATTTGTGGCTCGGGTTTGTCGCTCCTTTTCTTTACGTCTAAACTCGGCCTACCTTTGGCGTAGATCGAGGTTTTGGGGATGCACGGATTCAACAGCCATAAGATTATTATTGCGGTAACAGCCTTGCTGCTGTCCGGTCTCGCCGCAGCGCAGGATACGGTGGGTGACCAGGCCAGCGTCTGGGCCGTGATCGAGCGGCAATGGAACGCAGTCGAGGACGGTGACAAAAAATGGATTGACGAACTGCTCGCGGCCGACTTCTCCGGCTGGCCGAAGACTTCGCCGGCCCCTCGGAGCAAGTCGTCCACCAAGATGTGGAACCGCTTCAACGAATCGCAGGGCAAGGTCGTTGCGCATGAATTGTACCCCCTGGCCATCATCATCCACGGCGACGTGGCAGTAGCGCACTACCTTTACACCTCTGCCTACAAGGACAAGGACGGCGAGGTCGAGGTCAATAATGGCCGCTACAGCGATGTGCTCGTGCAGACGGATGATGGCTGGAAGTTCCTCTCCTGGCACGGGGGTGCCGACGAATAGCAGGGGCTGGCGGCGTTAAGCGCCGGTTAAGGTAGGTACGGCTATTCTCGTCTGCAAGGTGGGCTGAAGCGCCCACGTTTGCAGGACCGGGAGGCCGTATGAACGCCCTACGCATCAGACTCTCTACCCGCCTCGTGCCGGCGATCGCGGCGCTTGCGGCGATCGTGGTAACGCCTGCTGTCGCTCAGGTTCCCGTCGATGACGGCGGCGCGCCGCTGGCGGACTACGAATCGTTCGAACCGGATTCGCCAGCCGGGAACGAGGATATTCCGCTACTGACCAGAACCGAGCTGCAGGAGCTGGTCGGCCCCATCGCGCTCTATCCCGACGATCTCCTCGCGATCGTGCTGCCGGCATCCACCTACCCGCTGCAGCTCGTTCAGGCGCAGCGATTCGTCGAAGACCTCGAGCAGGACCCGTCGCTGAAACCCGATGAGGCCTGGGATGACTCGGTGATCGCATTGCTCAACTATCCGGAGGTGCTGGAACTGCTCAACGAGGACCTCGACTGGACCTGGCGCCTCGGTGAAGCCGTGGTCGCCCAGCAAACGGACGTCGTCGGCGCGGTAGAGAGCTTCCGCGACCGCGCGTATGCCGCCGGCAACCTGAAGAGTGACTCGCACCAGACGGTGGCTCGCAACGACGGCACCATCGAAATCACGCCGGTCGAGGATGACGTGATTTACGTGCCTTATTACGAGCCCGAACGCGTTGTCGTGTACCAGACGCGGCCGGCGTATCACTACTATCCGCGCGCATACCCCGTTTACTACTACCCGTACCCGGTGGGACACGCGTTCAACAGCGGCTTTTTCTGGGGCGTCACGACTGCGTTCACTGTCGGCTGGGTAACCGACAGTGTGCATGTCATCCACCATAGCTATCACGGCCACCCCTACTATGATCGGCACTACTGGGATGGCTGGTGGTACCGCCGGCCGACGATTCACGTGCACAACCACTACTATTCGAGGGATCGCTACTCCGTATCGCGTCACCGTTACAGCCGTGGCGATCACTGGCGGCCGCGTCACGAAAGACGGCGCCGGCTCCACAACCAGCGCGTTGCTCACAGCAGCTACTACACGGGGCGCAGTGTGCGGCATCGTTCCTACACGGGCACGGCAACGCACGCGACGGCTCGAAATATGCAGCGCACGCACACTGCACGGTCGACGGACGACCGGCGTCAGAGTCACCGCGCGCGAAGCGTATCGGACAACCGCCGCCACGAGCGCCAGGCATTTGTTCCGTCGGCAACCAGGCAGGCGCCTCGCCGGGCAACCCAGCGCGAACGCAACTCGGAGCAGCCGCAACGAGCCCGAGTCCAGAGGCAGCAAGCGCGGCCCGAGCGCAACTCCGAGCAGAGGCAACGAGCCCGAATCCATAGGCAGCAAACTCGGCCCGAGACCGTCGCGCGGCGCGATCACGTCTCGGCAGAGCGCCACAGCAACCAGCGCACCTCGGAACAACGCCGTCACCGAGCCAGTGAAAACCGCCAGGAGCGTGGTGCGTCTACTTCACGCCGTCAGGAGCCGTCGCAGAGCAGGCAACAGCGGTCCAGGGAGAAACCTCCCGCACGGACCACCGAGCGAAAGCGCCACGCCTCGTCGCGAGACGACTCCAAAAGGCAACGGCACTGAGCAGCCACTAGTCCTGGCCGGCATTCTTGTCCTTCGGCAAGCGCCCCGCTCTGCGCAGGCTCTCGCGCAGGACGAACTCGATCTGCGCGTTGAGACTGCGTAGATCGTCGTTCGCCCAGCGCTGCATCGCCGCCAGGGTCTTCTCGTCTATGCGCAGCGCAAAAGCTTTGCGGGCAGCCATCGCTCTCGAGGTACTCCGGTTATCTCTATGATCAGGTGTAAAGCGAGCCCGTGTTCAGCACCGGCTGCGCGCCCTCCTCGCCACACAGGACCACCAGCAGGTTACTGACCATCGCCGCCTTGCGCTCCTCGTCGAGTTCGATCACCTGGTTCTGCCGCAGCTCGTCGAGCGCCATTTCCACCATCCCGACCGCACCGCTCACGATTTGCCGGCGGGCTGCGATGATCGCCGAGGCCTGCTGACGCCGCAGCATGGCATTGGCAATTTCGGGCGCATACGCGAGGTGACTGATGCGCGCTTCGATAACGGTTACGCCGGCGGTATCCAGCCGATCCTGGATCTCCTCGCGCAGCGCCTGCGCAATTTCAACCGGGTCGCTGCGCAACGCCAGCCCGTCGCCCTCATGCGGTTCATAGGGGTAAGTCGTCGACAGGTTCCTGAGCGCCGATTCGCTCTGGATCTGAACGAATTCCTCGTAGTCGTCAACCTCGAACAGCGCCTCGGCGGTGTCCACGACCTTCCACACCACTACCGCGGCGATTTCGATCGGGCTGCCATTGGAATCGTTCACTTTGAGCTTGCCGCTCTCGAAATTGCGCACGCGCGTCGAAACGGCGGTCTTCTGGTAAAACGGATTCGCCCACTTCAGCCCCGGTTCGTGTGCGGTGCCGACGTACTTGCCGAACAGCTGCAGGACCTTGGCCTCGTTCGGGTGAATCATGAACAGGCCGGCCCACATGATGAGCACGACGATCGACGCGAGCACGGCGAGTATGAGCCCCGGAACCCACATGACACGCAGGGCACTGTAAATGCCGTAGGCAGTAGCCAGCTGCAAAATGACCAGCACGATGAGCATCAGGTATCCGGAAGATACATTGCGTACGTTTTCACGAATCATGGGCCTCTCCCCAGCGTGACCGAAGTTGTATCAAACTAATATCATTTTGATATCATTGCTCATGGGCCGTCAAATCGGCAAAGTCGGCCGCTCGCAAGTCGTTGAAATCCGTACGCAGGAACACCGGTTTTTGATTATGTTAAATCAGGGTTGCGCTATCGGGGACCCGCGCTGGCGAGGCTTGATCAGCCGCAACAGTGTGCCGAGATGACCGATGGAATGGCCCGCAAGGGATTCGCCGCTTGATCACGGTCGTTCAGACAGGTCGTGGCAGACCGCCTGCCGCTCAGTTCGGCAACCGGGCCTCGAAGCAGGCCCCCTCCTCACCGGTGTCCAGGAGCTCCAGCGAACCCCCGTGCGCACGCGCAACCAACGTGGCGAGGTACAGCCCCAGCCCGGTTCCACCGGTATCCCGGGTGCGCGACGGATCGCCGCGGTAGAAGGGCTCGCCGATATGCTCGGCCTCGCCAGGCGAAATCCCGGGGCCATGGTCGCGGACCCGAAACACCAGCTCCTGGCCTTCCGCCGCAATCGTGAGCTCCACCGCACCGCTGTCCACCGGCGAATACCGCAAGGCGTTGCTGACCAGGTTCTTCAGGAGCAGCGACACGCGCGCCTCGTCGATATTTGCGGAAGCCCCATCACTGCGGTCTATGATTTGAATTCGATCGCGATCGCGTTCGAAGAAATCGGCAATCAGTGCATCGACCAGCGCGCGAACCCCGACCACCGACCGCGAGAGGGGTTCGTGGCGGCTGTTCAGGCGCTCCGCCTCCAGCAGCGAGACGATAATCTTCTCCATCTCGATCAGCTCGGCCCTGATTTCCTGCTGTTGTTTATCGTCGTCGAGGAACTCGATGATCAGCCGCATCCGCGACAGCGGCGTACGCAGCTCGTGGCTGATTCCCAGCAGCAGCGAGCGCTTCGCGTCCAGCATGCTCTGCACGTCGCCGGCGAGCTTGTTGATGTCCTTGGCCAGGTCCCCCAGCTGATCGTGACGAATCGATTCGATCCTGTGATCCAGGTTGCCGCGGCCGATATGTTCGGCGCCGGCGCGTATGGCGCGTATCGGCTTGAACAGCCAGCTCACGGCTGCATAACCGAGCAGCAGGAGGGTAAGCACCATGCCGACGATGATGTAGCTGAGATCAGGGCCGGAGCGGATGTCCGAGATCCTGGGCGTTACAACGACGATGTCGTATTCGCCGTTCTCACCTGAAGCCATGCGCAGGAAGTTGTGATCGTCCTGCCTCGCAAATTCGATACCGAGAAGCTCGTCGACCCAGGCACCGGGATCGTCGCTGAATGCGGGACTCGGGCCGAACGTGAGCTCCGAGAGCCGGGGAAAATCCGGATCCGAAGCCCAGTCGATATCCGGGCCGAGAATACGGATATCGACTGGCACTCGCTCGGTGATCGCGACGGCCCGGTCGATGCGTGGCGGGTTGCCGATATCCTCTCTCACGTACTGCACGTGCAGGGAGAGATGTCCGCTGATCAGGCCACGAATGTCATCGCTGCTGTAGACCCAGCGGATAGCGACAAAGGTGCCGTAAACAAACAGGCCGCCGAGCAGCAGAAAAATGACCAGGAGCCGGAACGACAGTGATCGCGCCAGCTGCCTAATCATCGGACAATGGCACTCCGATAAATGAGTAGCCCCGCCCCCAGACGGTCTGTATGAAACGCGGCGGCTTCACCGAATCGCCCAGCTTCTGGCGCAACCGCGAAATCATGATGTCGACGGACCGCGTGAGGATTGCGGCATCGATACCGCGTAGTTCGCCCAGTATGTCGTCGCGGGACAGCTTCTTGCCGTGCCGCCGGGCGAGGATAAGCAGCAGTTCGTACTCCATGGACGTCAATTCCACGCTCTCGCCGTCGACCTTGACGGAGCGGGATTCCGTATCGATCTCCATTCCCTCGAAGCTCAGTTTTCCAGCACTCGGCCCCGCGGAATCACTACGGCGCAGTATGGCCTGGACGCGCGCAACGAGTTCGCGCGGCTCGAAAGGCTTGCCGATGTAGTCGTCTGCGCCGAGCTCCAGGCCCGACACGCGATCGATGACGTCGCCACGAGCCGTCAGCATGATGATCGGGATGTTGCTCGACTTTCGCACCTCGCGGCAGATTGCGAAGCCGTCTTTGCCGGGCAACATCACATCGAGAAGCAGCAGGTCCGGGTCTTCCACGGACAGCTTGCGGAAGCCCTCGTCCGCGTTTCCTGCGGTTATCAGCTTGATGCCAAAACGCTTGAAGAATTCCCGCAGAAGTTCGGAATGTTTGCGGTCGTCATCGATGATAAGGACTTTGGTCATGCGCGGATAATAGCGCGTCGCACTGGCTTAGTCCTATGCAAAACGGCTAAGCGAAACAAATCGAAACATCCTGAAACGCGGCTGAGACCCATACCTTCCCGGACAGGCTCACACTCGCCCTCGACCTTTTCAACCGCTTAAAGGATTTGAGCATGAATTACGCAAGAATGATTTTTACCGCCGCGAGCCTCCTG
>JAACFJ010000006.1 GCA_009937505.1 Gammaproteobacteria bacterium
GGAGACCGGCAAGGTGCGGTCGAACACTTCTCGGAAGCGGTTGACTGGCTGATGAACGAAGCGCGCCGCGGACAAAGCGTACAACGGTACAAGGGCCTTGGTGAAATGAACCCGGACCAGCTCTGGGACACCACCGTCAACCCGGAGACGAGACGACTGATGCAGGTAAAGATCGAGGACGCGGTGAAGGCCGACGAGATCTTTACGACACTTATGGGCGACCAGGTAGAACCACGCCGGGAATTCATCGAGAAGAACGCCCTGACGGTATCGAACCTCGACGTCTAGGTATTGCGCAAGACTGCATGGAGGCGGGTCGCAACGGGCCCGCAAGGCCGGGACATGCCCGATAAACGAATTGCTCTGCACGCCGCCTTCGTTCTGCTGCTGCCACTGGTGGTCGCCATGTTCGGCCTGACCTTTTGGGCCGCGTTGTTGCTGGTCCTGTTGGTCCTCCTGTGGCGATGGATGATTGTGCTTGCTGGCTTCGTGCGACCGCCCGCGGGCCCCGACATGGCGCTGGAGACGATCTCCGCGAGCCATTTCGTGGAAAAGGTTCGCTGGTGCATGGATCGCCTCGGTCTCGAGTACGAAGAGGTGCCGTGGTGTGGAACGCTCGGTGCGTTTTACCTCGGGCGTACCGTGCCGCGCCTGCATTTCCGCACGGGCATGGTGCGCTCGCAGATTGGCAACTCGCCGGAGATCCTGCGCTACCTGTGGGGGGCCTATGGCGCCGAGCGCGGCGAAGCTGCCGTTTTCCTGAGGCCGACCAAAGACCGCCTGGAATTCGAGCGCCAGATAGACCGCTGCGGCGTCAGTTTGCAGGTGTGGATCTACTATCATCTTCTCGATGACCCCGCGCTTTGCAAGCACGCGTGGGGTGTCGACAGTGAAGCCATACCCGCGTGGCAGCGCAAATTGATTGGCGCGCTGTACCCATTGCAGGCCCTCATGGTTCGGAAGGCATTTCGAGTCAACGAGACGCATTACCGAAAATCATGTGAACGCATCGAAGCGCTGCTCGCCGAAACGGAGGCGAGCCTCGCCGACGGCCGGCGCTCGATACTCGGTGACGAAACCATCAACTACACGGATCTTGCCTTCGCGGCCATACAGGGCGCCTGGCTGCAACCCGAAGGTTACGGCGGTGGCGCGGGAATTCGTATCGAGCGCAGCCGCGTCCCCGCTGCGATGCGGCGTGATATCGAGCGCTGGATCGAGGATTACCCGAGGGCGAGCCGGTTTGTCGAGGAACTTTACGCGGAGGAACGTCGTGGCGACTAGCACCATGAGAGCGGCGGCACTTGCGGCCGCGCTAAGCTTTGCGCCCGGCTGCGCAGGCACGCCGGAGACGCCGCCGGAGACCCAGGCGATCCGGGACTATATCGAGGTCGGTGAACTGCAGGAGGCGGAGCGCATACGGACACACGGCAGCGACAAATGGATGCCGGCAACCCTGTATTTTGCGATCTACAGCGGGCGAGACGGCCGGTTCCTGCTCGCGTTTGCGCGTCAGTGCCGCGAGATGGTCGACAACACCTCGATTACGCCGGACCGGCGTTACGATCACAACGTGATGCGCACGGGCATCGATACCCTGAGGGGCTGTCGAATCGACAAGATGTATCCACTCACCGAGGCGCAGGCACAGGAAATCGAGGCGCTCGTGAAGATGGCGGGCGGCGGAAACTAATCACGCCATCGCCTGTCTACCTCGTGGGCCCCGGGGGCGATGGAACAGGTTCTGCGGCGGCAAGAGACACAGCAAAACAGAGGGGAAATACGTGAGGAACATTTTACTGGCGGCCGCCGCCATGGTGGCCATGACCGCCTGCGGGCAGCAGGAAGCACCAACGAGCTCGGCAGAGGCCGCAACCGAGAGGGGCTCCGGCATTGCGCTGGAGAATATGGATACGAGCATCCGCCCGGGCGACGATTTCTTCTCCTACGTCAACGGCAATTGGGTCGCCAACACGGAGATCCCCGCCGACAAAGCGAGTTATGGTGGATTCTCGGTTCTCGCCGACCAGGCCCAGGAAGAGGTCAGGGCGATTATCGAGGAAGCGGCTTCCGGCAATTTTCCGAAAGGCTCGGACGAGCAAAAGGTCGGTGATCTTTACAAGTCCTACATGGACATTGAGACGCGCAACGCCAGGGGCATGACGCCGCTCGAGCCCGAGCTCGCGCGCATAGAGGCGATCGAGAACCACGACGAACTTGCCGCGCACTTTGCAGCGGCAAACCGTCGCGGTTACCCGGTGCCTGTCGGCATCGACCAAAACGAGGATTTTCGGGATCCCCGGCGCTACATGATCTACGCCTGGCAGAACGGCCTCGGGCTGCCGGATCGCGAATACTACTTCGCCGAGGATGACGTGTCGGCGGACATTCGCGCCAGGTACCCGGTACACATTGCGGCGATGTTCGACCTTGCGGGCTTCGAGAACGGCGCTGCCGCGGCGGCCGGGATCATGGACCTCGAGACGCGGATCGCGGCGGCGCACATCACCAAGGAGGCCGCGCGAGACTGGGCGAACAACTACAACAAGGTGCCGCTCGAACAACTCAATGCCGTCATGCCGAACTTCAACTGGCAGGGCTATATCGAGGAAGCCGGGATCGCCGATATTGACGGCCTGGTCCTCATGATGACCGCCTACTTCGAGGAGCTTGACGCGATCATCGCGGAGACCGACATCGATACCTGGAAGACCTACCTGCGCTGGATGGCGCTCAATTCACGCGCCAATGCGCTGAACGATGCGCTGGACAAGCAGGATTTCGAGTTTTACGGCAAGTTGCTGCTCGGCACCGAGGAGCAGCGTGCCCCCTGGCGCCGCGCGGTAACGGCGGTAAACGGTCTGCTCGGCGAGCTCGTCGGCAAGGTCTACGTGAAGGAGCATTTCCCGCCCGAGGCCAAGGGGCGGATGGTCGAGCTGGTCGGAAACCTGGTCAAGGCATATGACAAGAGCATCCGGGAGCTGGACTGGATGTCCGATGAAACCCGGACACAGGCGCTCGACAAGCTGTCCAAGTTCAGGACGAACATTGGTTACCCGGACGTTTGGCGCGACTATTCGGCCATCGACATCGAGGCCGACGATCTCTTCGGCAATATCGAACGCGCCACGATCGCCGAGTACGATCGCCTGATCGCGAGGCAGGGCGGTCCGGTCGATGATGCCGAATGGCCCATGACGCCGCAGACGGTCAATGCCAGCTATCGCCCCTGGAAGAACGACATTACTTTCCCGGCCGCTATCCTGCAGCCGCCGTTTTTCAACTTCGCGGCCGACGATGCGGCTAACTACGGCGCAATCGGCGCGGTGATTGGCCACGAGATTGGCCACGGCTTCGACGACAAGGGCAGCACCTTTGACGGCGACGGCGTCATGAGAAACTGGTGGACCGAACAGGACCGGGCGGAATTCGGGCGTCGCACGAAGGACCTGATCAATCAGTACAACGGCTACGCACCGTTCGAGGACCTGACCGTCAACGGCGAGTTCACGCTTGGCGAAAACATAGGCGACCTCGGCGGGATCAGTATTGGCCTGCTCGCATACAAGATATCGCTCAATGGCGAAGAGCCGCCGGTCATCGACGGTTTCACCGGCGTCCAGCGCGTCTTCCTCGGCTACGGGCAGATCTGGCGCAACAAGTATCGGGACGAGGCGCTGCGGCAGCTGATCATGACGGACCCGCACTCGCCTTCGATGTACCGGACGAATGGTGCGGTCAGGAACGTGCCGGAGTTTTACGAGGCCTTCGATATCGCTGAGGCGGACGCGCTGTACCTTCCGCCCGAGGAGCGCGTGAAGATCTGGTAAGGGTGAAACAGGTGTCGGAGGAGCGGCTCGCGGACCGCGATCGTAGACCCGAGCGCGCTCCTACGGGCCGTCACTCGCGGCTTTCTGTTTGTAGATGTCGCTGATTTCGAGCATCTTGGTCTCGACCCATTCCTGAACCATCAGGTTGGTTTCCTTGGGGTCGCGGCCGGCCGCGTCAATGGGCGGGCCGATACAAAAGCGCACCTTGCCGGGCCGCTTGATAATGCTGCGCCGGCCCCAGAAGTCACCTGCGTTGTGGGCGACGGGCACGATCTTGCAGCCGGCATCGCGAGCGAGCGCCGCCCCGCTGACGCCGTAACGCCGGGTCTCGCCAGGCGGCATGCGCGTACCCTCGGGAAAGATCGTTACCCAGACTCCCTGATCGAGCTTCTTCTTGCCCTCGCTGATCACCTGCTTGACCGCGGAGCGGCCGGCGCTGCGCTTGATGAATATCGGATCGAGCATCAGCTTCATCGCCCAGCCCAGGACCGGAACATACATGACCTCGCGCTTGATGACCCAGGCCGTCTTCGGAAACACCGTGACATGCCAGTAGGTCTCCAGCGTCGACGTGTGCTTGATCATGATCACGCTTGGTTCGTCCGGAACGTTTTCCAGGCCCTCGATCACCGGCTCCATGCCGCAAAAGAAATGCCCGGCCCGGACGGCGAGGCGGCAATAGCCGCGCGTAATAGCCCAGTGCACGTTTGACGGCGCCCAGAATGTGAGCAGTATGAGCGAGGCCGCGATGGCGGCCGAACCGCCGCCGAAAGCAATGAACAACAGCGAGCGGATTAATTGCATGTCACGCAACTTCGTCGATCAGTGCGCGGGCGGCGGCGGCGAGGTCATCGTAAACGGCGACGCCGGCAAAGCGCTCCGGCAACGCCGCCTCGGTCTTGCGGCCCTTGCCGCTGCGAACGAGGACCGGGCGGGCGCCGGCGGCGGCAGCAGCCTCCAGGTCGCGCAGCGCGTCGCCGACGACCGGCACGCCGGCCAACGAGGTGTCGAAGTGCTTGGCCAGCTGCTCGAGCAACCCCGGCCTCGGTTTGCGGCAGTCGCAGCCCTCGTTCGGGCCGTGCGGACAAAAAACGATGCGGCTGATGTGGCCGCCAGCCTCGTGTACCAGGCCGAGCATCTTGGCGTGCATCGCATCGAGCGCAGCCTGGTCGAAGAGCCCGCGGGCGATGCCGGACTGGTTGCTCGCTATCGCCAGCGTAAACCCGGCTTTCGTCAGCGCGGCAATTGCTTCCAGGCTCCCCGGAATCGGCCGCCACTCGTCTTCGTTCTTGATGAACGCCTCGGAGTCGTGATTGATCACGCCGTCGCGATCGAGAATGATCAGCCCTTTGCCGAGACCTGCGCCGCTCATCTTCAGGCGACAGACAGCCGCGAGATATCGGCCACGTCGAGAAACAGGGCTCTCAGCCCCGCGAGCAAAGCGAGGCGGTTGGACCTGACGGCCGTATCGTCAGCCATCACCATGACGTCGTCGAAAAACCGGTCCACGGGCTCACGAAGCGCGGCAAGCGCCTGCAGTGCGCGGGTGTAGTCTCGCTCCTCGAGCAGCGGCCGAACGGTTCCCTCGGCGGAAACAAGCGCATCGTAGAGCGCGCGCTCGGCGCCTTCCTCGAGCAGGCTCTCGTCGATGTCGCTCGTCTCGGTAACCTCGGCCTGCCGCAGGATGTTCGCAATGCGCTTGTTGGCGGAGGCCAGGCTTTGTGCTTCGTCAAGCCGCAGGAACGCCTGCACCGCGTGCAAACGAAGCTCGAAATCCACCAGTGATGCAGGCTGCCGCGCCAGCACGGCATCGAAAGTCTCCGTATCGAGTTCCGGATCACGGTCGAGGAAGTACCGCCGCAACCGGTCGCTTATGAACGTGTACAGCAACTCAGAGAGCACCTGCGGGTCTTCCTTGCCGGCCGGCTGCAGCTCGAGCGCCTTCGCAATGAGTGCTTTGAGGTCAAGGTCCAGCCGGCACTCGATCGACAGCCGAATGATGCCGAGCGCGGCGCGGCGCAGGCCGAATGGATCCCGGTTGCCCGAGGGCTTCTTGCCGATCGTGAAAATCCCGGCGAGCGTGTCGAGCTTGTCCGCCATCGCCACTACGCGGCCTTCGTCCGTCTCCGGAAGAGCGTCACCGGCGAACCGCGGGTGGTAGTGTTCGCCGATCGCCGTCGCGACGGCATCTGTCTCGCCGTCCGAGATCGCGTAGTAGCGGCCCATCGTGCCCTGGAGGTCAGGAAACTCCCCGACCATGCCCGTCAACAGATCGCATTTGCAGAGCTCCGCCGCACGCCCGGCCTGTGAGCCGTCAATGCCCAGGCGCTCAGCGACCCAGGACGCGATCTCTGCGGTCCGGGCACTCTTGTCGTACAGGCTGCCGAGGCCGCGTTGGTAGACCACCTCCCGCAGCGCTTCGCGGCGCGTCGAGAGCGCCTTGCGCCGGTCACTGTCCCAGAAGAACGCCGCGTCCGCGAGCCGCGGCCGGATTACGCGCTCGTTACCGTCTCGAACTTTGTCGGGCTCTTTGCTCTCGAGGTTGGCCACCGTTACGAAGCTGGGCAGAAGCGCACCGGAATCGTCAGCGACCGGGAAATACCGCTGGTGGCCGGTCAGCGTGGAAACGACGACCTCGCGGGGCAGCTCGAGAAAAGCCTCGTCGAACCTGCCCAGTACCGGCACCGGCCATTCCACGAGCGCAGCGACCTCGTCATAAAGCGACTCACCGTCGACGATATGGCCCTTCGCCTCTATCGCGCTGGCTTCCACACCCTTGCGAACCAGTTCGCGGCGGACGCCAAAGTCGGCAATGACGCGACCTTCCCGCTCGAGGGTCTCGAGGTAGGCAGACGGCGCGGAAATCGTAATCGGGCCCCTCGAATGAAAGCGGTGGCCCATCGTCGTATTGCCACACGCGATGCCCATGACGCTCCCGTCGATGACTTCCGTGCCGTGCAGCACGACGACCCAATGTATCGGGCGCACGAACTCCGCTTCACCCGCGCCCCAGCGCATGCGTCGCGGAATCGGCAGGTCGGCCAGTGCCTGCTCGATGAGCGCCGGCAGCAGCGCCGCGCTCGTCTCGCCTTTCTCCACGGTTTCCGCTGCGAGCCACTCGCCTTTGTCCGTCTTGACGCGGCCCAGCTCGGCGACGTCCACGCCGCACTTCTTTGCGAACGCGGTTGCGGGCGGCAACGGGTTGCCGTCGTCGTCATAGGCGACCGAAACGGGCGGTCCTTTTTGCGACAAGCGACGATCTTCCTGGCTCGCCGCAAGTTTTTCCACGATCACGGCCAGGCGCCGCGGGCTTGCGTAGGCATGCACGTCGCCGTGCTCGAGGCGTGCCTCGTCTATTGCGCCGCCGAGATTTGTGGCGAACGCATCCATCAGTCCACGCAGCGCTTTCGGCGGAAGCTCCTCGGTACCGATCTCCACGAGCAGGTCGGCGGGCTTCATGCGCGCTTGCTCCGGGCGCGCACCGACTCGATCATCGGGAAACCCAAGGCCTCGCGGCTCTTGAAATAAGCCTCTGCGACCGCGCGCGCCATGGTGCGGACGCGCAGGATATAGCGCTGGCGTTCGCTTACCGAGATGGCCTGGCGCGCGTCCAGCAGGTTGAAGAGGTGTGATGCTGCGAGCATTTTTTCGTAGGCCGGCAGCGCGAGGTTAAGTTCGATGAGGCGCTCGCAGTCGTGTTCGGCATGATCGAAGTCGTGAAACAGGTTATCGATATCGGCTTCTTCGAAATTGTAACGGGACTGCTCGACCTCGTTCTGGTGGTAGACATCGCCGTAGGTGATGCGTCCGAGCGGGCCGTCGGTCCAGACGATGTCGAAAATACTCTCGACGTTCTGCAGATACATCGCCAGGCGCTCGAGCCCGTAGGTGATCTCACCCGTTACCGGCCGGCACTCCAGGCCGCCGACCTGCTGGAAGTAGGTGAACTGCGTCACCTCCATGCCATTAAGCCAAACCTCCCAGCCGAGGCCCCAGGCGCCGAGAGTCGGAGACTCCCAGTTGTCTTCGACGAAGCGAATGTCGTGCACGAGGGTGTCGATACCGATGGCCTCGAGTGACTCGAGATACAGATCCTGGATATCGTCCGGCGAGGGCTTGATCGCGACCTGGTACTGATAATAGTGCTGGAGCCGGAACGGGTTATCCCCGTAACGGCCGTCCGTCGGTCGCCGGCTCGGCTGCACGTAGGCCGCGCTCCATGGCTCCGGCCCGACCGCACGCAGGAACGTCGCCGGGTGAAAGGTGCCGGCGCCCATCTCCTTGTCGTAGGGCTGCATCACGACACAGCCACGCTCTGCCCAGTACTGCTGCAGGCGGAGTATCAGGTCCTGAAAGGAAAGAAACGATTGTGCGTCCTTGGCACTCATTGAGCGGGGTCACTTGCGGAAAACCCGCGCAGTATAGGGTACTCGGGCGAGTTCGGACACCACCACCCGGCCCGGCCCTGGCCGAGGCGTAATTATCGAACGGCGACCGTTCTTGTCCCGGCGGGCGGCCGGGGCACTTGTCTCCCTCATGGCTCGCTACGCGGCGCCTGAATGCGGCCGGCCAAAACGGTGCACAGCGCTGCTGTCGCTCTAAAATAGTGCACCCACCGGGCAGGTTGCACTATACTGGTGCAGACTTCGGGAGCGGCTTCACCCGAAGCCTATTAAAAACAGTGGCTTAGATGAAGCACCATTTTGGCACGCTTAATGCAGTAGATAAGGCAACCGGGCCGGTTTTGCCGGCCGTTTCCATGCATAGCGAATCCTGGAGGAAATCATGACGCCCGCAGAGGTACTAGGCCTCATCAAAGAGAAAGAGGTCAAATTTGTCGACTTTCGGTTCACGGACACGAAAGGAAAGGAACAACACGTCACCGTGCCGTCGCATACGATCGACGAGGACCTGTTCGAGGACGGCAAGATGTTCGACGGCTCGTCCATCGCCGGATGGAAGGGCATCAACGAGTCCGACATGATCCTGTTGCCCGATCCCGCGTCCGCCGTGGTCGACATCTTCACGGACGAGGTCACCATGAACCTGCGCTGCAATGTCATCGAGCCGGCGACGATGCAGGGCTATGATCGCTGCCCGCGGTCGCTGGCAGAGCGTGCCGAGGCCTACCTGAAATCGACCGGCATCGCCGATACCGCTTTCTTCGGCCCCGAGAACGAGTTCTTCGTCTTCGATCACGTCTCCTGGGACGATTCGATGCAGGGCGCGTTCTACAAGGTCGACTCCGAGGAGGGCGCCTGGAACACGAACCGCAGCCGCGAGGAGGGCAATACCGGGCACCGCCCGACGGTGAAGGGCGGCTATCCTCGATGTGCCTGGCACTGGAAGAGCTGGGGCTCGAGACGGAAGTTCACCACCACGAGGTTGCCACGGCGGGCCAGTGCGAGATCGGCGTCAAGTTCAATACGCTGGTGCGCAAAGCGGACGAGGTACAGGTCCTGAAGTACGTCGTGCACAACGTTGCGCACGCTTATGGCAAGACGTCGACGTTCATGCCAAAGCCGCTCGTCAACGACAACGGCAACGGCATGCACGTGCACCAGTCTTTGTTCAAGGGTGGAGAAAACCTCTTTACCGGCGACGGCTACGGCGGCCTGTCGGATACGGCGCTGCACTATATCGGCGGCATCATCAAGCACGCCAGAGCCATCAATGCGTTTACGAACCCGGCCACTAACAGCTACAAGCGGCTGGTACCCGGCTTCGAGGCACCGACGATTCTTGCTTACTCAGCGCGCAATCGCTCTGCGTCAATTCGTATCCCGTACGAGTCGAATCCGAAGGGCCGGCGCATAGAGGTCCGCTTCCCGGATTCGATGGCCAATCCCTACCTCGCATTCTCGGCCATGATGATGGCCGGTCTCGACGGCATCCAGAACAAGATCCACCCGGGGGACGCCATGGACAAGGATCTCTACGACCTGCCGCCCGAGGAGGAGAAACAATTGAAGCTCGTCGCGTTCTCGCTCGATGAGGCGCTCGCGGCACTTGATGAGGATCGCGAATTCCTCAAGGCCGGCGATGTGTTTTCCGATGACCTCATCGATGCGTATATCGACCTGAAGATGGAAAATGTGACGCGACTGCGCATGACCACGCATCCGGTCGAATTCGACATGTACTACAGCCTCTGAGGTGTCAAAACTGTGAACCGGGCGGCATTTTAGCCGCCCGGTCGCTGCCCCAAATGCGGAATTAATTGCTATGCTAACCGTATGGAATTGCGCTCGGTCTTCATGTTCGTCTGCTTCTTCGCGGCCGCCACCACGGCGGCACAGGAGGCCTATCGCTGGGTCGATGAAGACGGCGTCGTGCACTATTCCGACCGACCGCGCGAAGGTGCAGAGGCCATCGTGTTGCCAGAGGCCAATGTCGCAACGACCCGTCGTATCCCGCAGCCTTCCGCGGCACAGGACGAGGACGACGGGCCGGCCGAAGAGCCGCAAACCGGCTACACCAGTATCGAGGTTGTCTCGCCCGGGGCGGAAGAAACGCTATGGAACATCGAGGGCGTCCTGAGCGTCTCGGTGGCCCTGCAGCCGGCCCTGCAGCCGGGCCACCAGGTGCGCGCGTATTTCGACGGCCAGATGCAGCCGGTGAGCGGCACGAGCTTCCAGCTACAGGAAGTCTGGCGGGGAGTCCACAACATCCAGGTGGAGGTGGTGGATGCGACCGGCAAGGTGATGATCCGAACTCGGCCGAGCCGCTTCTACGTGCAGCAGAACACGGTGGCGTTTTAGCCGGCGGCAAGCCCGCGGGCGACGACGGCGAGATCCGCGATCAGGCAAAGAACATCCTCGACAGCCTGAGCTCAGGCGTGATCTTGCTCGACAGGAACCTGCTCATCCTGGGGCTCAACCCCGCCGCGGAAAACATTCTCGGTATAAGCCAGCGGCGCGCACGCGGTGAATCGCTGTTGAGACTGCTCGAGGACGATCCCGAACTGCGCGACATCCTTAGCCGGGTCAGCGCAACGGGCGATCACTACGCCAACGAGTTGCGCCTCGGTCCGAACGAGGTCGAAGCGGACGAGCGGATCGTCGACTGCCGCGTGTCGCCGATCGACAGCGGCCCGGCAACCCTGCTCGTCGAGCTTACCGACGTGACGCGGCGCTCGAAGATCAGCCGGGAAAACGCGCTGCTGATCCAGCACGGCGCCGGCCGGCAGATGATCAGGCAGCTCGCCCACGAGATCAAGAACCCGCTCGGCGGCATCCGGGGATCCGCGCAGTTGCTGGCGCGCCAGCTCGACAACGAGGAGCTCACCGAGTACACCGACGTCGTGATTAGTGAGACTGACCGTCTCGCGAATCTCGTCGACACCTTACTGGGTCCCGGTGGTGCGCCGAACAAGCAGCCGCTGAATGTGCACGAGCTGATCGAGTACGTGGTGCGCATCATCGAGGCGGAAGATCGGCGCTCGCTGCATATTGTCCGCGACTACGACCCGGGGCTGCCGTTGATCGAACTCGACCGTGACCAGATGGTGCAGGCTTTGCTGAACCTGATGCGCAACGCGGCAGCCGCGCTCGACGGCCAGGGGACAATAACGCTGCGCAGCCGCGCGGTAACGAATTTCACCATCGGCGATGCCCGTCACCGCGTCATCGCCAGCATCGAAATCCAGGACGACGGTCCGGGCATCCCGGCGGACCTGCAGGACACCGTGTTCTACCCGCTCGTTACCAGCAACCCTCATGGAACCGGGCTGGGGCTTCCGGCGGCGCAGGAATTGCTTAGCCGGCATGGCGGCCTGATCGAATTCGAGAGTCGGCCCGGACGCACCGTATTCTTCGTGCGCATACCGCTCGACCAGAAGGGGCCGCCAGCGTGACGGGCGAGACCCTGAAAGTCTGGGTTGTCGACGACGATCAGTCGGTCCGTTGGGTTCTCGAAAAGGCTTTGCGGCAGGAGAAGATGGACACCCGGAGTTTCGAGCGGGCCGAGCATCTGCTCGAAGCCATGGATCTCGAGTCCCCGGACGTCCTCGTTACGGACGTGCGCATGCCGGGAATGAGCGGCATCGCCCTGCTCGAGGAAGTGAACCGCCGCTGGCCGGGTTTGCCGGTGATCGTGATTACCGCCCACTCCGACCTCGAGAGTGCGGTGGCCGCCTACAAAGGCGGCGCTTTCGAGTACCTGCCAAAGCCCTTCGACATCGATGAAGCGGTAGAGCTCGTCCGGAAGGCCGCGCGCCGCAACGGCCAGGCACCCGAGGAATCCGGCGGGGACAAGCAGGACCTGCCGTCGCTCATCGGCCAGGCGCCCGCGATGCAGGAGGTGTTCCGTTCCATCGGCCGGCTGGCCGGCTCGAGCATGACCGTGCTCATCACCGGTGAGTCCGGCACCGGCAAGGAACTCGTTGCCCGCGCGCTGCACGAACACAGCCCGAGGGCGGGCAAGCCCTTCGTCGCGCTCAATACCTCCGCGATCGCGGCGGAACTGCTGGAGTCCGAGCTTTTCGGTCACGAGAAAGGCGCATTCACGGGTGCCGATGCCCGACGCATAGGCCGATTCGAACAGGCGGATGGGGGCACGCTGTTTCTCGACGAGATCGGCGACATGTCCCCGGCATTGCAGACGCGGCTGCTACGCGTGCTGGCGGAAAGCGAGTTCTATCGGGTCGGCGGGCAGCAATCGATCAAGGTCGACGTACGTGTCATCGCAGCGACCAACCAGGACCTGGCGCGAGCAGTCAAAGAGTCGCGATTCCGCGAGGACCTGTTCCACCGCCTGAACGTCATTCGCATCAATACCCCGCCGCTCCGTCAGCGGCGCGCAGACATCCCCCTGCTGCTGAACCACTACCTCGCGGAATCTGCACGCGAGCTGACCGCGTCGGCGAAGTCGGTCGACCCCGAAGCCATGGAAGTGCTGCAGAGCTACGACTGGCCCGGCAACGTCCGTCAATTGGTGAACGCGACGCGGCGGCTGACGGTGACCGCACCCGGTGGCGTCATCGGTACGCAGGACCTGCCTCCGGAAATGGGCGGCACCGTGTCGCAGGAGCGCGCCACGCAGGACTGGACCCGCAGCCTCGCGAGCTGGGCGGAGCGGCAACTCAGCTCGGGAGAATCGCCCTTGCTCGACCGGGCCCTGCCCGAGTTCGAAAAGACCCTCATCCGCATCGCGATGAGCCAGACCAACGGTCACCGCCAGGAAGCCGCCAGGCTCCTCGGCTGGGGCCGCAATACCCTGACCCGAAAAATGAAGGCGCTGCACCTCGACTGATCCTTGCGAGCGCTTCCCGAACCGCGATTGCGCTTGAGCCCGTCGCTGGGTTCGTCCGCAATTTTCGGTTGAACGTTCGAGGGCGGCCCGGGGCGTTTGTCGACCGAAGTAAAGCGCAGCACAGCGAGCCATGAGGGAGACAAATGACCCGGGCCGCCCAACAGGTCAAGCCCAGCCGCGATTCGAGAATCGCTCCTACGTCTGCAGCGTTCCGACGAGGTCGGTGACGGAGGCGAAGCCGTGGCGCTCGAGGTAGTCGAGGATGCCCGCGTTGATCTTCTTGCAGGCGAGCGGGTCATAGAACAAAGCGGTGCCGACGCCGACGGCGGTTGCGCCTGCAACGATGAACTCGATCGCGTCGATCGCCGTGCGTATCCCGCCCTGGCCGATGATCGGGATGCGGTGAGGCGCGGCCACTTCGTGCACCTCGTGGACCTTGAGAAGCGCGATCGGTTTGATTGCCGGGCCCGATAGGCCGCCGCGCACGTTGCCTATGACGGGCTTGCGGGTCTCTGCATCGATGGCCATCCCGGTTACGGTATTGATGACCGAAAAACCGTCCGTGCCGGCCTCGATGCACAGTCGAGCATTATCGCGGATGTCGGTCTGGTTTGGTGACAGCTTGGTAAAGATGGGCTTTGTCGTTTGCGCGCGGCAGGCCGCGACGACACGGGCGGACATCTCCGGATCGTTACCGAACTGCACGCCCCCTTCCTTGACGTTCGGACAGGAGATATTGATCTCGATGCCGTCGATCGGCGAGTCATCGAAGCGCCGTGTAACGCGCGCGTACTCGTCGATCGTGGACCCGGAGACGTTGGCGAAGAAGCGCGTTTCGGTGAAGTCGAGCCCGGGAAGGATCTCTTCCACCACCGTCTCAACGCCGGGATTCTGCAGGCCGATAGCGTTGAGCATGCCCATCGGGGTCTCGTAAACGCGGTGCGGCGGGTTGCCGAGCCGCGCGCCCCCGGTGGTGCCCTTGAGCACGACGCCGCCGACATCGCGGTTCGAGAAACCCTCGATGCGAGTGTACTCTTCGCCGAAGCCGACACAGCCGGACAGCAGCACGACCGGCGAATCCATCGATACGCCACAAAGGTCGGTGTGCAGAGGGTTGTTTCGGTGGTTCATCGGATGCGGCATTCTAAACGATATGTTCAGCCTGATCCTGTACGAGCCGGAGATTCCACCCAATACCGGCAATATTATTCGCCTGTGCGCAAACACCGGCGCCGACCTGCACCTCGTGGAGCCGCTCGGGTTCGAGCTGGACGAACCGCGGCTGCGCCGCGCGGGCCTCGACTACCGTGAATTCGCACACGTGCAGACCCACGCATCGCTGGAGGATGCGCTCGCGGCTATCGGCAAGCCGCGCGTATTTGCTCTGAGCACGCGTGGCAGTACCCGCTACGATACGCCACGTTACCGGGCCGGCGATGCGTTCCTGATGGGGCCGGAGACGCGCGGCCTGCCGCAGGCGTTGCTCGACAGCCTGCCGGAGGAACAAAGGCTGCGGTTGCCGATGAGGGCGGGCAACCGCAGCCTGAACCTGTCTAACGCCGCCGCCGTCGTCGTCTATGAGGCCTGGCGGCAGCTCGGCTTCGAGCAGGGTGCCTGATCAGGCGGCAGGCTCGATGTTGCTGTTGAGCCGGAACAGGTTACCGGGGTCGTGCTGCGCCTTGATCTTCGCCAGGCGTGAGTAGGCAGGACCGTAGTTGCCGGCCGCCGCGCCGCCATCGAACTCGATGTTGTCGTAATAGCCACCCATGTAGGGCTTCAGTGCGGCGTACTGCGCCTTCGTAGCCTGGATCATCTCCTGGTCCATCGCCGGGTCGCCCCAGCCGGTCACGAAAACGAGCATGAGCTCGGCATTGCGGTGCGGAAACGCGGTGTCGGTCTCACCGACGCGCTTCACGGCCCCGCCGGCGACGTGGTTGGTGAGGAACATGCGCGGATCGTAGGCATCGATCAGCGCATCGACGAGCCCCTGCGACCATTCCCTGACCATGCCGTTCTTGGCATAGGACCGGACGCCGTGAGCCATCATCGCGTCGGCGCTCGTCTGCATGATCATGTAATCCTGCATCGCCACGCCGTCCGCCACCGGTTTGCCGATCGCCCTGAGCGGCGCGAGCTCTTTCTCCCCGGCAGCCGGATCGCCGTTATAGACAATTTCCATGATGACCGAGTCGCCGACTTCGGGCAGCCTCGCCAGGGAGGGCCCTACGTACAGCTCATCCGAGAGGCCGGCCGACCATTCGGCATAGAACTCGAGTACGTCGCGCGCCTGCTCCAATGGCCATACGATGTTGCCGGACAGGACGTTGCGGTCGAACGGGTGGAGCTGGTATTCGAATTCGGTTACGACGCCGAAGTTTCCGCCGCCGCCACGGATCGCCCAGAAAAGGTCGGGTTCTTCGTCCGCAGAAATCCAGCGGGCCTGGCCGTCGGCCGTGACGATCCGGGCCCCGGTAACATTGTCGATGGTCAGGCCGTACTTGCGGTTGAGCCGGCCGAATCCGCCGCCCAGCGTGTAACCGCCACAGCCCGTGTGCGAAACCACGCCGGCGGTCGTCACCATGCCTTTCTCGAGAGCCGCCGAGTCCAGCCCGTTCAGCAAGGCGCCACCCTGCGCGCGAGCGCGCCGGGTGTCTGCGTCTGCCGTGACGGTATTCATTTGCGACAGGTCGATCATGAGGCCGCCGTCGCAAACCGACTTGCCGGGCCAGCTGTGGCCGCCGCCGCGCACCGCGACGAGCAGGTTGTTGTCGGAAGCAAAACTGACGGCGTTGCCGACGTCCTCGGCATTCATGCAGCGCGCGATCAAGGCCGGGCGCTTGTCGTGCATGCCGTTCCAGATCATGCGGGCTGAGTCGTACTGCGGATGCCCGGAGAGCATTACGGGACCCGACGAGGCATCGCCGAGCTCCCTGATGGCCGCTTTCGTCAGTTCGATTTCCGCGCCGTCGAGAGAAATGGCGGTGATGCCCATGTCGGCTTGTGTCGCAACCGGTGTTTCTTTGCCGCAGCCCGGCAGGAATGCCGCGGCTACGCCAGCAGCAACCGCAGACCGGCAGAATTGACGTCTGTCCATGTTGAACCCCCCAATATTTCCTGAGCGCTTAGCTTATAGGACCTACTGCCCTATAAGGGAAAAGTTTAGACGAAAGCCGGAAATTAGCCAGCTGACAGGGGCCGCTCAGCGAACGAGTTCCGTGTCCGGATGAAACGTGTACCAGGCAAACCAGAACAGGCGCGTGGGCGTGTAGCGACCGCCGTGCTGGTCTCGGGCGGTGACCGAGCCGTCTTCCCCCATTTCGGCAACGAGCTCCAGATCACCGGACGTATGGGCATGTTTGCCGCCGTCATCGAGCAGCGATGCCGTGTAGGCGACAGAGCGACCGTCGACGTCGAAGCCGTATACGACGGTTTTCGGATGAATCCTGTCGTCCTCGTTATTGACCGGAAACATGATTCCGTCGGAGCCCCGGTACCGTGCGTACCGGTCCGTGGAGTAATCGATCGAGTGGCCCGTGTCGGTTGACAATATCCGGGTATCGGGGTGCGCCTCGCGCCAGCGTTCCCAGGTGGTCATCGTTACGGGCACGAGTGCCAGGGTTTCGCCGGTTCTCCGGCCAACGATTCCCTTCGCCTCGATCTGGTCCCAAAGCGTCTCGCTTGCGCGGTCGTAGAGCACGAGATCGCTGTTGTACAGGAGGCCCGAGACCCCGAACTCGGTGAGTTCGCCGGCAATTTCCCGGCGGATACCGACCGCCGAACCGCACAGCGGACACCAGGTGATGGCAACCGGGATGCCGCCGATCGTATCGTTCACTATTTCGTGGCGATCCATGATGCGCGCCGGATAGGCGCGGTGATCGCCGTTCAGCGCAATCGCGATGACCGGGTCGTCGTCGGCCACGTGCGATGCGGCATCCGCGGCAACGTATTTGGGGTCGTCGATGGAGGGAATGCAGTCGCGAGCGGGGCAGCCCTGGTGGAGATCCTCCAGCGCTACCGACTTCGGCGTCGATTCGTCGAAGCCAAAGGTATCGGCGAGAATATCGGTATCGTACGTTCGCTCTGCTGCCGCCGTGTACAGTGGCAGAGCTGCGCAGCAAACGGCGAACGCCGAGAGCAATCGGGTCATCACTTTCCCCTGTGTTGGTTTGTCAGTGTTCTGACTTCAGGTCGCGGCGCATGAGTGCGCCGACTGCCTCGCGGGGTGATGCGCCGTCGTAAAGGATGCGATAGACCTGGTAGCAGATCGGCATTTCGATCCCGAGTTTCTCGGCAACCTCGTGCACGGCTTCCGCGGCCAGGACGCCTTCGACGACCTGTTGAATGTCTTCCTGCGCTTCCTCGACGGATTTGCCTTCCGCCAGCGCGAGGCCCATGCGGCGGTTACGAGACAGGTTGTCGGTACATGTGAGCATTAGATCGCCCATGCCGGCCAGGCCCATGAAGGTTTCGCGCTTCGCGCCGAGCGCCACGCCCAGTCTTGTCATTTCGACAAGGCCGCGCGTAATAAGTGCCACGCGGGTATTCGCGCCGAAACCGAGGCCATCGGACATGCCGGCACCGATGGCGAGTACGTTCTTGACGGCGCCGCCCACCTCGACCCCGACCATGTCGTCCGAGGTGTAGGCGCGGAAATTGTCGCCCGAAAGTGTCACCGCAAGATCCTGCGCAAACGCCGCGTCGTTGGCCGCGATCGTGAGCGCGGTCGGCAACCCCTGACCAACTTCCTTGGCGAACGTCGGGCCGGACAAGACGGCGACCGGCCGGTCGGCGCCGAGAACCTCGGCTGCGACCACGTGGGGAAGTTTCCCGGTGTGCAGTTCGAAGCCCTTCGTAGCCCAGCAGATTCTTGCGCCATTCTTCAACGACGGCCTGATGGCCTCGAGGGTCTCGCGGAAACCATGGCTGGGTACGGCGACGAGGATATCGCCGACGCCTTCGAGACATTCGTCGAGCCCGACGAACGCCTGGACATTATCCGGAAAAGTCGCGCCCGGCAGATAACGCGCATTCACGCGTTCCTCGCGCATCTTTGCGAGCTGGATACGGTCGCGGCCCCAGAGCCTGATCGGCCGCCCGCATCTCGCGAACTGCAGCGCAAGCGCGGTCCCCCAGGAGCCCGCACCGAGGACCGCAATCGGCTGTGAGTGAGCGTCGCTTATCAGTGTGTCTCCGCCGCCGAGGCTGCTTCCGCCTGTTGCTGCTGCATCGATTGCTGGTACAGCGCATCGAAGTTGATGGGCTGCAGGACGAATTCGGGGAAGCCGCCCTTCTGGATAATCCCGGCGATCGCCTCACGCGCATAAGGGTATAACACGCCCGGGCAGAAACTGCCGATGAGTACGCTCATTTCCTCTTTCTCGTAGCCGCCGATCTCGAACAATCCGGCCTGCTGCAGTTCCACCAGGAAGATCGTCTTGTCGGTTTCTTTTTCCTTGGCATCGACGGTAATTGTCAGCACGACCTCATGCAGCGAATCGCTGACCGGCGAGTGCGAGCTGCGAAGGTTCAGGTTCGTGCTGGGCGCCCACTCTTTTGCATTGAAGACACTCGGTGTCAGCGGAGATTCGAAGGAAAAATCCTTGACGTAGATCTTTACGACGGAAAGATGTTTCTCGGGGGTCTGTGCTTCCTGTTCAGCCATGTTCTTTTCCTGGTCTAATGAGAATGCTGGCCGGCAGTCTCGCCGGCGAGCAGTTTATCCAGTTTGCCGCTTTTATCGAGCGAACACACTTCGTCGAAACCGCCGACGTGGACGTCGCCGACAAATACCTGTGGAACCGTGCGACGGCCGCCGCTGCGCTCTTGCATTTCATCGAAGCGGGCCGGATCCCTTGACACAAGGATGTCTTCGAACTTGATGCCCTTGCGTGTGAACAACATCCGAGCGGCCGCGCAGTATGCGCAGAACTCGTCGCCGTAGATGACCACCGGAATCTTTTCGTTCTTCACGGAACCGGCGCCTATTTCTTGCTCTTGCTCTTGGTCTTCTTGCCGGACACCACCGGCAATCCGGCCTGGCCCCATGCGCCCATGCCGCCCTTCAGGTTGTAGACACTCTCGAAACCGGAGTTGCGCAGGGTGTTTACTGCCTTCGATGACGTTACGCCGGCGTCGCAGACGGCGACGACGGGTTTGTTGCGAAACTTTGCCAGTTTTTCCAGGTGGCCATCCAGCTCGTCCATGGGAACGTTGCGGGCGCCGACGATATGGCCGCGCAGGAATGACTCCGAGCTGCGCAGGTCCAGCACCACTGCATCGTTGTTGATGAGCTTGACGGCGTCCGTTGGTGCAACCGCCAGCATGCCGGTGGCTTTGCGCCTGAGCTCGGTAAATATGACCAGCAGGAAACTGGCCACCAGCGCAAACACCAGCAAAGTATGGCTGCCGGCGAACTCCAATAATCTGTCCATGAGGCGTCGTGTGCGCGGGCTGCGCAAGGTTGGTCGAAAGGCGGCATTATAGCAGCGCCCGGCGATGGAAATACCCCGCAAACGATCTACACTGTGCGCCCATGCGCTACCTGTACATCCTGATCCCGTTCATTCTCGCCTCACCTGCGGCCGCCGTTGCCCAGGATGACGGGGCCGGTCTCGCCAAGATCAAGGAGCATGAACTCGAGGAGGTTCGCGACAAGATCAGCGATCTCAAGAAGAGCATGGACAGGAGCGCAAGGGATCGCGATCGGCTGACGGATGACCTGCAGAGCGCCGAGGTTGGCATCGCTGAAAAGCGTTTGCGCCTGCAGGACCTGGAGCGGGAGCGCGCCTACAGCGCGAAGCGCCTGGCCGAACTGGATGCCGCGATTGCCGAGCGCGAAGCGGAGCTGGCGCGGGAATCCGGGCACCTTTCGGCGCAGATCAGGGCCGCCTACATGAGCGGCAACCAGGAGAAGATCAAGCTGCTGCTGAACCAGCGCGACCCGGCAATCCTCGGCCGCATGATGACCTATTACCGGTATTTCAATGACTACAGGGCGGACAATATCGGCGCTGTAAGCTCGAAAATCCGCGAGCTGGCGGGGATGCACAGCGAAGTCGCGGCGGAAGAGGCGCGCCTCGCGGACCTCGCCAGGACGCGCTCCGCGGAGCTCGAGAAACTGGCGGCGGCGCAACAGGAGCGGCAGGCGTTGCTGGCGGCACTAAAGGACAGGATGGCGGCCGAGGGACGGGAAATAGAGCGTCTCGCGGCACAGGAAAAGGACCTGGCCCGGCTGATCGCGGAGCTGACCAGCATCCTTTCCGACTACCCGATCACGTCCGAGGAGCCATTCAGCGAGCATCGCGGTCGCCTGACGTGGCCGGTCGCGGGTACCCTGTTGCGCGACTTCGGCCAACCGCGGGTCGGCGGTGAACTGAAATGGAACGGGGTCGTGCTGGCTGCACCCATTCTCGGACTGGCTCGCAGGCATGGGCCTGCTCGTTATCGTCGACCATGGCGAGGGTTACATGACCCTGTACGGGTATAACGAGACGATTCTCAAGAACGCAGGCGACTGGGTCGCCCCGGGGGACGTAATTGCCACGGTCGGTGACAGCGGTGGACAGGCAGACGCAGGGCTGTACTTCGAGATACGACGGGGCACCAGGCCCCTGAACCCGAGACGCTGGGTAACCCGCAGGCCCGGTGACTGAGTCGGCTTGGCCGAACTTGTCGGTCCTCACAGTACAGCGCCCACGGACTGTGGTATCGTCATTTGAACCGGCCGGGCAATGAAACGGCCGGCGTGCGGAGTTGTGTATGTCGTTGAAAGTCAGGGCTATCCTGGTCGTTGTGATCGGAACCGTAATGGGGCTGAGCCTTTCGATCGGTGGTGGTCTGCTTGCGGGGGGCGGCGCGCCCGCCGAGGAGGAGCTCGCCTGGGAGAACGCGCGGCTGTTCGCCGAGGTCATGGAGCGCGTCAAGCGGGATTATGTTGAACCGCTGGACGATAGCCAGCTGCTCGAAAGCGCCATTCGCGGCATGGTCGGCGATCTCGATGCCCATTCCCAGTACCTCGACGCCGACGAGTATCGCGATATTCGCATCAGCACGACCGGCACCTACACGGGCGTCGGCGTGGAAGTCGCGGACATAGACGGCGCCATCAAGGTTGTCACGCCGATCACGGGCTCGCCGGCGGCGCGTTCCGGGATACAGAGCGGTGACCAGATCATCGCCGTTGACGGCATCGCGGTGGAGCGGGACCACCTGCAGGACACGATCGGCCGCATGCGCGGCCGTGCCGGATCGAGAATCAGCATCACGGTACTCCGTGACGACGAGGCCATCGACCACGAAATGCGGCGGGAGATCATTCGCGTCGCCAGCGTGCATTATGAAACCATGGGCCCGTCCTACGGTTATATCCGCATCAGCCAGTTCAGCGAAACCACGGCGCGTGAACTCAGCCGCGCCATCGACGCGATGCAGGAAGCCGGCGGGGGCATGCTGGCGGGCCTGCTGCTGGACCTGCGCAACAACCCCGGCGGTGTGCTGGATTCCGCGGTCGACGTCTCCGACCTGTTTCTCGATTCGGGCGTCATCGTGTTGGCTGACGGCCGCACGAACGACGCCCGTTTCACGCGATCGGCACATCGCGGCGACGTACTCGATGGCGCCGAACTGGTGGTGCTGGTGAACGAGGGTTCCGCGTCCGCCTCGGAAATCGTGGCTGGCGCCCTGCAGGACCACGGCCGCGCGATCGTCGTCGGAACCGGCACGTTCGGCAAGGGGCTGGTACAGA
The DNA here is from genome assembly GCA_009937505.1 of Gammaproteobacteria bacterium. Taxonomy (GTDB): domain Bacteria; phylum Pseudomonadota; class Gammaproteobacteria; order Steroidobacterales; family Woeseiaceae; genus UBA1847. Next base: position 21,829 of record JAACFJ010000006.1, read on the forward strand.
CGGTCATGCCCCTGTCCCAGGGCCGGGCGCTCAAGCTGACGACATCGCGTTACTACACGCCGTCAGGCGACTCCATCCACGAAACCGGCATTACGCCGGACGTGTATGTCGAGGGCACGCCGGGTTATCCGGACATGAGCCTGAGCGGTTTTGTTGATCGCGAGCAGGACGCACAGTTGCTCGAAGCGCTGAATCGCCTGCAGCGCGGCGATGTGATGCACAGCAACGCTCAATGACGTTTGCGCAATTCCGCGCCGCCGCGATCCTTCTGTTGCTCGCGTCGCAGAGTTTCGCGCAGTCCGTGCCGCGCATCGCAATCATCATCGATGATCTCGGCTACCAGATGGCGGCGGGGCACCGTGCCGTAGCGTTGCCCGGTCCGGTGGTCTGCGCGATCCTGCCCGGCACGCCAAGGGCGGCGCAGCTGGCGCAGGCCGCCTGGGAGCGCGGCAAGGAAGTACTCCTGCACCTGCCGCTGCAGTCCGTCGATCATCACGGCGCGGCAGAACCGGGCTCGATTACCCTCGATACGACTCGCGAGGGCTTCGCCCAGACCTTCACGATTGCGATGGAATCCGTGCCTTTCGCCGTGGGCGTCAACAGCCATCGCGGTAGCCTGCTCACGCAGCACCCGGGCCACATGAGCTGGCTGATGGAGGAAATTCTCCGGGCCGGCGGGCTCTACTTCGTCGACAGCTACACCACGCATCGCAGCGTCGCGCTGCAGATCGCATCGGAGCGAGGCGTGCCGGCGATCAAGCGGGACGTGTTCCTGGATTCGGATCCGGCGCCCGAAAAGGTCGCGCAGGAGTTCGAGCGCCTCAAGGCGCTGGCGCGGGAGCGCGGACTCGCGGTGGGCATCGGACACCCTTACCCCGAGACGCTGGCGTTCCTGGAACGGGCGATCCCGAGCCTTGTCGAAGAAGGCATACAGCTGGTACCGCTTCGTGAACTGATAGACTTTCCCTGATGATGAACAAAGTTGTTGCTTGTATCGTCGCGAGCCTGCTGGCATTGCCTGTCATTGCCGCCGACGGTCCATTGTTACTTGCGCAAGCCAATGAGGTGGCCTGCACGATGGATTACACGCCGGTTTGCGGAGCCGACGGCAAAACCTACAGCAATGAGTGCGTCGCCAACGTGGCGGGCGCCGAAATCGTTGCCGAAGGCGAATGTCCCGCCGCGACCAACGGCGAGAACGCGGGTGAGGAAGCGGGCGAAAGCGACGGTTCGGATACGGCCGCCGACGAACAGGACGTCGTCGAGGAAGAATCAGACGAAGACGAATCTCTCGCGACCCCGGGGGAGTGCAGCGAAGATTACGATCCGGTCTGCGGCATCGACGGAAACACCTACATCAACGAGTGTTTTGCGGCGAAATCCCGCGTCGAAATCGCCGGCCTCGGCGCCTGTGCGCCGAGCGGTTGTCCGGGCGCCCCGGATCCGGTCTGTGGCATGAACGGTCGCACCTACCTGAACCGCTGCGAAGCAAACGTGGACCGCGTGCCGGTGCAGCGCGCAAGCGCGTGTGACATCAATAACTGCCCGCAGGTATTCGCGCCCGTCTGCGGCAACGACGGTGTGACTTACGAAAACGCCTGCTTCGCCGACACGGCCGGAATTACGAGCTATACCGTCGGCATCTGCAACCAGCGCCCGTGTCCGAACCTGTTCGTTCCCGTGTGTGGTTCGGACGATCTGACCTACGCCAATGCCTGCTATGCGGAGCGGCGCGGAACCCGCATCGACTATGCCGGCATGTGTGAGGAACAGGGGCGCAACTGTCCGCGGGTTTACCTGCCGGTGTGCGGGCTCGACGGCGTTACCTACGATAACGAGTGCCAGCTCGAAAACGCGGGCGTCATCAAGGCCTATGCCGGCGCCTGCATCGGCGACTAGCTAGCCGAAAAGCGTCAGGCGGCACGATACGGCGTTGAAGCCGGCCGCAAAATGCTCATGTACTCCCGTGTACACTGCGCTTTCTCGGCCGTCTTCGCCATGTCTCGCACTCGCCTGACGTTTTTCGTGGTTTGACAGAGATCAGGTCCAGGCGGGCCTGAGCCGGCCCTTGGAGTCGGGTGAATACGGCATCCACGCGAGCGCGAGTACCGGTACATGAACGTCTGTCGTTTTCGCGCGAACGACGATCTCTTCCAGGTCCTCGGCCTGTGCATCGAAGCCAGTATCGAGCGCATCGACTTCCTTTTCGAGCCGTTGGTTGAGCGCCTCGAGATCAGCGCGGACCTTTTCCGCCGTCTGTTTGGCGCGGGCCACGTCGGCCGCTTCCTTGCGCGCGCTGCCGGCCGTCTTGATCGCGGTGCCGACGCGGCTCGCCGACGTTGTCGAGAGCCGCTTCCGTCCGAGCACGGCACCCAGGATTGCGGTGCCGATTGAGACGGCCGTGTCCAGCGTCTTTTTACTCACCTGCTGCTGCTCGCGCGCGATTGCCTGTTGTGCCCGCATCAGGCGATTCTCGAGCGTCGTTGCCTTGCCTGCATAGCGCTTGCGTAGTTTCGCGATTGCCTGGTCGCGTTTCTCGCTGGCCAGCTCCTGCAGGCGGACGCGAAAGTCGCCCTCTGATTCGCCGGGCACAGAGGTCAGCCGGAAACGTTTGTTCCTGTAGAGGATGATTGTCTCGTTCCGGCGAACCCAGCCCTTGAACTCGCGCTGCCACGCCGTGTACCGCTTCGCGATAGCGGCCGCCCCGGGGAGCTCAGCGAACGAGGCGCCGGGAACGGCGGCCTCACTCAGCGCTTCGACCGCCATGTCCAGCGGCTCGGCGTTGTCCCAGTCGATAGCCACGGGACCATCTTCGATCTCGACGGTGTACAGTGCGCTGCGCTCGTCTTCGACCCGGTAACGCGCGTTCGAAAAGACAAGGCTGGCGCCACCGACCAGGCGCGGAAAATAGGTCACATCCTCCGCCCCTCCCGGCACGAAGTATTGGTCGATAGCGGGCGGCAGCGCGGGCGCGTCCGAGCTGCCCTTCTGTTTCGGTTTCGCGGCCCCTGCCGGGCTCGTGGCAGCAGCCTTCTGCGCATCGCCCATGAGCGTGCGAATATGGTCCCGGGTCATCGGGCCTGCGAGGTAGGACATGACCCAGCGGGTCCCGAACACGACGGGCGCGTCCTCGTGCACGTTGTGCAGCAGGAAGCGGCGTTTGCCGAGGCCGGCAAGCGTTCGCTCCATCGCCTGCTTGTCGAAGTCGCCCTGGCTTGCGCCTTCGAGACCTTCCATAACCCTGGCCTTGTCGCGCTCCGTCTGCAGCCGCCCGATGAACCAGGTGCCGGTGTTTGACAGGCCCTTGTAATCGAGATCGACCGGGTTCTGCGTCGCGAGCACCAGCCCGAGGCCATACGCGCGTGCTTGTTTCAGCAAGGTCAGGAACAGCAACTTGGATGGCGGATTGGCAACCGGCGGCATGAAGCCGAATATCTCGTCCATGTACAGGATCGCGCGCAGGCTGGAGGTGCCCTGCTGCGCCCGCATCCAGGCGATGATCTCGTTCAGCAGCATCGACACGAAGAACATCCGCGACGCGTCGTCCAGGTGTGCAATGGACATGACCGAAATGCGCGGCTTGCCTTCGGCGGTGTAGAGCAGGTTTTTCGCGCTCAGTGGTTCGCCCTGCATCCAGGCTTCGAAGCCGGGTGCCGCCAGCAGGTTGTTGAGCCGCATCGCGAGCGCGAAGCGGTCCTTCTCCGGGAAAAAGGCATCGAGGCTCATGACGCCGATCGTGGTAAACGGCGGGTTCTGGATCGCGGCGATCAGCGCCGCTATGTCCAGTTCCCCGCCTTCCTGCCACGCGGCATCCAGCAGGCGGGAGATGAGTATGTGCTCGCGGCTGGCGACCGGGTCGGCATTAATGCCGAGCAGCGTCAGGATGCCGGTCGCTGTTGCCTGCACGCGCTCGCGGTACAGGTCGAGGTCATCCATGAGCGCCGCTTCAGGCGCTGAAAATGATTTCAGTACGGAAACGGGGAGCCCGGCATTGCTGCCCGGCGTGTAGATGGCCATGTCGACGTTGTTGCGCAGCTGGGCGATGCGCTTGCCCGACTGGCCCCACTTGCCGAGGCCCTTCTTCCACAAGGCTGCTTGAGCCGCGGCGTAGTCGTCGACGGTTTGTCCCTGGTCGCTGGCGCTGCGCGGGTTTACCCATGGGCGGAAATCGGTGGGCGCCAGCTTCGGGAACGTCAGCAGCAGGTTACCCATGTCGCCCTTGGGATCGATGGCGATGACCGGGATGTGATCCAGGGCAGCCTCTTCCAGCAGGCCTATGCCGAGTCCTGTCTTGCCGGAACCCGTCATGCCGATAATCACGGCGTGGGTCGTAAGGTCCTTCGAGTCGTACAGGACGAGCTCGTCCGTGAGTGCGTCCGAGTCCGCGTCGTGACGCTTGCCGAGATAGAAGCTGCCGAGTTTCTCGAAGTCCGGCATGGCCATTGCGCGTCCTCAGGGATAGGTGTAGCTGGAAGCGAAACCCAGCGGCAGGCCGATGGCGTAGTAAACCAGCAGGAACACCGTCCAGCAAATCAGGAACCAGACGGAATAGGGTAGCATCATTGCCGCAAGCGTCCCGATTCCCGTGTTCTTGACGTATCGCTGGCAATAGATGACGACCAGCGGGAAATAGGGCATGAGTGGCGTAATGATGTTCGTACTGGAGTCACCAACGCGGTAAGCCGCCTGGGTCAGGTCCGGAGATATCCCAAGCGTCATCAGCATGGGTACAAAGATGGGCGCGAGCAGCCCCCACTTTCCGCTCGCGGAGCCGACGAAAATATTCACGAACGCCGTCAGTAAGACGATGCCGACGATCATGATGGCCGTGGGTAGCCCCATCGCTTTCAATAATTCCGCGCCCGAAATCGCCAGCAGTGTGCCGAGGTTCGAGACACTGAACGCGATGACGAACTGTGCGATGAAGAACATGATCACGATGTAGTAGGCCATGTTGTGCATTGCCTTGGTCATGCCCTCGATCATGTCCCTGGTTCCGCGCATCGACCCGGACACTTTGCCGTAGATAATTCCCGGGATGATGAACAGGAAAAATATCAGTGACACAATCGACTTCATAATCGGCGCATTGTTCGTTGCAATGCCCCCCTCGGCATCGCGCCAGGCCGAATCGTCGGGATACACGCTGATGAACAGGATCACGAGGCCGAGGACCATTGCTGTCAGTGACCATCGCAAACCTTTGCGCTCATTATCCTGCAGTTCGTGCATCTCGGGCAGGTCGTCGGCGTCACCGTCAATCTCGACGCCCTGCAGTCGGGGCTCGACAACCCGGTCAGTCAGCCACCAACCGAGCGCGACGATGAGTATCGAGGATGCGGTCGTAAAGAAATAGTTGTTGAGCGTGTTAACCGCAATGTCGGGGTCGAGCAACCGCGCGCCTTCCTGGGTGAGGCCCTGTAGCAGCGGGTCGAGTGAGGACGGTACAAAATTTGCGGAGAAGCCCCCCGATACGCCGGCGAATGCGGCGGCTATGCCAGCGAGCGGGTGTCGACCAGCGGCATAGAAGATGACGCCGCCCAGCGGAATAACCAGGACGTATCCGGCATCTACTGCAGCGTGACTGACGATGCCGACGATGATGACCATCGGTGTCAGCAGCCACTTGGCAGTGACATTGAGCAGCGCACGAATCGACGTGTCGATGAAACCCGCGTGCTCGGCGACGCCGATGCCGAGCATTGCAACGAGAACGACACCTATCGGACCGAAGGTGACGAATCTCGTGACCATTGTCGACATGAACTGAACGAAAGACTCGCCGGACAACTGGTTGATGATCAGGATGCGGTCACCGGTCGCCGGGTGGAACACGTCGAATGTCACATACGAAAGCAGCCAGGACATGATCCAGACGACAAACAACAATGCGATAAACAGTACGGCGGGATCGGGTAGTGCATTGCCGACCCGCTCGACGTTACGCAGTATGCGTGTGGTCAGGTCGGTCTTTGCCGCCTGATCCTGTTGTTGCTCTGACATGGTTGTCCCCCGTTTTCCTACCTGGGTTAATCGCGGTTCGCGCACCCCCTCGAAAACGGGGGTCATAACCCCTCTAATCTTCTACTTGACCCCGTGCGTCATACGGTTGATGAGCGGCGAGAACAGGACGAAAAGGAAACCCGCACCCACGGCAATGCTTGCTACGACCGTAAACAACTGCTGGGGCGGCAGGCTTTCTATACGACTCGCTATGAGTCCGGCCACGAGATTGCCGAGTGCGGCGCCCATGAACCAGGTGCCCATCATCTGGCCCACGAGACGATGCGGGGAAAGCTTGGTGACGCTGCTCAGACCCACCGGGCTTAGCCCCAGTTCACCGACGGTATGAAAGAAGTAGGTCACCACGAGCCATGTCATGCTGACGCCGACAGCCGGACTTGCTGCTGCGTTCTCCGGAACGTAGAACGCGCCCCAGGCCAGGACCAGGAAGCCGACCCCCAACAAGAACAGCCCCAGGCCGAACTTCATGGGGATGGACGGATTCCGGGAGCCGAGTCGAACCCAGAGCAGACCGATGACCGGTGCCAGCAGGATGATAAAGACAGGGTTTACGGACTGTAGCCAGCTCGTCGGCACTTCCCAGCCCCAGAGCAGGCGGTCGGTGAGGTCGCGTGCATAAATGTTCATTGATGAGCCGGCTTGCTCGAACCCCGACCAGAACATGGCTGCCCCGAGAAAGAGCAGGAATATCACGAAGACACGCTGCCGCTCCACGGAGCCGTGGCAGCCGAAGGCGATCACGGCCGCGAAATAGATTATGGCCACGACGACGACTATTGCGCCGGTCGCTTGTGCGAAGCCGTATACCGTAAGGTTCATCACGCCTGTCGCGGCGAGGCCCACGATACCTGCAGCGAGCACTACGGCAGCGAGCAATCCGATGCCGAGCTGCCGCCGTGCCGCGGCGACTCTAACGGGCGCGGCGGCTTCTTCGACCAGCTCTCCTGCCCCTCGCAGGTAATGCGCGCCGCGCGCATACTGGATCAGGCCCAGGGTCATGCCGACGCCCGCCAGGCTGAAACCCAGGTGCCAGTCGACCCTTTCCGCGAACCAGCCGCAAATCAGCGGGCCCAGGAACGCGCCGAGGTTGATGCCCATGTAAAAGATTGAGAAACCGGCATCACGACGCGCCGGCGTGTCGTTTGTATACAGTCCGCCGACAATAGCACTGACATTGGGTTTCAGGAGACCGGTACCCAGGACGACCAGCAAAAGGCCCAGGTAAAACGACCAGATCTCCGAACCGGGCAGAATCAAGGGTAGCCCGAGTGAATAATAACCGGCCGCAATAATGACGCCCCCGACAAATACCGCCCGGCGCTGGCCCAATACGCGGTCCGCTATCCAGCCCCCCGGCAGCGCAAGCGCGTATACGCCGAAGGTGAACAAACCATAGATAGCGCCACTGATCTCGGCATCCATGCCGAGCCCGCCGCGTGCTGCGTCCGTCATGTACAGAATCAGCAGTGCGCGCATGCCGTAATAGCCGAAGCGTTCCCAAAGCTCGGTGAAGAACAGGGTCATGAGTCCCCGCGGATGACCGAATACGTCGTCTCCGGTCGCTGGTGGCGTCGATGTTGTCATTGGGTGACTGTCCTCGGGGCCGCCCGTATCCGTGCAGGGCGGCAAAGTGTTGTTTATGGTCCAGCGCCTGCCGCGCTTGAACTTTGGTGTTCTGACGGGTTAGGCAAGTTACACAAATCAGTCTCGTAATGCCACTTGCCCGCCATGGCTGTTGTGACCGCCTTTCTGCGGTGTATTTCAGTGAATTTCTATCTGCCGGGTACGTTGCAGAGGTTTGGCGTTGGCCTCTTCGTCAGTTGTCCGTCGCGATCGCTTCGTCTTCACTCTCTTTACGCCTGGTCGTGAACAGTCGCGACATGACGATGCCGAGCTCGTACAGCAGGTAGACAGGTACGGCGAGCAACGTCTGGCTGATTATGTCCGGCGGAGTCAGGAACATGCCGACGACGAAAGCCATCAGGAACACATACGGCCGCGCCTTGCCCAGTTTCTGGGGCGTCGTCAGCCCGGTCCAGACGACCAGCACCGTGGCGATGGGAACTTCGAAGGCGAGGCCGAAGGCGAGAAAGATCTTTGTGATGAAGTCGAGGTAGGCCGCGATGTCGGTCATCATCTCCACGCTCTGCGGGGTGACAGACGCGAAAAAACCGAACACGAGTTCGAATACGACGAAATACGCAAACGCGATACCGGCATAGAACAGGATGATGCTGGAGCCGAGCAGCGGGAACGCGAAACGCTTTTCTTTCCTGTAAAGGCCCGGCGCCACGAAAGCCCACACCTGGTAGAGGACGACGGGCATTGCCACGAACAGCGCAACGAAAAACGTGAGTTTGAACGGCGTCAGCAGTGGCGAAGCCACGGCTGTCGCGATCATCTTCTGCCCCGGGAGGACCTCGACGAGTGGCCTGGATACGACCACGAAGATCTTTTGAGAAAACGGCAGCAGGATAACGAACACGCCTATGACCGCGATGGAGATCCTGATCAGCCGCGAACGCAATTCGACGAGGTGCGATAACAGCGTGCCCTCGGCGAGATCGTCGTCTTGCTGCTGTTTGTCCTTGTTCGTGGTTTCGTCGCTCACGCCGGCTTCTCTTTCGCCTGTTCTTCAGCGTCCCCCTCGTCATCCGGCATTGCCTCGGGCTCGATGGGCGCAACGTCTTCCTCGACTTTCACGCCTGCCACCGAGGGACCCGGGTCCTTATCGTGCAGCGGGGAATACGTATCGTCATCGTGCGGGACGTGCGCTGCCGCTGGCCCGATCGTGAGGTCGTCTTTGAGCTCGTCGCCGAGCGTTTTCAGGTTTTTGAAGTTGTCGTCGAGATCCAGCTCGTCTTCGAGCTGGCGCTTCATGACGCGGGTCATGCGGCGCGCCTGGCCGATCCACGTGCCGAGTTGATTAGCAACCTTGGGCAGGCGCTGGGGACCGAGCACGACAAGCCCGATCATGAACAAAATCACGAGTTCGAAGAAACCGATGCCGGACATGGGGCGGGGTCAATCAGGTTTCTTTACGGGGCTCGTCAACCGGCGTGTTTTCAAAGTTGGCGTCTTCCTGTGAATCATCGCGAAGCTGATCTTTTTCTTCTTCCGCGTCTTTCATCGCGCCGCGAAACCCTTTGACCGCACTGCCCAGGTCGGAACCCAGGGTACGCAGGCGCTTCGTACCGAAAACGGCAAGCACGATAACCAGGATGATCAACAGCTGCGGCCAGCTAATGTTGGCAAACATCCGATACTCCCGGGGCAGAGCCCCTGATCCTCTCAAAAGCCCGGCTAAAACCGGGCGCGCATTATGTTCATGATACCGATGAAATGGCAATAAAACCGAACGAATATCACGTATTGGTAACGCTCAGCTCTCGAGCCAGAACGTAACCGGACCGTCATTTGTCAGGGTCACCTGCATATTCGCGCCGAAGCGCCCGGTCTCGACCGCAGGTAGCGTGTCACGGCAGATGCGGACCAGCTGCCGAAAATACGCTTCGCCCTTTTCGGGCGCCGCGGCCCTGGTAAAGCTGGCCCGCGTGCCTTTCTTCGTGTTGGCCGCCAGCGTGAACTGTGGCACGAGCAACAAGCCGCCGCCCTCGACGACGACGCTGCGGTTCATGCGTCCCTCGTCATCCGGAAAGACCCTGTAGGACAGCATTCGTTCCGCCAGGCGGGCCACGTCGCGTTCGCTGTCGTCGCGGTGTACGGCCACCAGCACCAGCAGGCCACGGCCGATTTCGCCGACCGTGTCGCCGTCGACCTCGACCCTGGCATTAGTGACGCGTTGTAACAGACCGATCATTTGTGCGCTGTCCCGACAGTTTTTGCCACCCGGCCCCTTTATTAATGCATCAACCAGTAACAAAGGCCATAGCCCTCAAAAACCCGTGCGACATTGTCGGCACCGGCCGGCGGGCAAGCGGACCCCGGCGCTCCGCCGTGCTACGCGTGTCGGGCCGCCATGGATGGCGACCCGGTGTCCCACACCACCGGCAGGGCCAGGGAAGGACGGGCCCCGGGCGATAGTCCGGGGCCCACTTTTTCGCCCAAAAAACCACGAAACAGATATTAAATCCCACCAAAAAGACAATAGAACAAAAGTGGGATAGTGGTTCATAAAAAAAGGATTATCTGAGACCATCGTGGGCTTTTATTGCAAACAGACCCCGTTCCGGATAATGGCGGTGTAGTGGCGTCGTTGATAGTCCCCGCATACACTAGCCGCTGAATCAGCCTTCCGCGCGGTAAGACCGATGAAAAGACGACAATTTGTGGGCAGCCTGGCGGCTGCGGCCGGCCTGGCGGCCTGCTCGAAGCAGGAAGACGGCAGCGCGGCGCAGGCGCCGTGCTCCAGTGAAGCCTTCGAATGGTCCATAGCGACTTCATGGCCACCCAAATACCCCGGTCTCGGCATCGCGGTGAACAACCTCGCGAACAGAATCGAAGCTGCGTCAGGCGGGCGGCTGAAACTCAAGGTCTACGCGGCCGGCGAACTCGTGCCGGCCTTCGAGGCATTCGATGCCGCCAGTCGAGGTATCGTCGAGATGGGGCACGACGCGGCGTATTACCACAAGGGCAAGGTGCCGGCAGCGCAGTTCATGACGGCGATTCCCTTCGGCATGACGTTCATGGAGATGAACGCGTGGCTGTATTACGGCGATGGGCTGAAACTCTGGCGCGAGCTGTACGAACCGCTCAACCTCGTACCGTTTCCCTGCGGCAACACCGGCGTGCAGATGGGCGGCTGGTTCAACAAGGAGATCAATTCGATCGGGGACCTGAAGGGCCTCAAGATGCGCATTCCCGGCCTCGGTGGCGAAGTGTTCCGCCGCGCCGGCGGGACCCCGGTTACGCTGCCGGTGTCGGAAATTTTCACCTCCCTGCAGACCGGCGCTATTGATGCGACAGAATGGGTGGGCCCCTACAATGACATTACCAACGGTTTCCATACCGTTGCCAGGTATTACTACTACCCCGGCTGGCAGGAGCCCGCGCCCGCGCTGCAGGCCTATGTCAACAGGCAGGCATGGGACTCCCTGCCCCCGGACCTGCAGTCAATTATCGAAATTTCCTGCCAGGCAATCACCACGGACATGCAGTCCGAATACACGCACGGCAATGCGGTGGCGCTGGAACAGTTGATGAAGGATCCGAACGTCGAACTGCGCCGGTTCCCGGACGACGTGCTTCAGTACCTGAAGTCGATCACGCAGGAAATAGTGGAGGAGATGGCCGCCGACGATCCGATGGCCGCGAAGATCTACAAGTCGTGGTCGTCGTTCCTCGCACAATCGATCCCGAACCAGCGGATCACGGAGCAGGCATTCCTCGCAACGCGGCTGTAACTAGTTGCCGTAGATCTTGCCCGGCAGCCAGGTCACGAGCTCCGGGAAGAGAGCGAGCAGGAGCAGCGCGCCCAGCTGTATAGCCACGAACGGTATGACGCCGCGATAGATCTGCTGCGTAGTCACGGACGGTGGCGCCACACCGCGCAAATAGAACAACGCAAACCCGAAGGGCGGCGTCAGGAAGGATGTCTGCAGGTTGATCGCGATCATCACGCCGAGCCAAACGGGATCGAGCCCCATTGCCAGCAACACGGGACCGACGATCGGGACGACAACGAACGTGATCTCGATGAAGTCGAGTACAAAGCCGAGCAGGAACATCACCAGCATCACGAGAATGACAGCGCCAACGACGCCGCCAGGAAGCGATTCGAGAATGGCGTGCACGCCGTCGTCGCCGCCGAAGCCCCGGAATACGAGCGAAAAGACCGATGCGCCGATCAGAATCAGGAACACCATGCTGCTGATCTTCAGGGTTGCCTGCATGACGTCCCTGAGGCGCGCCAGGCTTATCTCGCGCCGCGACAGCGCCAGGAGAAGCGCACCCATGCCGCCGACGCCCGCCGCCTCCGTCGGGGTAGCGATGCCTGCGAGGATCGAGCCGAGTACTGCGAATATCAGCAGCAGCGGCGGTAACAGAGCACGCAGGATCTGCACGAATGAAACGACGTCGTCCTCGCTCCGTTCGTAGGCCGGCATCAGCGCGGGTCTGAAGAACGCGGCTGCGACGAGGTAGAGAATATAGAGGACCACGAGCAACAGCCCCGGAATCAGCGCGCCGGCAAACAGGTCGCCCACCGACACGGTCTTCGGCGAGAAGATGCCCATCTCCAGCTGCGCCTGCTGGTACGCACTCGACATGACGTCTCCGAGCATTACCAGGATGATCGACGGCGGGATGATTTGACCCAGGGTGCCGGACGCGCAAATCGTGCCGGTTGCGACCTCCGGCGAGTAGCCGCGGCGCAGCATCGTCGGTAGCGACAACAGGCCCATCGTAACCACCGTAGCGCCTACGATGCCGGTGCTGGCGGCAAGCAGCATGCCGACCAGGGTCACCGAGATGCCGAGGCCGCCGCGCAGGGCACCGAAAAGCCGGCTGAGCGTGTCGAGCAAGTCCTCGGCAATCCGGGCTCTCTCGAGCGTGACGCCCATGAACACGAACAAAGGCACGGCAACGAGCGTCTCGTTGGCCATGATGCCGAAAACCCGGTTTGGCAGACTGGACAACAGGGCGTCGTTAAAGGTGCCCGTAACGGTGCCTGCTGCGGCGAAGAGCAGTGCCGTGCCGCCAAGCGTGAAGGCGACCGGAAAACCCGCGAGCAGGACCACGATCACCGTCGCGAAAAGCAGTAGCGCCACCCACTCCATCAGCGACGCTCCCGGAGGGTGCTCAGGGCACGCCCCAGCATCGCAACACCCTGCAGCGCGAGCAGCAGGGGCATCAACAACAATACCGACTTGAGGATCGGCAGAAACGGATACGGCATGCCGCCGGGTTCCCGTGAAGACTCACCGAGTTGCCAGGACACTGCGACGAAATCCCAGGCCTTGTAGCCGAGAAACGCACAGAGAGGGAGCAGGAACAACAGCGTGCCGAAAAGGTCGACCCAGGCGCGGCGGCGTTTACTCATGCTGCGATAGAAGATATCGACGCGCACGTGTTCGTCTTGCTGCAACGTGTACGCAGCCCCCACCATGAACACGACGGCGTGCATCCAGACCACCGATTCCTGCAGCCAGATCGCGCCCGCGTCGAAGACGTAACGCATGACGACAACGACGAAGGTCACGACCACCATGATGAGCGTCAGCCACGCGGTGAGTCGCCCGGACAGGATGCTGATCCGGTCGAGGACCGTCAGGTCGCGGTTGTCGGCCGGCGGTTCTTTCAAGGTTCAGCGCCGCCAGAATGTCGGCGTGAACAGTACCAGCAATGTGAAGATCTCCAGACGCCCGAGCAACATGCCGGCGATCGCTATCCACTTGGCTACGTCGCTCAGCGACATGAAGCCATTCGATACATCGCCGAGCCCGGGACCGAGATTATTGAGCGTGGCGGCAACGGCGGAAAAAGCGGTTACCTGGTCGAGACCCGTAGCCATCATGGCAAGCATCATTCCGGCGAACACGATGACGTAGATCGAAAAGAACCCCCAGACCGCGTCGACCACCCGGTACGGCACGGCCTTGTTGCCGAGCTTGACGGGGATCTCGGCCGAAGGATGGACGAGGCGCACGATCTCACGGACGCCCTGCTTGTAGACCAGCAACCAGCGAATGACCTTGATCCCTCCCGCAGTCGATCCGGCCGAGCCACCGATGAAACTCGCGAATACGAGCAGCACGGGAATAGCCGTGGGCCACATGGAGAAATCGGACGTCGTGAAGCCCGTCGTCGTCGCGATGGACACGGCCTGAAACAGCCCGTTGACGATGGCGTCGCTCGCGGTGGCAAACGTGTTGAAGTACACCAGCGCCGAGATCACCATAACCGAGATAACCGTCAATACGAACGCGTAGGCACGGCACTCGGGATCCTGCGTGTAGTGCTTGACGGAAACGTACCGCCACGCGAAAAAATGCAGCGAAAAGTTGATGCCGGCGAAGAACATGAAAACGACCGCGACGAGACTGATCGCATTGCTGTCGAAATAGCCGATGCTGAGATCGTGTGTGGAGAAACCGCCGATGGCGACCGTGGAGAAGGCGTGGCACAGGGCGTCGAATCCGCTCATGCCCGCCAACATGTAGCCAGCCAGACAGCTGATCGTAAAACCGAGATAGACGTACCACAACGCTTTGGCGGTCTCGGTAATGCGTGGCGTCAGCTTGGTGTCCTTGACCGGACCCGGCGTCTCGGCGCGGTACAGCTGCATACCGCCGACACCCAGCATGGGCAGCACCGCGACGGCGAGGACGATGATGCCCATGCCGCCGAGCCATTGCAGCTGTTGCCGATAATAGAGTATGGAGCGCGGTAGCTCGTCCAGGCCGGTGAGAACCGTCGCCCCCGTGGTGGTCAGCCCGGATATCGACTCGAATATCGCATCCGTCACCGTCAACGACAGGCTGTCATCGAAATACAGCGGCGCCGCGCCGAACGTCCCGAGCACGGTCCAGAATGAAGCGACCACCAGGAAGCCGTCACGTAGCCGCAGCTCCCTGCGTTCGCGACGCACCGGAAGCCAGCAGACAATGCCCGCCACGAGGGTCAGCGCAAAGCCCTCGATGAAGGACAGCCACGCCTGGTCGGCGTACCAGATGCTGACGAGGATCGGCGGCAGCATCGTAATGCTGAACACCATCAGGAGCAGGCCGAGAATGCGTTGTACGACGGTCCAGTTCATCCCGTGCCAAGGTCCCTAGACGAACGACACGCCAACCTGGAACAGCTGCTCGAGGCGCTCTATCTTGCGTCGATCGGTCATGAAAAGAATGACGTGGTCGTCGGTCTCGATGACCGTATCGTGGTGTGCAATGATGACCTTGTCGTCGCGGACGAGCGCGACGATAGCGGTGCCCTTCGGTAGTTCGACATCTTCGATCTTGCGTCCCACGACGCGCGACTCTTTCTCCGTGCCGTGCGCGATGGCCTCGATCGCCTCAGCGGCTCCTCGCCGCAGCGAATGAACCTTGACAACGTCACCGCGGCGTACATGTGCAAGCAGTGAGCCGATCGTGACCTGCTGGGGCGAGATCGCTATGTCTATACTGCCCGCTTCTACGAGGTCGACATAAGAAGCCCGGTTGATCAGAGCCATCACCTTGTGAGCGCCGAGACGTTTCGCCAGCATCGAGCTAAGAATGTTCGCTTCTTCGGAATCGGTGATCGCACAGAACACATCGACGCTGTCGACGTTTTCCTCGAGCAACAGCTCCTCGTCGGCCGCGTCGCCGACGAGCACGATAGCGCGATTGAGCTGCTCGGAGATGGCCCTGGCCCGGCTTGTATCGCGTTCGATGATCTTGACCTGGTTGGTCTGTTCGAGCGCGAGCGCGAGGCGCACACCGATGTTGCCGCCGCCGGCTATTACAACCCGGCGCACCGGTTCCTCCAGCCGCCGCATCTCGCTCATGAAGACGCGTATGTCCTTGCGGTCGGCGATGAAGAATACTTCATCACCTTCCTGGATAACGGTTTCGCCGTCCGGGAGCATCGCCTTGCCGCGCCGGTAAATGGCGGCGATGCGGCCTTCGGTGTTCGGTACGTGCTCTTTGAGCGTTGCGATGCGCTGCCCGACGAGCAGTCCGTCGCGGTCCGCGATCACGCCGACCAGCCTTACGCGTCCGCCGGCGAAATCGAGCACCTGCGACGCACCCGGGTACAGGATCAACTGCTCCACGTACTCGCACACCAGTTGTTCCGGGCTGATGCCGACGTCGATGGGAATGGCATCCTGCGAGAACAGCTGTTTCGTATTCATGTACTCGGCGGAGCGGATACGGGCAATCTTGGTCGGAGTGTGAAACAGCGTGTACGCGATCTGGCAGGCGACCATGTTGATCTCGTCCATGTCTGTCAGGGCGACGACGATGTCAGCATCGTTGGCCCCGGCGCGGTCGAGCACCTCCGGGTAGGCTGCGTGGCCGACGACGGTGCGGATATCCAGCCGGTCCTGCAGTTCGCGCAGGACCTCGGGACGCACGTCGACGACGGTAACCTCGTTGGCCTCCTCGCGCGACAGATGGTACGCGGCGGAAGAACCAACCTGACCTGCACCGAGTATTAGAATCTTCATTATTGTCGACAGGCTTTAGAGGGCGACACGAAGTGTCGCTGCAGTGTGGTAAGTCTACATCAGATCGAGATTCGCATAGGAAAGAACCAGCCATTTTGTGCCGGCCGTCTCAAAATTGACCTCGACCCTGGCGTGGGCGCCCTGCCCTTCGTAATTGAGAATGACGCCATCGCCGAATTTTCCGTGGCGGACGCGCTGGCCGAGCCGCACGCCCATCTCGGCATCCGATGACTTCCTCAGCGAATTCGCGGACCCGGAGCGCGGCCCGCGAACCGGCCGTGATACCTGCACGCGCGGCCGGATCTCCTCGACGTAGTCGTCGGGGATCTCCGAAATGAAGCGCGATGGCTGGGAAAAACTGTCCATGCCGTGAAGGCGACGCTGCTCCGCGTAAGTCACGTACAGGGTCTGCTTCGCGCGCGTGATGCCGACGTAGCACAGGCGCCTTTCTTCCTCCAGGCCGTTCGGGTCTGCGATCGAGCGTTGATGCGGGAACAGCCCGTCTTCCATGCCGCACATGAACACCAGCGGAAACTCGAGTCCCTTGGCCGAGTGCATCGTCATCAGCTGCGCGCAGTCTTCCCAGGCCTCGGCCTGGCCCTCGCCGGCCTCCAGGGCCGCGTGCGACAGGAATTCGTCGAGAGGCGACATCTCGCCGGCCGGATCCGGCTCGAAACTCTTCGCAGCGCTTACCAGCTCCATCAGGTTTTCGAGCTTGGTTTCGCCGCGTTCGCCCTTGTCGTTGCGGAACATCTCGACGAGGCCACTGGCATGGATCACGTGGTCGACCTTGTCCTGCAGGTCGAGCCCCGTCGTCTCGCGCGCCATGCGCTCGATGAGATTAATGAAAGCGAGTACCGCATTGGCTGCGCGGCCCGCAAGCTCATCGCTCGCCACTGCTCCGGCGGCGCGCCACATTGTGCAGCTGTTGGCCCGCGCATAAGCCCGCATGATCTCGACCGTGCGGGCGCCGATACCGCGTGTCGGCCGGTTTACGATGCGCTCGAAAGATGCGTCGTCCTCGCGATGCGAGATAAGCCTCAGGTAGGCGAGCGCATCCTTGATCTCGGCGCGCTCGAAGAAGCGCAGTCCGCCGTAGACGCGGTATGGGATGCCCGCGTTGATGAGCCCTTCTTCGAGTACCCGGGACTGGGCGTTCGAGCGGTACAGGATCGCCGCATCGGCGCGAGCATTGCCCTGGTCGATCCAGTCGCGCAGCCGGCCGATGACGAAGTCGGCTTCATCGCGCTCGTTGTAAGCCGCATAAAGCCTTATCGGTTCACCCTCGGCGCCCTCGGTCCACAGGTTCTTGCCCATGCGGTCGGCGTTGTTGGCGATAACGGCATTGGCAGCATTGAGGATGGTGGCTGTCGAACGGTAGTTCTGCTCCAGTTTCACGACCGTCGCGCTCGGGAAGTCACGTTGGAAGCGGTGTATATGTTCGACACGCGCACCGCGCCAGCGATAAATTGACTGGTCGTCATCTCCGACGACGAAGGGGATGGCCGCATTATCGCCCGCGAGCAGCCGCAGCCACGCATACTGGATCGCATTGGTGTCCTGGAACTCATCCACGAGCAAGTGCTGGAAGCGCCGCTGGTAGTGGGCCAGGAGGTCGGGGTTGTCGCGCCATAGCTCGTGCGCCCGCAAGAGAAGCTCCGCGAAATCCACGAGCCCGCCGCGCTGACAGATCTCCTCGTAGGCCGCGTAGAGCGCGATCATCTGCCTGCGGTTCGGGTCCCGCTCGTCGTCGAGATGCTGCGGCCGCAGGCCTTCATCCTTTTGCGCATTGATGAACCACTGGATCTCTTTGGGCACCCAGCGGCTGTCGTCGATCTCGAGGTTCTTCAACAGGCGCTTGATCAGGCGCAGCTGGTCGTCCGAATCGATAATCTGGAAGTTCTGCGGCAGCTTCGCTTCCTGCCAGTGCCGCCGCAGCAGGCGATGAGCGAGGCCGTGAAACGTGCCGATCCACAGGTGGCTGACCGGCATGTCGAGCAGCGCCTCGATACGGCCGCGCATCTCCCCCGCCGCCTTGTTGGTAAACGTGACGGCGAGCAAGCCCTGTGGCGACACGCCCTCGACATCGATCAGCCACGCGGCCCGGTGTACGAGCACGCGCGTCTTGCCGCTGCCGGCGCCGGCGATTACCAGGGTCGGTTCTGCGGGGGCCGTGACGGCTTGCCGCTGCGCGTCGTTGAGGGATTCGAGAATCGGGGTGACGTCCATGAAGCGCGCAAGTTTAGCAGGATTGCGCACGGATTCGGGCGTCGAGAAAACCGCGTCTGGGGGGGCAAAGATCGGCCGGGAACGACTAGTCCTGGCGCCAGACGAAGCCCAGCGAGTAGCGGCCGCGCTCGTACTGGATGCGCGTGTCGTTCGACACGAAATCGTCGAAACGGCCTTCCAGCGCAACGCTGAACCGGGGCGTTATCCGGTAGCTGAGCGTGGCGTCCGCCCTGGCAGTTTCGAGAGTCTTGGTAGGCAGCAACGGGTTGTTGAACGCGAATGCGTTCTCGTAGTTGTAGTTGCGGTAATACCCGGAGAGCTCCAGGTCGAAGCGCGCGCCCGGGGACCAGTGAAACTCGAACTCGTAATGATCGCGGACGTAATTGCCATATCCGGCGTAACGGTCCTCACGATCGACACGTTCGTATTCGAAGCCGACCCACATGCTCCTGGTTATGCGTTGCCTCGCGAGCAGTGAAAGCCCGATGTAGTCGTAGCGAACGCCCTGGTTACCGATCGGCTGGGTGCCGTCAGGCTCGAAGGAGGGGCGGTCGCTGTACCGTCGGCTGAATTTTTCCGCCGTAACGCGCAGGAGCGACGTTTTCGTGAACGAATACTGCGTGTGAAGACTGAAGAGAAAATACTCGTGGTCGTACGACGGCACGACCTCGACATCCTCATAATCATACAGGTAGCCCTTGGCCACCAACCCGAGGGCGAGTTTCCCCCGGCGCTGACGGAAGCGGATATCCGGCCCATAGCGCGTGTAGTTCATGCGATCGCCGATATCCACGCCACCGACTGCCCGCGGCAGGCCGTCGTCGGGGTCGTAGTAGACACCGTCGCGCTGCGCGAAGCGGAAGGAGCTGAAGACTTCGCGCTTGCGACCCTCCTCCTTGCGGACGTACTCGTTGCCAACACGCAGCTCGTGCCGGAACTCGTCCGCGTCGCTCTGGTTACGGTCCTGGTAGTAATCGCCGGACGCGCGATACGCTGCGTAAAACCCTTCGAACCGGTAGGTATTGATTGTGTATTTCGCGCCCATGTCGTAAGGAAGATAGCTGCCGGTCTGGGCCACGGGCACGATGAGCGGCAGGTTCGGGTTCGCGAAATCGATGTATGGCTCGGACGGTGAGCGAAAAACATTGGTGTCATTGCCGTAGCCGACACTGGCGAAGTAGCTGAAGTCGAAAATATCCCGTTCTTTTTGCTCTGCCACGCGCTGCTGGTAGACGGGGTCTTCAGCGCGTTCGCCGCGCCGGATGCGCGCGATCGCGGTGCGGGCGAGGCCCGATAATTCCTCGCTGGTGCCCTGGTCGCGGGCGTAGCGGAACCAGCCCAGCGCCTCGTCGTTATCGCCTAACGCGTAGGCATTCAGGCCGAGGTTGTAATGTGCGAGCTGCCGCAGCGATGGGGAGCGAGTCGCTTTCTGCAGCGACTCACGGGCCCGGATGTGCTGACCCGCTTTGTAATGCGCAACGCCGGTGTTGTAGTGCAGCAGTGGGGTGTCCATCCCTGCTTCGGTGGCCTGCCCGTAGCGCAACAGCGCAGCCCAGTAGAGGTCGTCACGAAACAGCCGGTTGCCATCTTTGAATAGATCCTCGGCGCTCATTGCGGCCGCGGTGCCGCTCGTGAGCAGGCACATCAGGGCGACTGCGACGGCTATGGTTCGCGCCGGCATGCCGATTCCAGGTTTATTGAGTGCGGCGGTAATTCGCTGAGTTTCCGTATCGCGTTATGTCAGATCGCCAAAATGCCCCATATTCGCCACGAAAACTATGACGTAGTGCAAGAAAATCCCCCTGGGTGGTCACCACCCAGGGGGATTGCTGCGGATTGCGCCTGATTTACGTCAGGCGGGAGGCTTTTCAGCGTGACATCAATCGTCCGTTGGGTCGTCACCTTCCTCGCTTCCGTCATCGTCACCGAGGTCATCTTCCATGTCGTCCTCGACGCCATCCTCTTCAAAGCCGGTGTCGTCTTCGGGCTCTTCTTCATCGCCCTCCATGTCGTCCTCTTCTTCGTCGTACTCGTCTTCCTCGATGTCTTCGCCTTCCTCGTGATCGTGCTCATCGTCATCGATCTCGTCGACATCGTCGATTTCTTCGTCACTCTCGAAATCGTCGTCCCGCCCGTCATCGAAGTCTTCGGCGTCGTCGTCGCCATCTTCGTCATCGAAGTCTTCGTCCTCGCCGGACTCGTGTTCCTCTTCATGCTCTGACTCGTCCTCGGATTCATCGTCATCCTCGGGCTCGTCTTCGTCCCAGTCGTCCTCGTCGTCTTCCGGGCCCCGCATCTCGATCATCTCGTCAATGTCGTCATCGAGATCGCCGTCGTCATCGAGCACTTCCATCATGACGTCGAGATCGTCGAGGTCATCGTCGGCGCGCACGGCGGCCGGCAGGAACGCGAAACACGTCAGCACCAGGACCGCTATAAATACGTTG
Organism: Gammaproteobacteria bacterium; assembly: GCA_009937505.1. Classification (GTDB taxonomy): domain Bacteria; phylum Pseudomonadota; class Gammaproteobacteria; order Steroidobacterales; family Woeseiaceae; genus UBA1847. The sequence goes on from JAACFJ010000006.1 coordinate 42,637, forward strand.
AAATGCTTCATGGCTTTACTCCCTCAATTTCTTCCTGGACATCCAGTCCAGCCGTGAATCAGGATACGTCGACCCGTAACCGGAACGTCCGGTTGCGGTCGTCATGTTCGAGGCGGGCCAGCAGTTCGCCGCCGGCCGGCGTCAGTGCTATCAGCGTCAGCGGTAACAGGTTCTTGCCTTCCTGCAGGCTCGTCTCCCAGGTTATTTCGCGCTGCCCGGGGAAACCGGCCAGTTCGATGCCTTCGGGCAACGAGACCGTCAACGTTGCCGAGTCAAGCGCCTCGGCGGATGCGAATACCAGCCGCACGGTGTGTTCCTGTTCCATTGCGATGGTCACGCCGGGTATCGTGGGCGCTGCGTCCGGCAGCTGCGGCGTTGTCATCAGCATCGCCGTAACTGCCCAGATCGCGAGTCCCGCCGCGATCGCGGAGCCGAAGCCGGCCAGTATCCAGCGATTGCGCTGACGGCGCGAGCCCTTGTGTACGGCACGCACGAGCGCCCGATCGTAGAATCCTGCTTCAGCTTCCGGCACCGTGTAATCCTTTAACAAGTCGAGGAGTTCCTGCTCCTCCATGTTGTCTCTGTTGTTCATCGCATTTGTCCTGTCTGATCCATTACACGCCAGTCATCAGGAAATGGTTCCATCGTTTTCCAGGATTTGACGTAACCTCGCCCGGGCCCTGTGGAGCCGTGACTTGATGGTACCAACCGGGGTCCCCGTCATGCCCTCGATCTCCTCCAGCTTGTACCCCTCGGTGTCGTGCAGCAGAACGACGAGGCGGTGTTCCTCACTGAGTTGCTGCAGTGCCGCATCCAGCCGCCGGAATTTCTCCAGCCGTTCCCGGTCATCGACCGGATCGAGATCGCCGGCCAGGTCGGCAAGCCCCTGCCCCGGCAGATGCCCCTCGTCGACGAGGTGCATGCGCTGACGGGCAAAGCGGCGGTGTTGATCGACGAACTGGTTGTACATCACGCGGCACAACCACGAGCCGGGTTCCTCGATATTGACGAGTTCGTCGAGCTTGCCGAATGCCTTGATCAGCAGCTCCTGGAACAGGTCTTCGGCTTCGGGCTTGGTGCCGGTGAGCCGCCACGCCAGCCGGTAAAGGCGGTCGAAATGCGGTCGCACCAGGCGTTCGAAAACCTCGGTTTGGTGTGGGTCGGTCATCGCACCGCTGAGTGTATAGCTACTGTCACCCCCTTCGGCAAGGACGTGTCCTGCTATTCTTGCAGAAAAGCAGCGGTTTTGATGAAAACAAACACACTCATATTGACGGCGGCCGCCATGATGGCTTTTGCTGCGAATTCGGTCCTGTGCCGGCTTGCCCTGGGTGCAGGGCTCATTGACGCGGCCAGCTTCGCCACGGTCCGAACGATCTCCGGGGCGGTCATGCTCGGCGCCATCCTGCTCCTGAGACGCAAGGCGGTAACCGCGAAACCGGACTGGCGTTCCGCGCTGACGCTGTATCTCTACATGGTGTTTTTCGCGTTTGCCTACCTGTCGCTGAGTGCGGGCACGGGCGCCTTGATCCTGTTCGGCGCCGTGCAACTGACGATGTTCACCATGGCATTGCGCTCGGGAGAACATTTCTCCGCCATATCCTGGGCCGGTCTGGTCCTCGCAATCGCGGGTCTCGTGTATCTCGTGTCGCCGGGCCTGACCGCGCCGGATCCGCTGGGTGCCGCCCTGATGACGATCGCCGGCATCTCCTGGGGTTTCTATTCGCTCGTCGGACGATCCTCGGGAGACCCGACCGAAGCGACCGCGCACAACTTCCTGTATGCCGTGCCGCTGGTGGTGGTGACGAACCTCGTATTCATCGCCGGCTTCGAGGTGACGGCTGCGGGTGCCGCCTATGCGGTCGCCTCCGGCGCTATCGCGTCGGGAATCGGCTACACGATCTGGTATGCGGCGCTAAAGGGACTGACTGGCACCGGGGCTGCCACGGTGCAACTCTCCGTGCCCGTCATTGCGGCCATGGGCGGGGTGCTCTTGCTGTCGGAAGCCGTGACGCTGCGCCTCATTGTCGCCTCTGCAGCGACCCTTGGCGGGGTGGCGCTCGTTCTCACCCAGAGAAACCGGTCGAGTTAAATAATTAGCTGCAGCAGGAAGTGGTGGTCGACGAGCAGCGCCGCGAACAGGATGGCCAGATAGGTGATAGAGAACCTGAAGGTGCGCATGGGCAATTCGGCGTCGTCCGTTTCGATTTTCATGCGGATTGCGTAGTTCAGGAATATTGCCCCGAGGACCAGCGCGGTGCCGAGGTAGATCAGGCCGCTCATGCCGGTGAGATACGGCAGGACCGTGATCACCACCAGCAGGATCGTATATAAAAGTATGCTCAGACGTGTGTAGGCTTCGCCGTGCGTCACGGGCAGCATCGGTATGCCGACCTTTGCGTATTCCTCCTTTCGTGCAATGGCCAGTGCCCAGAAATGCGGCGGTGTCCAGACGAAGACGATCAGGAACAGCAGCAACGCGCTGCTCGTAATCTCTCCCGTGACGGCCGTCCAGCCAAGCACGGGCGGTGCGGCGCCTGCGGCACCGCCGATCACTATATTTTGTGGCGTCGCTCGTTTCAGGAACACGGTGTAGACCACGGCATAGCCGATCAGTGAGGCAAAGGTGAGGGCGGCAGTGAGCGGGTTTACGAGAAACCACAATACGATCATCGACAGCACGCAAATCGCCGAGGCGAACATCAGCGCGTTGCTCTCGCTGACGCGGCCCTGTGGCAGCGGCCGGCCCCGCGTACGCAGCATGTGAATATCGATGCGGGCATCGAGCACGTGGTTGAATACCGCCGCGGCCGATGCGGCCATGCCGATGCCGATGGTGCCGAAAAACAGCGCCCATGCGCCAGGCCATCCGGGTACGGCGAGGAACATCCCGACCACGGCCGTAAACACGATAAGCATGACCACGCGAGGTTTGGTTAGCTCGTAGTAGTCGCGCCAGTCCGTCAGTCTTTCTATGTTCGTGCTCAAAATATTTCCTTTCTCAGCCGATCCGAGACAATTTCAGCAGGCGCTTTATATCATCGACCATGTCCCTCGGATTGATGCCCGGGCCGAAATAAAGCACCAGGTTGCCGAGCGGGTCGATCAGGTAGAAGCCGCCTGCCGGCAGCGATTCGGGCTTCTTGTTGTCGAGGACCACCCTCAGTGCTGCGTCCTGCAGCGTGATGAGCCCCCCGTGTTCTTCGGCAATAAACAGGGTATCGGGAGCGTGTTCGCCATGCAAGAACACCCGCTCCACCCGGTCCATTTCCTTGCCCAGCATGAGCCGTGACTGCCTCAGCGTATGCAGCGACGAGCGGCAACGGTCGCCGCAGTCTCCGTCATTTGCATACAGCAGCCGCCAGGAGCGGCTGTCATGAATCGGCGAACCGGGTACGGCGTCGACGAGGCTGACGATAGGCTCCAGCAGCATGCCGTGGTTGGCCCTTGATTCCGGCTGCAGCGCATCGCCACTGTAGTAAAGCCAGGCGGCGAGCAGCAGGGGACCAAAAAAGATGCCGGCAATCAGCAGGAACTGCAGGCGCCCCCTGGTCCGTTGTCGGTCGCTCAAGTCCGCATTCCTCGTTTGCGGTAATTCCAGGCCAGCAGGCCCGCCAGTACCAGGCCCATCGCAAACCACTGAAACGCATAGGCATAATGACGTTCTGGTCCCATTTCCTGGGGCACCCAGTGCCGCAGCAGGCCATGTTCTTCCTCGGGCTCCAGCAGCAGGATGAAGGGTTGCACCTCACGTCCCAAAGATGCCGCCAGCTCATCCAGTGTCGGGTACACAGCATGCTGAGGCCATGTCGACGGCGACTCGATCGCCGCGCCCATACGGTAGCCTGCCCGCGGCAAAGAGCCGACCCGGCCACGAATGGTCACGCGGTAGTCGGCCGGCACATCGATAGCCGATGTATCCACGCCCCCTCCCGAGCGCTCGATCCAGCCGCGGTTCACGATCAGCAGTGGCGCATCGTCGGAATAGGCCAGCGGTGTCAGCACGTAATGCCCGTAACGGTTGTTGAGGATAATGTTATCGAGCAGGAACTGGTGCGTGGCGTCGAATTCGCCCTCCGCGGACAGTCGCTGGTAGGGCCGTACCTGCATGCCGTCGACGAAACGGGTAAACCCGGACTGCTTCTCGAAAGCTTCCTGGCTGGCGCGTTTTTCGAGCGCACGACTGACTTGCCAGACGCCCAGCCCGGCGAACTGGATTACCAGCAAAGCACCGAGCGCGTATGGAAGCCAGCGCCTTATTGACTTTTGCAGGCCTGGCTTCACGTTATACTGCGCGAAATCCGGCTATCGAGTAACTAGTGAAATTCATCGTCCTGATCCTGCTGGCCGCCGTCGTCGTCAGCCTGTTCTCCGGCCTATTCTTCCTTGTCAAGGACAGGGATAAGCCCGAATCGACGCGCATGCTGCAGTCCCTCAAGATTCGCGTCGGGCTGTCGATTACCCTGATCATCTTCCTCGTTGCCGCGTATTCGCTCGGCTGGTTAAGCCCTTAAGCGTTACGCGGTGGACATATTCGCCTCACGGCGCCGACCAACGGCCCGAACGCCAGAAACCGCTGCCCTACATCCAGTAAACAAATACGTACAGGCCGACCCACACGACGTCCACGAAGTGCCAGTACCATGCCACCGCCTCGAAGGCGAAGTGGTTTGTTGCAGTGAAGTGTCCCTTCATCACGCGTAGCCACATGATCGTTAGCATGATCGCGCCAATCGTCACGTGCATGCCGTGAAAGCCGGTCAGCATGAAAAATGTTGAACCGTAAATGCCACTGGTCAGCTTCAGGTTCATCGCCTCATAGGCGTGGATGTATTCCTCGGCCTGCAGGAATATGAAAACAAAACCCAGGATGAATGTCAGCGCGAGGAATGTCTTCAGGATTCCGCGCTGTCCCGCGATCAGTGCGTGGTGTGCAATCGTCACCGTTGCCGAACTGGTGAGAAGAATAACGGTGTTGATAAGCGGCAGGCCGAACGGCCCCATCACCGCGAAATCTCCGCCTACGCCGGCAGGACCATTCGTCGGCCAGGTTGCCTCATACCCTTCCCAGAGAATGTTATTGGTGAAGAAATTGTTGCTGTCACCGCCGAGCCACGGTACGGCCATGGTGCGGGCATAGTACAGGGCGCCGAAGAAAGCGGCGAAGAACATCACTTCGGAAAAGATGAACCAGAACATTCCCATTCGGAAGGAGTAATCGACTTGATCGTTGTAAAGGCCCCCGGTGCTTTCATTAATTACCGTGCCGAACCAGCCAATCAGCATGAATACGATCACGGCGACACCAACCAGCATGATCCAGAAGCCGGAGCCGGCGCCATTCAGCCAGTTGGAGACACCCACCATGAGAAACAGCAGCCCGATCGAGCCGACGATAGGCCAGTGGCTGCTATGAGGTACGTAATAGCGGTCTTCAGCGTGGGGCATGATTTTTCTCGATACGTTGTCGTTCAGGACTCATCGTTCGCCGAGACGCGAACGGTGTCATAAAAGGTGTATTGCAGCGTGATCGTATCCACGAACTCCGGCAGCTCCGGGTCCACGATGAACTGCAGCGGCATGGCGCGCTCTTCATTCGCCCGGAACTCCTGGTTCGTGAAACAGAAACACTCGATCTTCTTGAAGTGACCGGAGGCACTGACCGGCGCGACGCTTGGAACGGCCTGCGCGACCTTCTTGTCGTCGGTGAGATTACGCGCCGTGAACGTTGCGTAATACATCTTGCCCGGCGTAACTTCCATGCTGTCGCGGTCTGCACTGAATTCCCATGGAGCGTACTCATTGACCGTCGTCACGAATTCCACCCGGATCGAGCGCGAGAAGTCAGGGTTTTCCTGGCTGCTCTCGGCCACGGTATTAGTGCGGCCGCCAAAACCGGTGATCTCGCAGAAGACGTCGTACAGCGGCACGAGCAGATAGCCGAAACCGAACATTGCCGCCGCGAGCAACAGCAGCTTGCCGGTCAGCGATCGGCTGTCATTTCCAGGCTTCTTTTCGGTGCTGTCGTTCATATGAGTCAGGCGCGCAGTACGCCAATCAGGATGAAACCGAGATAAAAAGCCAGCGCAACGGCGATGAGGATGATCGCTGTTCGCCGTACCCCTTTACGCTGGTCCTGCCGGCCATCTGTCACTCGAAGGCTTCCTCTGCGATCCTGGCCTTGGGCGGTGTATCGAAGGTGTGATACGGCGCCGGCGAAGGTACGGTCCATTCGAGTCCTTTCGGCGCCTCCCAGACGCGATCGGTCGCCGTGGCGCCCTTCTTTGCGGTGAGCAACACATAGACGAAGACCAGCTGCGAAATGCCGAAACCAAGTGCGCCGATGCTTGCGATCAGGTTGAAATCCGCGAACTGGGTCGAGTAGTCCGGGATGCGTCGCGGCATGCCGGCAAGCCCGAGGAAGTGCATCGGGAAGAACGTGACGTTGACGAAGATCGTTGACAACCAGAAGTGCAGCTTGCCGAGCGACTCGTTGTACATGTGGCCGGTCCATTTCGGCAGCCAGTAATACGCTGCGGCCATGATGGCGAAGATCGAGCCTGGAACCAGCACGTAGTGGAAGTGGGCAACGACGAAGTAGGTGTCGTGATACTGGATGTCCGCAGGCGCGATAGCGAGCATCAGGCCCGAGAAGCCGCCGATCGTGAACAGGAACACGAACGCCAGCGCAAACAGCATCGGCGTCTCGAAGGTCATCGAGCCGCGCCACATCGTCGCGACCCAGTTGAATACCTTCACGCCCGTCGGGACGGCGATCAGCATCGTCGCAAACATGAAGAACAGCTGGCCGGACAAGGGCATGCCCACCGTGAACATGTGGTGTGCCCAGACGATGAACGACAGGAACGCGATGCAAGATGCGGCGTAAACCATCGAGTCGTGACCGAAGAGCGGCTTGCGCGAGAACGTAGGGATGATCTCAGAGACGACGCCGAACGCCGGCAGTATCATGATGTAGACCTCGGGGTGGCCGAAGAACCAGAAGATGTGTTGGAACATGACCGGGTCGCCACCGCCGGCGGCGAGGAAGAAACTCGTTCCGAAGAACTGGTCGGTCAGCAACATCGTAACCGCGCCCGCCAGCACTGGCATTACCGCTATCAGGAGATAGGCCGTAATCAGCCAGGTCCACACGAAAATTGGCATCTTGAGCAACCACATGTCCGGTGCGCGCATGTTGAGAATCGTCACGATGATGTTGATCGCGCCCATGATCGAGGAGATGCCCATCAGGTGCACCGAGAAAATCAGGAACGGGAATGCGTCGCCTGTCTGCAGGATCAGCGGGGGATACATCGTCCAGCCGCCGGCCGGAGCACCGCCCTCCATGAACAGTGTCGAAAGCAGGATGCCGAACGCGACGGGCAGGATCCAGAACGACCAGTTATTCATGCGCGGCAGCGCCATGTCCGGCGCGCCGATCATCATCGGGATCATCCAGTTTGCGAGTCCGACGAAAGCCGGCATGACTGCGCCGAAGACCATGATCAGTGCGTGCATCGTCGTCATCGAGTTGAAGAACTCCGGATGCACAAACTGCAGTCCCGGCTGCATCAGCTCGCTGCGGATGACCAGCGCCATCGTGCCGCCGATGAAGAACATGATGAGGCTGAAAATCAGGTACAGCGTACCGATGTCCTTGTGATTGGTCGTAAACAGCCAGCGCCGGAAGCCTTTTTCCGGGCCGTGATGCTCGTCGTGTGCGTCCTGCGCCTCCGCGACTGCCGTTGTCATACTGTTTCTCTCCGTTCACGTGCCGGCATGCGGCACATTGATGAATTCATTTATTGGCTTGCAGCGACGCGTTCGCCGTCCTGCTGGTGCGTTTCGACCCATGCGAGGTAAGCGTCCGGTTCGACAACCTCGACGACAATGGGCATGTAGCCGTGATCCTTTCCGCACAGCTCCGTGCACTGGCCCCGGAACGTGCCGGTCTGCTCCGCGCGGAACCAGGTCTCATTGATGATGCCGGGTACGGCATCTTTTTTTATAGCCAGGTCTGGTACCCACCAGGAGTGCACGACGTCGCTGGACGTGATGAGCAAGCGCACCTTGGCGCCCTTCGGCACGACCAGTGGACGATCGACTTCGAGCAGGAAATTCTCGACATCGAACGGGTCAATGCCGGAGTTCTTCGGCCGCGCTTCGACGCTGCCACGGTCCAGGCTCGAGTAGAAAGCGATGTCCTCGTCCTGGTACTTGTAGTGCCATTTCCACTGGTAAGCGGTAATGACAACGGAAATGTCGGGATCGCGTGAATCCTCGAGCTTGATCATCGTTTCGGCCGCCGGAAGCGCCATCGCGAGGAGGATAACGACGGGAAGCGCTGTCCAGATGACTTCGGCCGTGGTGCTGTGCGAGAAGGTCGCCGGTTCCACGCCCTTCGACTTCCGGTGCATGAACAGCGAGATGATCATGGCGCCGAATACGACGACACCGATGCCGACGCACCACCAGAACACCATCATATGCAGTTCGTAGGTCTCGGCGCTGAGTTCAGTGACGCCCCGGGGCATGTTGAGGGCCCAGTCGGCGCTCGCTGCGCCGGCCCACAACGTTCCGAGTAAGCTGAATAGCGATTTTCGAATCATCGTGTATGCACTCCACAGACCGACGGCGGTCCGCGCTCAAAAAATTACGAATTAACGGGTGGCAGATTTGAGGTTCGGGACAGCCGGACGCCCCGCTCAAGAGCTTCGGAAGTTTACTGAAACGCGCGGGCGCAGGCAATCCTGTCCCTGCACCCGCAGAAATCGAAACCAATTAGATTACAACGGCTTATCATCAAGCACTGAGGGCCGGTTGAAGTTTCCTGCTGCGACGCCGCAAGTCATTGCTGCCGCAGTGGAATTTTGCCGGCGTCCACGGCAATGTCGCCGCCTGTCCGGCGGGGCTCCCCACCCCAGCAGTGGCCATAGACGATTTCGAGTGTGAGCGAACACGCGTTACCTGGCGAAAACAGCGCGTCGGTGAACCTGCGAAATCGATTTCTGCCCATAAGGCCCGTCCGCCGCTGGTACAGTGTGTTGCGTGCTCCGCTGGCCGTGAGGTCGCGAAACAGCGCCTCGCTGTTGCGGTAGCTGACAGACAAACGGTCGACATCCAGCACCGGGTCTCGCAGGCCGGCGCGGACCAGTGCGTCCCCCACATCATGCATGTCCGGGAAGCGCTTCACGTGTTCGCCCTCGTCGGATGCCCGCCACGCCTGCCGTATTTCCAGCAGGGTGTCAGGCCCGAGCGTCGCGAAGGCGAACAGGCCACCCTTGCGCAGCACGCGTGCAACTTCCTCGAAAACCAAGTCAGGCTGATCCAGCCACGGCAACATAAGGTTGGAAAAGACCACGTCAACACTTGCGTCGGCAAGTGGCATCGCCCTGGCATCGGCCTGTACGGCATGTCTCTTCGAAAGCAGGGAGCGTTTGCTGCGCACGACCTGCAACATGCGCGCGGAACTGTCGACCGCGATCACGAGGGCGCGACGGAAGCGCTTCTGCAACAGAGGGATGGCGCTTCCCGTCCCTGCACCGAGGTCGACGACGGTAGTTGCTTCGGCGGTTATCGGGCGCATGCGCGCGAGCAGGCCTTCGCAGGTCACGCGATGCACGAAGTCGGCTTCGTCAAACGAGCCTGCCGCGTCGTCGAAACGTCGCCTGACGTCCCGAGTGCGCAAGTCCGATGTGTGATTACTGGCGTTCATTGCACGTTGGCACCCGCAGGACGCGACACGTTATCACGCTTTCCGGCGAATTCGCGCGAATTGCCGGGGTGCCGGGTACCGGTGCGAACGCCACAATGACCTGATGCGTATGCACCGACCGCTGATGCCGACCTGGCAGCTCGCCTGCCGCGCAGCCAGGGAAATCGAATTCGCCGTCATGCCGCGGCGCTGTGCATTTTGCGGAGCGGCAAGACGGCATGAGGAGTCGGCGATCTGCGCGGGCTGCGAGGCTGACCTGCCATGGGTATCCGAGCAGTGCACCGGTTGTGCACGGCCGCTTGCTGCAAAGCCTGACGACGGGGTCCTGTGTGCCGGGTGCCAGGACCACCCGACGCCGTTCGACGTCGCGGCAGCGCCGTTGACCTATGAATTCCCTGTCGATGCCGCCATCCGGCAGTTCAAGTTTCACCGTAAGCTGCACTACGCGAGCGCTTTTGGCGAGTTGCTTTGCAAGGCAGCCGCGGACCTCCCCGCCGACATCGACGCCCTGCTGCCGGTGCCGTTGCACTGGCTGCGGCACGGCATTCGGGGTTTCAACCAGGCGACCGAAATCTGCCGGCCATTGCAGAAGGCGAGCGGTCTGCCCGTCATTCGTAACGTGTCGAGGATCCGGCGAACCCACTACCAGTCCGGCCTCGGCTCGCGGGAGCGGCGCCGCAATCTCGCCGGCGCGTTTGCCGTCAGGGGCGCGATCGATTCGCGGCACGTACTGTTGATCGACGACGTGATTACGACAGGCGAAACCTGCGCGCAGCTTGCGCGCGAGTTACTCGCACACGGCACGCAGAAGGTCAGCGTGCTGGCGCTGGCACGAGCCTGAGTGTCAGCACATCGGAGGATTGCGCTACAGGCTGTTTTTGTGTACTAGTCCCGTTGTGCGCAAGGGGGGTAAAAAAACAAGAACGCGTGTTGGGCTGCTGTTAGCCATGCTGTGCCCTGCCGTCGCACAAGCGCAAGGTGATGCGCAGCGCCTGGAGCCCGCGGCCGAAACCCCGGACAGGCTGTCAATAAGCGGCAGTTTTCGGCTGCGCTATGAGTCCATGGAAAATACGTTTCGCCTCGTCGGTCCGGCACAGGACGAACTGCTGCTGTCACGGCTACTCGTGCACGCGCAGGTCAACGGCGAACGATTTTACGGGGGGTTCGAACTGCAGGACTCCCGGGCGTGGCTGGAACAGGACCTGACGCCCGTCGGCACCGATGACGTCAACGCGCTCGAGCCGCTACGGGCGTATGTCGGCTACAGGAACGAGAACGTGGACATCCAGGTCGGCCGTATGACGATGGACGTTGGCAGCCGCCGTCTGGTGTCGCGTAATCGTATGCGCAATACGATCAACTCCTTTACGGGCGTACGCGCAAGGTGGTCGAAATCCGGGGGCGTCGGGTTGCAGGCATTTCTGACGATGCCGGTTGCCCGCCTTCCCAATAATCTCGAACTAGACCGCTTGCGAAACAACGAGTTCGAACTCGACCAGGAACATTGGGAACGTATCCTCTGGGGGTTGCATGTGGCCGACGTGCGTATCGGCAACCAAGTGCATACCGAGTGGTATCTGTACGGGATCCGCGAGAAGGACCGGCCGAGCCTGCCCACACGCAATCGTGACTTCCTGACTGCCGGCCTCCGTGCGCAGAACTCGGGCGATGTATGGGCCTACGAGCTCGAGACCGCGTTCCAGCACGGCAAGAGCCGCGCCAGCCTGCTGCCGACTGACACCACGGACCTCGATCACCGGGCGTGGTTCATTCACGCGGAAGTCAGCCGCAAGCTGCAGGGCAGCTGGAAGCCTCGCGTGATATTCCGTTTCGATTATGCATCGGGCGATGAAGACCCGGACGACGGCGAGTTCAACCGCTTCGATACTTTGTACGGTGACAGACGCTGGGAGTTCGGACCGACAGGCATCTACGGCGCATTGACACGCAGCAATATCCTGTCGCCCGGAATCGCCCTGCGGTCGAAGCCGGGCCCTTCGACGGATTTCCGAATCGACTACCGGCCTGCGTGGCTCGCCAGCGATCGCGATTTCATGCCGACGGCCGTGCTGAGAGATCGTGACGGCAACTCAGGGTCGTTCATCGGCCATCAGGTAGATTTGCGGTGGCGATGGTGGTCAGCTTCGCGAGATCTGACGGTCGACTTCACAGCCGCTTACCTGTGGAAAGGGGAGTTTCTCAAAAATGCCCCCGGTGCGCCGACGTCCTCCAATACGGCATACGCATACATCTCGACAGCGATGGCGTTCTGATCAGGACGGGAACGCCCGGCGCCATCCCGACAGCCCGCTATCCAGGTTATGCACTAGCGCATAACCGCGCTTTATCAGCGACTCCGCGGCGAGCAGGCTCCGGCTCCCCGTTGCGCAAAAGATGACCAGGCTGGACGAGGGATGGAACGGTACGCCGTTTGCGAGCAGTTCGTTCAGCGGGATGTGTTCGGATCCGGGCAGGCTGTCTGCAAGACGTTCGTGCGTGTCGCGCACGTCGATGAAAACAGCATCTGCCGACTCGAGGAGCTCGGCGGCCTCGACAGGCGATATCTGTGGGACCAGCGAATCCGGCGCAGCTCCGACGCCGCAGAACGCGTTGTAGTCGACGAGTTCCGTGATCGTGGGGTCGTGCCCGCAGATCGCACACCGCGGGTCTTTCTGCACATTGAAGCTCGAAAACGCGAGCGCCAGCGCATCGTAATGCACGAGCCTGCCGCTTGCGATCTCGCCGAGGCCGAGCACCAGCTTGATGACCTCGGTTGCCTGCAGCGTACCCATCACGCCGGGCAGGACTCCGAGCACACCGCCCTCTGCGCAGGAAGGAGCCATGCCTGGCGGAGGTGGGATGGGAAACAGGCAGCGGTAGCAGGGTCCGTCGCCATGGTTGTAGACTGAAAGCTGTCCCTCGAAGGCGAGTATCGATGCCGACACCAGCGGTTTGTTCTCGAGCACGCAAGCATCGTTGACGAGGTAGCGCGTTGCAAAATTATCGGCGCCGTCGGCGACGAGGTCGTAACGCGAGATGATCTCTCTCGCATTATCGCGGCTTAGTGCGCAAGCGTGTTCGTCAAAGTCGACGTGCGGGTTCAGGTCGCGAAGCCGCTCTGCGCCACAGGCGAGTTTTGCCATGCCGACCTGGCTGCTGCCGAACAGAATCTGGCGGTGCAGGTTCGATGCATCCACGGAGTCGAACTCGACAATGCCGATACGGCCTAAACCGGCGGCCGCCAGGTACATCGCCAATGGTGAGCCGAGCCCGCCCAGCCCGACGAGTAGCACGGAAGCGCCCTTGAGCCGAGCCTGACCCTCCGGACCCACTTCGCGAAGGCTCAGGTGCCGGCTGTAGTGTGCCAGCTCGCGTTCCGTGAATGTATCCAACTTACCTGGCACCGAACCCTTACCTGTCTCCGCCCGTCCACCGATTTTGATCATAGCAGCTGCCACCCGCGAAGATTCTGCTACTATTTTTCAATGGCTGAATCCGATTCATTCGATAGGCGCAAGTTCATCAAGGCTTGTGTAGGCGCGGGTGCTGCGGTGGCAGCGGATCCGTCTCTGATGGCGCAGCCCGCCGGCGAACTTGTGCCGGCCGAGCGGGTCAGGCTGGTGGACGCCGACGAGAAGACACTGCTGCCCGAAGCGCTGGCGGTGGGCCAGAGTTACGTCTTTCACTACCCCTACGTCACGACACCGTGTTTCCTGATCGACCTGGGTTTACCCACGGAACCCGGCGCCGAGCTCGAAACCTCGGACGGCCGTCCGTATCGATGGTCCGGCGGCGTCGGGCCCGGCCGCTCGATCGTCGCGTTCTCGGCGATCTGCGCACACCGGATGAGCTACCCGACGCGCAATGTCAGCTTCATCGACTACCGCCACAAGCCCATGAACACCGAGGCACCGGGCAACGACTGGTGGTCACGCGGGCAGGTTATCTATTGTTGTTCGGAAGGTAGCGTCTACGATCCGAGCGACGGGGCCCGCGTGCTGGCGGGGCCTGCACCGCAGCCACTTGCAGCCGTGCGCCTCGAGTATGACGATGATGAAAAAGCGCTTTATGCGACCGGCGTCTACGGTGGCGATATGCTCGAGCGGTTTCTTACCGAATTCGGCTTCCAGGTTGCCCTTGCGCACAAGCGTGATGACATCCGGCACCCCGCGCGGAATGTAACCACTGTCTGGCCTATGAGCGAATATTCGCGCACGGGCGCCTGCTAGGAATTGTCGGTCCCTTCGAGGTATTCCGCTATGTCGGCGTGGCCCGCCGACCGTGCGATCGTTGCTGCGGTATTGCCATTCCGATCCTCGGTAGCACGGTCTGCGCCATGAGACAGGAGTAACCGGATCATCCCGAGGTCTCCGCTCGCGGCGGCAATGTGCAGTGCGGTCGCACCGTCCTCCTGGCGAACGCCGAGGTCGGCGCCGGGGCTCTCTAGCAGCAGTCGCACAAAGTCGAGGCGGCGCCTGTCGACGGCGCGCATCAATGGCGTCCATCCATAGGTATCGCGAACCCCCTGGTCCGCTCCGGCATCGAGCAGGACCTCGGCCACCCCCGTGTATCCCTTGACCGCGGCCAGTGCGAGGGCCGTCCAGCCGAGCTTGGCCTTGCTGTCCGTGCGTGCACCCGCCTTCACGAGCAGGCTCGTCACCAGCGGGTCGCCGCTGAGCGCCGCGAACATCAGCGCCGTTGCGCCGCCGGCATTACTGGCATTCACGTCGGCGCCTGCCGAGATGATTCGTGCGACGGCAGCGGCATCACCCTGCCGCGCTGCGGACATCAGCGGGGTTTTCCCTTCGGCATCCGGGTCCTGCAGCAACTGGCCACCAGCGGTGGCGAAGGGCAGGCCCAGAAACAACAACACAACGAAAAACCGGCCGGCAAAAGCCGGCCGGTCCGTTAGTGGTTTATCGGTCCGCCGTGGTTCAGGTCGCGGGGGCACTCGACGCGCCCGGAGCTGCCTCGCCTTCCGCAGGCGCAGCGCTACCCTTGACTTCTTCGTACCAGACGCTGTGATGCTGCCTGGCAAAGCCTTCGTCGACTTCGCCGCTCACCATGCCCTCGAGTACGCCTTCGGTGCCGACGCTGCCGAGATAGATGTGCCCCAGCGCAACGGCAATCAGGAACAGCCCGGAGGAAGCGTGAATGATGTGCCAGAACTGCATCGATTCCCGTACAGTTTCAAGATTCGGGAACAGCAAATAGACACCCGAGAGCGTCATTGCGACCCCGCCCAGGAAAATCATCCAGTAGAAGACTTTTTCACCGGCGTTAAAGAAACCGGCCGGCGGATGACCGTCACCGATCGCGCCGCCCAGGGACTTCAGCCACTCGAAGTCGTAGCTCTTCACGCTGTTTTTACCAATCCACATGAGCAACATCAGGAACAGGCCTGCGGCAAAAGGCAGTGCGAGATAGTCGTGGACGGGTTTTGCTATCTGCGCCCAGGCGGCAAAGCCCTCCTTGCCCATCAACGGAATGAGTACGTTCTTTCCGAAGATCAGGCTGAGGCCGGTAATCGCCAGGATTATGAACGAGATGGCGACATACCAGTGCATCACGCGTTCGAACGTCGACCAGCGCGTTATCGTGCGCCCGGTGCGTGACTCGAGCTTGTCCTTGCCCTTGACGATGTGCTTCGCCGCAAGCAAGAGTAGTACGGCGATGATCAGCGACGCACCATAGAAAGACACCGGGCCGTTTCGAACCGCGCGCCAGTTCTGCCCGCCATTCTGAATCAGCACGCCGGTCTCCTGGCCCGACACGGCAGAGTACCCTTCGGTGCCGCCACGCACGGCACGCCAGTATTCAGCACGCGGATTCACGGCTTCCTTGTCCGCATCCTCGGCCGCCAGCGCCAGGCCGGCGTCGTGGGCGAAATACCCTGTCAGCGGTAATGCCATGGAAACCATCAGCGACACTACGACAGTAACGAGGACGGCACGACGGCGGCCCCGTTGTTTGCTAGTTTTTTGTTCGCGCATTGACCAGGCTCCTGTTTGCGCCACGACCCCAGCCGGGTCGCGGCGTCCATTCGCTTCTCCGGACCGGCCTGGCTACCGGTCCGACTGCCCCTTGGCAAATCGCTCCTGCAGTGTCTGGATTTGCTGCGGATTCTGCTGCTTTGCCAGCAGCGGGTCCACGCCACCCTTGTAGACACCCGGTTCGTGCAAGGTTACGTCCGCCCGTTCCGCACAGGCGGTCAAGCTCATCGACATAACAGTGAGGGCCAGCGCCGTTGCCAGCTGGCGCTGCCCCTTTTTCTTGACTGTTGTCATCATTTTTATTCCCGCAACGCCCAGTAGATCAGGCGTCGCCCTTGTAGGCGGTCTCCCAGCCCCAGGTCTCGGGGCGTCCGCCGCGCTTCGTAATCCGCTCGCGGTAAATGTCTGCAACCATATCACCGTCGCCCGCAAGCAGAGCCTTCGTGCTGCACATCTCGGCGCACAGTGGCAGCTTGCCCTCGGCAATACGGTTTTGACCGTACTTCTCGAGCTCGGCGGCGGAGTTGTTGTCCTCGGGACCGCCCGCGCAGAACGTGCACTTGTCCATCTTGCCGCGCACGCCAAAGGCCTCCTGCTGCGGGAACTGCGGTGCCCCGAACGGGCAGGCATAGAAGCAGTAGCCGCAACCGATGCAGAGATCCTTGTCGTGCAGGACGATGCCGTCGTCGGTCGTGTAGAAACAGTCGACCGGGCACCGATACCGATTTCTCACCGGGAACACCGTCATCGAGAGTCACGACGCGGCGCCTGTTGACGCCCCATGGAACTTCGTGCTCGTTCTTGCAGGCCGTTACACAACCGTTGCACTCGATGCAGCGCTCGGCGTCACAAAGAAATTTCATACGTGCCATGATCGAGCCTCCTAAGCCGCGGTGATCTTGCAGAGAGATGCTTTCGTTTCCTGCATCTGAGTGACGGAGTCATAACCGTAGGTGAAGGCAGTGTTAGCCGCCTCGCCCCGCACATACGGCGCGGCGCCCTCCGGATACTTGTCCAACAGGTCCTTACCCTGGTACCAGCCGCCGAAGTGGAATGGCGTGAACACGACGCCACGCTCCACTCTCGGCGTCACCATGGCTTTTATCTTGATCTTCGCGCCCTCGGGGCTTTCCAGCCACACCCACTGGCCGTCGCGTACACCCGCGTTGTTGGCATCGGCCGGGTTGATCTCTGCGAACATGTCCTGCTGCAGTTCGGCGAGCCATGGATTGGAGCGACTCTCCTCGCCGCCGCCCTCGTACTCGACCAGGCGTCCGCTGGTGTGGATGAGCGGGAAGTCCTTCGAGTAGTCCTTGGCCTGGATCGAGCCGTAGCCGAGGTCGCGCCGCGACGTGTACAGCGGCTCACGGTGTATCGGGACCGGGTCCGGGAAAGTCCAGACGACGGTTCTAGCCTTGGCGTTGCCGAACGGTGCGCAACCGTGTTTGATCGCGACGCGCTGGATGCCGCCGGAGAGGTCGGTCTTCCAGTTCTTGCCCTCGGCCGCCTTTTTCTCGTCGGCCGTGAGCTCGTCCCACCAGCCGAGCTGCTTGAGCATGTCGGCCGTGAATTCCGGATAGCCGTCCTGGATCTCGGCGCCCTTGCTGTACGAGTCCTCTGCAAGGAGATTTACACCGTTACGTTCGACACCGAAGCGGGCACGGAAGTTGAGGCCGCCCTCAGCGACATGTTTGCTGGTGTCGTAAAGTATCGGTGTGCCCGGGTGTTTCATGTCCGGGGTTCCCCACGACGGCCACGGCAGCCCGTAGTAGTCTCCGTCGCACGGCCCGCCCTCGGCTTTCAGTGTCGTCACGTTGAAGGTGTGCTTGTTCTCCATGTGGAGCTTGAGCCGCTCCGGACTCTGGCCCGTGTAGCCGATCGTCCACATGCCGCGATTGATCTCGCGCAGGATGTCTTCGATCAGCGGCTCGTCGTTCTCGACCTTGATGTTCTTGAACAGCTCGTCGGAGAATTCGAGTTTCTTCGACAGCTTGTACATGATCGTGTGGTCGGGAAGCGCCTCGAAGAGCGGCTCGATGAGCTTGTCGCGCCACTGCAGCGAGCGGTTCGATGCGGTGACCGAGCCGTAGGTCTCGAACTGCGTCGCGGCGGGCAGCAGGTAGACGCCTTCCTCCCGGTCGGGCAGGACCGCCGTGTGCGTCGGATACGGATCGACGACGACGACGAGGTCGAGCTTCTCGAGCGCTTTCTTCATCTCCGGACCGCGGGTCTGGCTGTTCGGTGCGTGGCCCCAGAAGAACATCGCTTTGAGCTGGTTACGCTGGTCGATCAGCTCGGCTTCTTCGAGCACACCGTCGACCCAGCGCGAGACCGGCATGCCGGCCGAGTTCATCGGGTTCGCGAACGGTACCGGCCCGTCTTCGGCATTGCCGGTGTTGGCATATTCGGTGTCGAAGCGGCCCCGGACCCAATCGTAGTCGAGGCCCCATACGCGAGACCAGTGCTTCCATGAACCGTCCGACAGGCCGTAGTAGCCAGGCAGCGTGTGCGAGAGAATACCGAGATCCGTTGCGCCCTGGACGTTGTCGTGGCCGCGGAAGATATTCGCGCCGCCGCCGGATACGCCTACATTACCGAGCGCCAGCTGCATCGCGCAGTAAGCTCTCGTGTTGTTGTTGCCGATCGTGTGCTGCGTGCCACCCATGCACCAGACGATTGTGCCGGGCCGGTTTTCGGCCATGGTCCTGGCGGCGAGCGCCACCTGTTCTTCGGGAACGCCCGTGACGTTCTCGACGACGTCCGGTGTCCACTTGGCGACTTCGGCGCGGATCTCGTCCATGCCGTAAACGCGCTGCTGGATGTACTCCTCGTCCTCCCAGCCGTTCTCGAAAACGTGCCACAGGATGCCCCAGATGATGGGAACATCCGTACCCGGGCGGATGCGGAGGAATTGGTCGGCATGCGCGGCCGTGCGCGTGAAGCGCGGGTCGACGACGATCATCTTTGCGCCGTTTTCCTTGCCGCGCAGTATGTGCTGCATCGCAACCGGGTGTGCTTCTGCGGCATTACTGCCGATGAAAAACATCGCCTTGCAGTTGTGCATGTCGTTGTAAGAATTGGTCATCGCGCCGTAGCCCCAGGTGTTGGCTACGCCCGCGACCGTCGTCGAGTGGCAGATGCGCGCCTGGTGGTCGACGTTGTTCGTGCCCCACAGGGCTGCGTACTTGCGGAACAGGTAGGCCTGTTCGTTGTTGAACTTGGCCGAACCGAGCCAGTACACCGAATCCGGACCATATTGTTCGCGGATGTCGAGCACCTTGTCGCCGATCTCGTCGATCGCCTGTTCCCAGGAGAGACGGGTCCAATTGCCGCCCGTGAGCTTCATCGGGTATTTGAGCCGGCGCTCGCCGTGGCCGTGCTCGCGAACGGATGCGCCCTTCGCGCAATGGCCGCCCATGTTGAACGGAGAATCGAAATCCGGTTCCTGTCCGGTCCAGACGCCGTTCTGTACTTCGGCGACAACGCCGCAGCCCACCGAGCAGTGGGTGCAGACTGACTTGCGGATTTCCGATTCGACGCCGGGGTCGATTCTCTCGGCACTTGCGCGCCGGATCATCGTCGTGGGCAGTGTCGCCGCCACGGCTGTACCGCCGAGGCCGAGGCCTGCGCGCCGCAGGAAGGCGCGGCGATCCACGGTGGAGCCGAGCACGCCGCTCGATACACTGGCCGATTCGGTGGCGGTGAGGTCTCGCTTCTTGATCAGCTTCATCGCTAATCTCCCAAGGTTGGTTGCTGTTGCTCTGCAGTCCGGTGATTAGGCCGGTTACAGGCGAGCAGAACGGTAATAGCTGCGAATGTGGGGGGTTTCGTGATAACCCTTTTGTTTGGCCGGCTCGGGCGCGGTGCCCTGCTCCGGTGAGGCGACGGCCGCACGGCCGGACATTGCGACCGCTGCCGTTGCGCCCCCCGCCGCAGCCAGCTTCTTGAGAAATGTACGCCGATCAGCGGTGTACGAACTCGATTTACGACTCATCTCCTGAAATACCGGGGCGAACCGGCTCGGGCGGCGCGGCGTCCGAGCGTTCCACCATTTCCAGGTAACTTTGGTCCGTATTAATGTATTGCTCTCCAAGCTGGCCCACGGCCCGGTAGAAACGCGCCGCGTTAGCCTCCTGCATGTCGCGGAAGAAGCGCGCCATCCAGGTTCCGATATGGGTTTCGAAAAACGCAGCCTGCACCTCGAGACTGCCGGGACGGGTGTCTTCTGCAAGCAACGCCATGATTTCGCAGAGCGCCGCAGCGTGATCCTCGGGCTCGGCCACGTTGTCCTGACGCTCGAAGCCGAGCTTTTGCATGTCGGTGCGGAGCCGGGCGAGCGGCTGTTCCATCAGGAACCCCGTGAGGTACCACGATGCGAACGGGACGAGCTCGCCGCGGCCGAGGCCGATGAACAAGGCCTCGTATTCGTCAACCACCTGGTCTGCCGTCGAGCGCTCGGCGGACAGCGCAAGCATCCGCCAGGCGACGGCGAGGAGGTTGTCTTCGTTGCTGACGGGGGCGGTTGCGAACAGGCCGAGCGTCTCCGCGTCCGGCGGTGCCGCAAGCAGCCGGCCGAGAACCCGGTAGGTATCGGCGCGGAGCTGGTCTTCCGGCTCCGGAGACGCGATGCCGGCAGAAGCGGTTGCGTCGTGTGTTGCAGGTGCTTCGGTCATATATTCCGAGCCCGCTGTTCCCCCACTTGTTTCAATGTAGTTTAGTCAAATAAGGCGGCAGCTGCTACTGACAATAAATCACTATGGAGGGCTAAAAAATCAGAGCTTTATGAGGCCAGCAAGCCCAATATGCGACATTTTGTCCATGCAATGCCCTGTTGCCGCGAAACACGCCGTGCGCTGGCCGCCCCCGGTTCAGATCGTGTCCGGCCCGCCACCCTGTTGCGCGCGCATCAGGTCCTTGACCCGGCAGTCTTCGCACATCTCCAGGCGCCGCCGGTCGGCCTCGCTCTGGAACATCCAGTGGTCCTCGAGCTTTTTCGCCATGACCTTGAGCATCGACCGCGTGGCGAACGGCTTGCCGCAGGAGATGCAGCACAATGGCTGCTCTTCGTGCAGCAGGCGCTGGGCACCGCGCGCCTTGTCGTCATACAGGAATCGGGTCTCCAGCGAGACGGCGTCCTCCGGACAGGCCTTCTCGCACGATCCGCACTGGATACAGGATCTTTCGACGAAATTCAGCTGCGGCAGTCCCTGGCCTTCGCGCACCGCCGACGTCGGACAAACCGCCACGCAACTCATGCACAGGGTGCAGGCGGCCGCATCGACCTTGATCTGGCCGAACGGCGCACCTGCGGGCAGGGCCGCAACCTTCCGGCGGCTCGGGGCATGCTCCAGAAGGTAGTTGATCGCCGTGCGCAGCAGCAGGCGTTTTTCCGGGGGCGGCGTGAAACGGGCGGGGCTTTCCAGGCTGATCGCCTGGTCCGAGTTCGCGGCTGCCGTTACCGTGTCGGTCTCACCCGAATCCAGTGCCTCTATGGCAGCCCCGGAGTAACCCATGCCCTCGAGGATTGGCGCGGTGTAGCCGATCTGGCGCTCCAGCACGTCGCGGATGGTCTGCGGCGTTTCGCCACCCGTGAGGATGAGCACGCGACGGGCGCCGTAGGCGAGGCAGGTCAACCACGCATCCATGCCGATGGATCCGACCTCTTCCAGCTCGACCGGCAGTGCGCTTTCCGGTAACGCGGCGCCGAGTCCGTCCGCAATCGCGCCCGCGGAAGCGCGGTCGTAAAACACGAGCAGCGGATCCGTCCCGCCGGCATCGCGGTAAGCGACGAGAACGGCCCGTACGTAGCCGAGCAGGTCGCCGGTGCTCGGGAATGCGTAAGTGATCGCACCTGTCGGGCAGACGGACGCACAGCTGCCGAAGCCCTGGCACAGGTTCGGGTTCACAGTCACGTGTTCGCCGGCCGAGGTGATCGCCCAGGCCGGACAGACATCCAGGCAGCGCGTGCAGCCGCGGATGCCCCTGCGTCCGTGCGCGCAAATCTCGGTATCGAGATTGAAATATTTGGGTTTCTCGAACTCGCCGCGCATTTCCGGTAATTCGGCAATGGCGCTGTCGAGGGCGTCTGCGTCGCCGCGCGGAGCGTAGTAGCCCGGCGGCAACGCCTCTTGCTGCAGCAACGGCGGATCGGCCAGGTCGAGGACGAGGTCGAAGCGCGCCTGCGTGAGCAGCGCGACGGCGGGCGATTCCTGTTCGTCTTCCGATTCCTCGAGACTCAGGCTGTAGCCGCCCAGGCTGCCGGAAAGCTGAGGCTGTCCGCCGCGAACGACAGTGAAGCCGTCGACAGCAGCCGTTACCGGCCTCGAATCCGCAGGACAAAACAGCGTCGCAACGAGTCCTTCGCCCAGCCGGCCTGCAGCGGACAGTGCCTGCGCTTCCTCGCCGACGATGAGCACGCGGCCGTGGGACAGGAAGTTGACGAGGGACGTGGGCGCCACCTCCGGCCGATGGCGGAGATCGAGGGCCTCTGCTCGCGCACGGCCGCTTGCGGTACTGTCAGGAAGGTTCAGATCGGTCATTGTCGGCCTCGCGGTCAACCTCGTTGTCGGGCTCGTCGCCCTCTCCGGCGTCGACCGCGGCCACGGCCGACGAATCTTCCGGGCTCTCCTCGTCCTCGTCGAGGCCCGCGAGTCGCTCCAGTTCGCGCTCAACGCGATAGCGCATCTCGGCCGTGATGATGTCACCCAGCGGCTCGGGATTGGTGAAATCCCAGTCGTAGTCATCCAGGCCATCGCGGATATTGAATTTGGGGCTGTGAAACAGCTTGTTCAGGGCCTTCTGCCGCACGTCGGCGGGTACGCCGTCGCCGAGAAACGCACTGTAATCCGAGTTCTCATCCAGCGACTCCAACGGCGGCAGTTCCGGCTCAGCGTCCTGCGGGACGCCGGCCTCTTCGCCAGGATGCTCCGGCAATGCCTCTTCCACAACCGGCGACGATTCCTGTCCGGGCGCGGAAGCCTCCGGCAGCTCCTCGTCTGCATCCTGCGCAGGCTCCGGCAGCTCTTCGCCGCTGCGCGACAAGACTTTGCGGCGCGACCAGCGCGTCAGGAAACCCTCCTGCTCGTCGTGTCGATTCTCGCTCATCAGCCCGGGGTCTCTGACCAGTTCTTCCGCTTGCGCTTCTTGCGCTCCTGCGGCACGAAGTGGGTCACGACGAACTTCTCGAGATGCTGGTAGACCTCGGGCGGGATCGGCACCGCGAAAACCTGGTCATCACTCTCGAGACAGACCGTGGCCGAATCGTGATCCGCGGTGACCCGGAACGGCGTCATCTCGCCATCTGGCGTCTCGTGACAGATGACGAACAACGCGGGGTTGTCGCCCGTCAGGTTGTACCAATACTCTTCGGCGAGATCGCGATACAGCAGCAACGGGAGGCCGGACCAGAGGTACTGCGCCTCGTCGTCGCTTTCGTACATCGGGCTGCGGCCAGTGCCTTTGCCGACGACGTGCTCGCCCGCAACCACGGACACCGCGCGCCAGCTCGGGACGGACCACCGTCCGCGCTTGACCTGCGTGCGCTCCATAATGACAGCTACGGTATGTCGATCTGGTTGGCTCATTTCTGCCAATATAGCGCAATGACGAGAGTGAGTATGATTTGACTTCCGGGAAGGCAGACAGCGAAGCGCAGGACGCGGCAGCTGCAACGGCCGGCGGCGAAGCGAACGGCGAAAATCAGCCGCGCTTCATGACGGTGAAGCAGGCGGCTGCCTACCTGCAGGTGAACGAAAAGAAAATCTACGCGCTGGTGCGCGAGGGCAAGATCCCGGCGACGAAGCTCACCGGCAAGTGGCTGTTCCCGCGCGATCTCGTCGATCAGTGGCTGCTCGAGTCGAGTCATGGCGGGTTGCTGACCGACCGTATCGTGATCGCGGGAAGCGACGATCCGCTGCTGTTTCGTGCCGTGACGCAAGTCGCCAACACGCTGCAGTCGAGGGCGCTGATCAGCTACGCAGCGACCGGCAGCCAGCTCGGCCTGATGCTGCTCGCACACCGGCGCGCGGACGTCTGTGGCATTCACTGGGGTCCTGCGGACGAGAGCTATCAGCGCCACCCCGCGCTGATCCGGCAATTCGTACAGGCGGGCGACTGGGCGCTGGTGCGACTGTTTCGGCGTGAGCAGGGCTTGCTGGTGACGCCAGGCCTGTGGTCGGCCGGGATGGGATTCGAAGGGCTGTTTCAGCGCGAGGTCCGCTGGGTCGAACGCCAGGAAGGTGCCGGCTCGCAGCGATTTCTGCGCGAGCTGATTTCGCGCCACGACCTGGATCCGGCAGACCGCCGGATCACCGGCCGCGCGAGCACGGAGCGCGAGGCGGCCTCGCTGGTCGCGATGGGGCAGGCGGAAGTGGGTTCGGGGGTGCGTGCCGCGGCCAACGAGTTCGGTCTCGACTTCGTGCCCATCGGCTGGGAGGCATTCGATCTTGCGCTGCACCGCGGTATCTTCTTCCGCAGGCTGTTTCAGCGGCTACTGGATTACCTGCGCGGCGACGAGTGCCGGCGGCAGGCAAACATGCTGGGCGGTTACGACCTCGCCGAGCTTGGCAATCTCGTCTGGACGGGCACCGACTGACGCGCCTGCGAATGCCGGGGAGCGGGCAGCTTTTTGGGAGCGGGCCTCGGCCCGCGACCAGGTCGGGCTTCAAGAAGCGCTCCCGCAGAGACGTGCTCCTACTTACCCGTGTCGATCTCGTGGTCGATGACGTGCTCCAGCCCCAGTTCGGGGACGGTAAGCGTCATCCTGGCCTGCAGCTTTTCCGAGTCCGGCAGGGTGCCCGAGTCAACTGCCTCGCGCACGGCCTTTTCGATTTCACGTTGCGAGGTGATGCCCACGACCTTGAGGAACTTGCGTATTGCGACATTCAGGCGATCTTCGTCGATGCTTGTCATGCTGAAAAATACTCCATTACTCGTTGCCGGAGGCGCCGAGTTTGCGGTCCAGTGTCTTGCGGGAGATGTCCAGACGCCGTGCGGCGGCCGACTTGTTGCCGTCACTGGCCGCGAGAACGCGAGCCATGTGATGGCGTTTTACCTGCTCGAGGGTCCAGTCTAGCGGATAATCGTGGACCCCGGGGCGTCGCTGCGCGGGCTTTGCGAGCGCGCCGGCCGGCAGCCGGCCAAGCCGCAAGGTCTGCTCGACCACCTCGCGCAATTCCCGCACGTTTCCGGGCCAGTCATGCTCCGCGAGCCTGTCCAGCTCCGCGGGGCGCAACTCAAGCAACGGCAACGACATGTCGGCAGACAGCTTATTCGCAAAGTGCGCCGCGAGCAGCGGGATATCCGCCCGCCTTTCGCGAAGCGGCGGGAGTCCGATGCGAACCACGCTGAGCCTGTAATACAGATCCGCACGGAAACGGTGCGCGGCTGCCAGCCTGGCAAGACCTGTCGTTGCCGATGCGACGATACGGGTGCTGACCGGGTATATCGCATTCTCCTCAATGCTGCGCAGCAAGCCGGCCTGCAGGTCGGGGGACGCCTCATGAACGGCTTCGAGAAACAGGGTGCCGTCGCCCGACGTTTCCCGGGCATAACTGAGCAGCTCTCGCTGCAGGCCCGGTTCCGTGACTGCGCGGCAGTCGACAGACACGAAAGGGCCTTGCCGGCCGCTACGTCCGTGCAGCAACCGGGCCGCCAGTTTCCTCCCTGTGCCTGCTTCGCCCTCGATAAGTAACGTCGCAGGCGTGGCCGCGATGTGCTCGATCAGCGCCCGGATTGCCCGTATGGGCCCGCTGCTCCCGACCAGCATCTGCCGCGAATCGCCCATGCGAGCAGGAGCGCGCGCGGCGCATTCCCCGCAAATTGCGTTGATCTTTGCGACAAGTTCCTCGGTCGAGAACGGCCTCAAGAGCACATCCGATGCGCCATTCTGCAACGCTTCGATGGCGGTCTCGGCACTGGACCTATCTGCGATTAACAGGGTCTCGGACGGCAGGCCGTCGCAGACGTCGAGCACGTCACGGATTGCGCTCCAGGGGCCCTGGGGATCGATGACCACGAGCAGGTGAAAGCGGCAGCGCTGCGCCAGTTCGCGCGATTCGTCGATCGTCTGTGAACATTCCACCGTCAGAAAATGCCTTGCCAGCCGCCGTTGCAGGCGCGACACCTCGGAGCCATCACCGAGGAGAAGAATCGACTTGGACTGGGACACAAATTCTCCGGCTGACGGGTTTCGGCGGAAAGTTCGTCCAAAGCCTATGCTGTGGGTCAAATTGTCGCAAGGGCACGGTGACCGTCCGACTATTTGTTGCTGGCGTCGCGCCGAGGCATCTGAAAGAATGCTTTTTACCGTCCCGCCGGCACTCCAACCGGAACGCGTGCAGGGGCGGATGACCAATGCAAGGGGGGTGGTCGCGAAAACGTGGCCGGTTTCTGAGGATGAACGAGTTTTCGTCTGCTATCGTTGCGGCGCTGTCGATGATTGTGACGCTCGACGAGGGCCTGGTGGAAATCGTCCTGTTGTCCCTGCAGGTCAGCTTGGGCGCCGTCACGATCGCTTCGGTCATTGCGCTGCCGCTGGGCGCAGTCATTGCACTACAGAGCTTCCCCGGCCGACGCGGAGTCGTGATCTTGCTGAATGCGCTCATGGGTCTGCCGCCCGTAGTCGTAGGGCTCGTGGTATACCTGCTGTTGTCCCGCGCCGGGCCACTGGGCCCAATGGGTCTCCTGTTTACGCCGGCAGCCATGATTATTGCCCAGAGCATCATTGTCCTGCCGATCATTGCGGCGCTGTCGCGGCAGACGATCGCCGATCTGCACGAGGAATACGACGAGCACCTGCGGTCACTCGGCTGCACACCGATGCAAAGTGTGGCGACCTTGCTCTGGGACGGGCGTTTCCGATTACTGACGGCGATAATGGCGGGCTTCGGCCGCG
>JAACFJ010000172.1 GCA_009937505.1 Gammaproteobacteria bacterium
TATCTCGTCGATTCGGGCGGGGCGTTCCTGCCGCGCCAGGACGAGGTATTTCCGGACCGCGACCATTTCGGACGCATCTTTTATAACCAGGCGCGCCTGTCGTCGCTCGGGATCCCGCAGATCGCGGCGGTGCTCGGCTCGTGCACGGCAGGCGGCGCCTACGTGCCTGCCATGTGCGATGAGGCGATCATCGTGCGCAACCAGGGCACGATCTTTCTCGGCGGGCCGCCGCTCGTCAAGGCGGCTACCGGCGAGGTCGTCGATGCCGAATCGCTGGGCGGTGGCAGCGTGCATTCGCGGATATCGGGCGTGACCGACCATCTCGCCGACAATGACGAACACGCGCTGTCGATCGCCCGCGAGATCGTGGCAAACCTGAACTGGCAGAAGCAGGTAACCCTCGCCATGCGCGAACCGCGCGAGCCCGAGTACCCCGCGGAGGACATCTACGGGATAGTGTCGCGCGAATACCGCTTCCCCTACGACGTGCGCGAGGTAATCGCAAGGATCGTCGACGGCTCGGAGTTTCACGAATTCAAGAAGCTCTACGGCTCGACGCTGGTTTGCGGTTTCGCGCACCTCGACGGCTACCCGATCGGAATCGTCGCCAACAACGGCATCCTGTTCATGGAGTCGGCGCAGAAGGGCGCGCACTTCATACAGCTCTGCAACCGCCGCGGTATCCCGCTCTTGTTCCTGCAGAACATCACGGGATTCATGGTCGGCAAGCGCGTGGAGCATGCGGGCATAGCAAAGGAAGGCGCGAAGATGGTCAATGCGGTGGCTACGGCGACCGTGCCGAAATTTACGGTCGTGATCGGCGGGTCTTTCGGCGCCGGCAATTATGCGATGTGCGGGCGTGCCTATGGGCCACGAATGTTGTGGATGTGGCCGAACGCAAGGATATCGGTAATGGGGGGTGAGCAGGCCGCTCTTGTGCTGTCGACGGTAAAGCGCGACGGGCTCGAGGCTCGGGGCGAAGAATGGGCGGACAAGGAGCAGGCTGAGTTCGAGAACCGCATTCGCGAGCAGTACGACCACCAGGGTCACCCGTATTATTCCAGTGCCCGGCTGTGGGACGACGGCGTCATCGACCCGGTCGCTACCCGCTCGGTGCTGGCGTTCGCACTGGCCGCGGCATTGAACCGGCCGCGCGATCCCGAAACGCCGTTCGGCGTATTCCGAATGTAGCTTCTCCATGAATACGAGACAGGAGCAGAATTCGGGCACCGCGGAGGTCAGGGAAGCGTTGCGTTTCGACGAGGACCGGCTGAGCGATTACATGACCTCGCACGTCGAGGGATTCCACGGCCCGCTGCAGGTGCGACAGTTCAGGGGCGGTCAGTCCAACCCGACCTATCTGCTGCAGGCGGACAGCGGGCGCTACGTGTTGCGTCGAAAGCCGCCTGGCAAGTTGCTGAAATCGGCGCACGCGGTCGACCGGGAGTACCGGGTCATCAGCGCGCTGTATGGCGCCGATTTTCCCGTGCCGCGCCCGTACGCGCTCTGTGAAGACGACGCCGTAATCGGCACGGCTTTCTACATCATGGAATACGTCGAAGGGCGTATTTTCTGGGAACTGGATTTGCCCGGCCTGGGGCCGGACGAGCGGGCAGCCATCTACGACAGTGCCAACGACACGATCGCGAAGCTGCACAGTTTCGACTACGCGGCGCTCGGCCTCCACGACTTCGGTAAGCCCGGCAACTATTTTGCGCGCCAGATCTCGCGCTGGAGCGGCCAGTACCGCGCCTCCGAAACACGGACCATAGAGGCGATGGACCGCTTGATGGACTGGTTGCCCGCACACATCCCCGATGACGAGTCGGCCAGTATCGTGCACGGCGACTTTCGCCTGGACAACATGATCGTCCATGCCGATGAGCCGCGTGTGATCGCCGTTCTTGACTGGGAATTGTCGACGATCGGTCATCCGCTGGCCGACTTCACTTATCACCTGATGTCCTGGCAGATGCCCGACATCGGTCTCGGTTCCGCCGGTCTCCGCGACAGGGATCTCGATCTTCTGGGTGTCCCCTCGGAAGACGAGTACGCGCGGCTTTACTGCGAGCGTACCGGGCGCAAGGGCGGAATCGAAGATCGGGAATTCTATTCGGCCTTCAATTTCTTCCGGCTGGCCGCGATCCTGCAGGGCATAGCTGGACGCGTGCGCGACGGTACGGCCGCCAGCGCACATGCTGGCCAGGCAGAGCGTGCCGTCGAGCCGCTGGCCGCCCTTGGCTGGGAATTCGCCGCTCGCGCTTGATTGATACTCCTTGTAAGCTGCCACTAAACTACGCGATCGATCGCTGCCCGAAAGCACTCGGACCTGGGAAACAATGGCGCTGAATTACGATGACCTGATGGCAACGTCCGTCGTTGACCTGCCGTTCAGTTACGGCGATACGGAGAGCATGCTGTATGCGATCAGCATCGGCTTCGGCCGGAATGCCGTCGACCCGGACGAGCTTCCCTTCGTCTATGAACAAGGCGAACCGATGCGAACAGTGCCTTCGCTGGCGACCGTCCTGGTGCCCGACATGTTTCCTCCGGACCTGGGCTGGGATTTCAGCCAGGTGCTTCACGTCGAGCAGCGGCTGCAGCTGTACCGGCCGCTGCCCGTCGCCGCCGATCTCCTGATCAACAAGAAAATCGTTGCTGCCTTCGACCACGGCCCGAGGCGCGGTGCGCTGGTGCTGTTCGAGGCGGAAGCGCGGCTGGCAAAAGACGATACCGCCCTGTTTACCATCGGCAATACCATAATGGCGCGCGCGGACGGTGGTTTTGGCGGTCCGCGTGGCAAGGGTCCGCCGGCGCATCGCCCGCCCCGTCGCGAGCCCGACCTTAGCTGCGACCTCGAGACGCGCAGTGACCAGGCGTTGCTCTACAGGCTGAATGGCGACCGCAATCCGCTGCACGCGGATCCGTCGCTCGCCAGGCGCGTGGGCTACCCGGTGCCGATACTTCACGGCCTCTGCACATACGGTGTGGCCTGCCACGCGATCCTCAAGACGATCTGTGCTTACGACTACACGTTGATCACGGGGTTCGACGCGAGATTTTCGGCGCCGGTCCTGCCGGGTGACACGATTACCACGGACATGTGGCAGGACGGAAACATCGTATCTTTCCAGTGCAGCGTAAAGGAGCGTGACATCGTCGTGCTCAAGAACGGCAAGTGCACGTTGGCGGCATAGAATGGGAGCAATGTCAGGGAGACAGTGATGAGCACACGCGTGCAGATCAGTATCGAAGACCACGTTGCCGAGGTATTGCTTAACAGGCCTGAGAAGCACAACGCCCTCGATATGCAAATGTTCGACGAGCTGGCGGCGGCAGGGGCTCGCCTATCGGCGGAATCCTCGGTGCGAGCGGTGATCCTTACCGGCGCGGGCGAGAATTTTTGCGCGGGCATCGATTTGAGCATTTTCAATGATCCCGGCAACGCGATCGGTCCCGCGTCGATGGCGCCGCAGGAAGGTAGTTACGCGAACCGCTTTCAGCGCGCGGCATTCGCATGGCGCGAAGTCCCGGTGCCCGTGATCTGTGCCATACGCGGCGTCGCCTTCGGAGGCGGCACGCAGATCGCTCTTGGTGCCGACCTGCGTTACGCGGCGCCGGATGCGAAGATGTCGGTCATGGAAATCCGCTGGGGGTTGATTCCGGACCTCGCCATTTCAGTGACCGCAAGTAACCTGGTGCGCGAGGACCTGCTAAGGGAACTCGCCTACACGGGGCGTGTCGTAAGCGGCAGCGAGGCCCTGGAAATCGGCATGGTGACGGCTGTTTGCGAGGATCCGCTGTCAAAGGCACGGGATACCGCGCGATTGATCGCCGGCCGTTCGCCGGATGCAATACGCGGCATGAAAACCTTGTTGCTGTCGCTCGAGGCGGAGCTGCAGTCGCACATCATCGGCCAGGCGAACCAGATGGAGGCCGTGCGTGCCAATATTGAGGGTCGGGAGCCGGAATTCGGGGACTGGACAGATGCGGGTAAACGGAACTTCGGCAGGCCCGAACCACTCAAATAGTACACTTAGAAAAGGCCCGATCGCGGCGCAGGCATGAGTTGAATAAAGTACTGAAATTCTTGACTCTTATGATTGCATTGGGGCAGGTTGCGGCTGCCTTCGCGCAGGAGTCCGGCGGCGATTTCAACGTCTACCTGAATCCCAGGACGCTCAGGGTACAGGCCAAGGCCGAAGATCTGTTCGTGCGTGAAGAATATCAGCGGGCCTACACAATCTATCTCAACGAACTTGCGCCTATCGGGGACAAGTACGCTCAGTACATGCTCGGCTACATGAGTCTCAGCGGACTCGGCGTGGAAGAGGATCCCGTGCTTGCCTCAGCCTGGTACCGGCTCGCGGCTGAACGCGGCGAGCCCGAGGAGTTTGTCAGGATTCGGGATGACCTGCTGGGCAGCCTCGACGCGCCCGGCAGGGAGCGTTCCGACCAGGTCTTGCTTGACCTTCGTCGAGAGTACAGCGATATCGCGATCAGCATGCGAGAAGCGCGCAAGGAATTCGAAAACCTGTCGCAGGTTATGACGGGCACGCGCCTGGGCGACACCTCGTCGGCTGTAACTATCGTGGAGCCGCGAGCTGGCAACGACCTGTCGGTTGATGAACTCAATTACCGTATTCAACGTCGCATGCAACGTCACCTCGATAACGTCACGGAAAAACTCGGTATCGAGAGAATCGACGCAAAGACCGTTACCGCGGCCGAAATAGAAGCTCTCGAAGCATCGGTCAGGGAACACTTGCTCTGAGCTGAGATTCGCTATCGTCAGGCCAGCCCGGCGCTAAGGATGCGCGGGAATTCCTCCAGGATCTTCTCGGCCACGGCAGGGTCGCCGTGGAACCATTTGGGAATCCAGTTCAGAG
>JAACFJ010000173.1 GCA_009937505.1 Gammaproteobacteria bacterium
CGCTTTTCTTGGAATAGGCCTCAGCCGTCAGGCCGTACTTGTTCATCAGGTCGTAGAGCGTCGGCCGGGTGATGCCGAGCAGTTCCGCCGCCTTGGAGATATTGCCGTAGCTGCGCGTCAGGGCGACGCGGATCGCTTTCGACTCGGCACGCTGACGAACCTCTCGGAGGTTCAGGGACTCCGGCTCGCCATCGCCGGCTTCGAGCCCCAGGTCCGCGGCGGTCACGAACTTGCCGTCGGCCATGATGACGGCGCCCTTGATCTTGTTTTCGAGTTCGCGCACGTTGCCCGGCCAGCAATAGGATTCGATGGCCTTGACGGCATCTTCACTAAAGCCATTTACGGCCCTGCCCTGTTTCTTGCAGTACTTCTGCAACAGCGTGCGCGCGAGGATCAGGCGCCCTTCTTCCCGCTCGCGGAACGGCGGTATGTTGATCGTGATCTCGCTGACGCGGTAATAGAGATCTTCGCGAAACGCGCTGGCCTTTATAAGGTCTTCGGGATTCTGGTTGGTCGCGCAGACGACGCGTACGTCCACGGAGATTTCCTGCCGCCCACCGACCCGCTCGATAACGCGCTCCTGCAGAAAACGCAGCATCTTTGCCTGCAGCGGCAACGGCATGTCGCCGATCTCGTCCAGGAACAGCGTGCCACCGTCCGCCAGCTCCACCTTACCTGGCGTGGTCTTGACCGCGCCCGTGAACGCGCCTTTCTCGTGACCGAAGAGTTCTGACTCGAGCAGGTTCTCGGGTATCGCCGCGCAGTTGATGGCTACGAACGCGTTTTCCTTGCGCGGGCTCAGGCGATGCAGGGATCGGGCCAGTAATTCCTTGCCGGTACCGGATTCGCCCAGCAGCAACGTCGTGACGTCCGTAGGCGCGACTTTTTCTATCATGCGGCAGACGGCCAGCATGCCCTCACTGGCGGCAACGATGCCGTCAAGCGGCGAGTCGCTCGACACTTCCTGCAGCCGGCGGTTCTCGGCTTCGAGATAACTCATGCTGAATGCTCGTTCGACGATCAGCTTCAGCGTGTCGGTATCGACGGGTTTCTGGTAGAAGTCGTAGGCGCCCAGCGCCACGGCACGCAATGCATTTTCCTGGTCGCCGTGGCCGGTTACGACGATGACCTTTGTGGACGGAGACAGCTTGAGAATTTCGGAAAGCGTCAGCAGCCCTTCTTCGATCCCGTCGGGCTTTGGCGGTAACCCGAGATCCTGTAATACGACGGCGGGCTCGTGGCGCCTGAGTTCTGCGATCGCAGACTCACGATCGCCAGCCGTGCACACATCGTAGTCCTCGAAACACCAGCGCAACTGGCTGAGTAGTCCCGGATCATCCTCTACGATCAGGAGTTTGTGAGCCTGTTCGCTCATTGCATCCTTCGTGTATCCCCAAGCGACTTCCATGGTGCCATGCCGGCGGGGCCCTGTGGAGGGTAGCGGTCACGGCAAAAAGTGTGAGCTGCGACGTTGTTTATGTTGCAACCCGGTCACGGCCAAGACCAGCGATGTTACATAAGTCGCATGGCTCGTCAAAACGCCCGCGGGACCACACGTACGTATAATTCCCTATTTGCGAATCATTCTCATTTGCATTATCGTCTGAACATCGCATCGCACAACGCTCTTCGGGGGAGCTGATGAACCACCAACTACCGCGCGCCGTCCGAAGCGCAATTCTCGCATCGACGCTGATATTGCCTTTTGCCGCGACCGCGGCCGAGGACGGCGCCAGTGAGGCGATCGACACCATCACGATATTCGGGCGCCAGACCGATGTCGCCGACGTCCCCGGCTCCGCGCACAAGATCGGCAGCGAGGAACTCGAAGTTTTCAACACGGCCGACATCCTGCGGGCGCTGCGTAGCGTTCCGGGCGTCTACCTGCAGGAAGAGGAAGGTTTCGGCCTCAGGCCCAACATTGGCATTCGCGGCTCGGGGTTGGACCGTAGCGCGCGTATTGCGTTGCTCGAGGACGGCATCCTCATTGCGCCGGCGCCCTACTCCGCGCCATCCGCGTACTACTTCCCAACGCAGCGGCGCATGAATGCGCTCGAGGTCCTCAAGGGGCCGGCGTCCGTGGCGATCGGCCCGCGTACAACCGGCGGCGCGATCAACATGATCTCGACGCCGATCCCCGATGCCATGGGCGTGATGGCCGACGTGCGCGTCGGCGAGCACAGCACGGCCGATGCTCACATTCATGCCGGGAACCGCGGGCAGCGCGTATCCTGGCTGCTGGAGACCGTGCAGGCGGGCAGCGACGGCTTCAAGACGATCGAAGGACCGGTCGGCGGTGACACGGGCTACGATCTCGAGGACTACGTCGCGAAACTGCAGATCGACAGCGATCCGCGCAGCTCGATTTACCAGAGCCTGCGCGTCAAGCTTGGCTACACCGAGCAGGACTCGAGCGAGACCTACCTCGGGCTCATCGACGACGATTTCGCGGCAACCCCCTACAATCGCTATGCGGCATCTGCCAACGATCGCTTCCAGAGCGAGCACGAGCAGTACCAGGCAACCTACGTGATCGACCCGGGCAACAGCTGGCGCGCCCAGGTGACCGCCTACCGCAACGACTTCTGGCGCAACTGGTACAAGGTGCAGTCGGTGGGCGGCGAGAGCATTTCCAATGTCCTCGAAGATCCCGCGACGTTCGCAACCGAGCTCGGCTACATACAGGGCGTTACGAGCCCGGACGACGCCGTGCAGATCCGCGCCAACAACCGCAACTACTACTCCCAGGGCGTGCAGGCCAGCCTGCAGTGGGACACCAGTTTCGGCGACACCGATATTGCCCTGACAACCGGTGTACGCATTCACGAGGACGAAGAGGACCGCTTCCAGCACCAGGACGGCTACCGCATGGAAGACGGCGCGCTGGTACTGACGACTGCAGCATTGCCGGGCTCACAGACCAACCGGGTGAGTACGGCGGACACGCGCTCCTTGTTCGTCGATGCCGAGATTCGTACCGGCAACTGGATCCTGACGCCCGGCGTGCGCTTCGAGGACATCGACATGCAGCGGCTGGACTACTCGACGGACGACTTGTCGCGCAGCCAGGGACCGAGCCGCGTGCGCGAGAATTCGACGCAGGTCGTGATCCCGGGCATGGGTGCGCTGTACCGTGTATCGGAAGAATGGCGCCTTCTCGCGGGCCTGCACAAGGGCTTCAACCCGCCCGCTCCCGGCAGCTCCGCTGACGAGGAAGAAAGCCTGAACTTCGAGGCGGGCGCACGCTATGACAGCGGCAACCTCAGCTTCGAGGGCATCTACTTCCTCAACGACTACGACAACCTCGTCGGCACCGTCACTGAATCGACGGGCGGCGGCGGCGAGATCGGCGACCAGTTCGACGGCGGCGAGGTCCGGGTATCGGGTCTCGAACTCTCCGGAGCCTGGAACTGGCAGCTCCAGGCGGTCGACGTACCGTTCGAGCTCCGCTACACCTGGACCGCCGAGGCGGAGTTCCAGAACGCTTTCGAGAGCGATTTCGACCCCTGGGGCGACGTCCAGGTGGGCGACGAACTGCCCTACATCCCCGAACACCAGCTGCGCGCAACGGCTGGACTCGAGGCCAACAAGTGGCGCTTCAATATTGCGGCGAATTACGTCGGCAAGCTGCGCACCCGCGCCGGACAGGGTTCTTTCATTCCCGAGGAATCGATCGACTCCCACGTGGTCTGGGACATGGTTGCGGCCTGGCAGTTTACGTCGCAGCTTTCGACCTACGTGAAAGTCGATAACCTGTTCGACGAAACCTACATCGCAGCACGCCGCCCGGCCGGTGTGCGTCCCGGCCTCCCTCGAACCGCTTACCTGGGCCTGACCTACAGATTGTAAGCGGTCCTGC
>JAACFJ010000061.1 GCA_009937505.1 Gammaproteobacteria bacterium
GATCCGGGCAGAAGGCTTCAAACTGGTTTTTAAGCAGCTAAAGCGTAGTTGTCGTCGTTGGCAACTATGAGTTTTACAGTTGGATTTACGAGGTGGTCTGTCCCTCGGCATGCACTCGGAGTTTCGCGACCCGCGTCGAAACCAGGTCACCCCCGTGACCCCATAGTGTATGGGCAAACCGCCGTATTACAACGTATTCATCCACATTTTCGGTCGGGTATAAGACAATAAAATACTTTAACTAATGCTAATAAACTATTGATTGGCCATTTAATGTTTAAGAATTCGTTCTTTTTGTCTCGCCCAGTCGCGATCTTTGTTCGCGGCACGCTTGTCATGTTGCTTCTTGCCGCGCGCCAGACCGACCTCCAGTTTCACGCGGCCCTTGCGCCAGTGCAGATCCAGCGGCACCAGGGCGTAGCCCTTGCGTTCCACGGCGCCGATCAGTCGATCGAGTTCGCCACGGTGCATGAGCAATTTGCGGCTTCGCGTCGGGTCTGCATGCACGTGAGTCGATGCGGACAGAAGCGGTGAGAAATGTGCACCGACGAGGTATGCCTCGCCATTCATGATCGTCACGTAGCTCTCGGTGAGCTGCGCGCGGCCTTCCCGCAGGCTCTTTACCTCCCAGCCCTGCAGCGACAGGCCCGCCTCGATGCGATCCTCGATGAAATAGTCGTGCCTGGCCCTGCGGTTGGCGGCGATGACGTTGCTGTTGTCCGGCTTCTTCTTGCTCATGGCTCCGCTCCTGCCGGAAAGTGGCAGGGGGCGCGATTATACGGAATTCCGGGGCGCGCATAGCGTCGCATGCGACTCGAAGAAGCAAAGGGCCGTGTTGTCACCTTTCCGGAATTGTATGAGAATCGCGCATTCCTTCGCCCCGAGAGAGCGAGAATGCTGAGCAGGCAGGCTGCCGAACCCGGCAAGCGTAAATCACTTCATGGGCACTGGTCATCGCGGATGGCCTTTGTTCTCGCAGTGACCGGCTCGGCCGTCGGTCTCGGTAACGTGTGGAAATTCCCATACGTCGCGGGCCAGAACGGCGGCGGTGCGTTCGTCTTCGTTTACCTGCTGTGCGTCGTGCTGGTGGGTATGCCGGTGATGATGTCCGAGATCCTGATCGGGCGGCGCGGGCGCCGCAATCCGGTGGCAACGATGGCGTTGCTCGGTGAGGAAGAGGGCAGTTCGAAGCACTGGCAGTGGGTCGGCGGCATGGGCGTGCTGGCCGGGATCCTGATTCTCTCCTTTTACAGCGTCATTGCCGGATGGACGCTCGCCTACATCGTAAAAAGTGCGACGGGCGCGTTCACCGGGGCGGCCCCCGAGGTTGTCGGCAGGCACTTCGATAGTTTCGTGGGCGATTGGCGCCTCGTCGCCTTGTGCCACACCTTGTTCATGGGCCTGACGATCTTTGTCGTTATGCGCGGTGTCGAGCGGGGGCTCGAGCAGGCCGTACGTTTCATGGTTCCCGCCTTGCTGTTGCTCATGCTCGTGCTGCTGGGGTATTCGTTTACATCGGGCCATTTCGGTGAAGGTCTAGCGTTCATGTTCACGCCGGACTTCAGCAAATTGACCTGGGACAGCGTACTGGCCGCGATGGGCCAGGCGTTCTTCACCTTGTCGATCGGCATGGGCGCCATCATGGCGTACGGCGCGTACCTGCCCGAGGAAACCTCCATCATAGGTGCCTCCGGCGCGGTTGTGATCGCCGATACACTTATCGCGATTCTCGCCGGTCTCGTTATCTTCCCGCTGGTCTTTGCAAACGGGCTCGATCCTGCCGACGGACCGGGTCTCGTCTTCCAAACGCTGCCGCTCGCCCTCGGCCAGATGCCCGGCGGTGCATTTTTCTCGACGCTGTTCTTCGTTCTCCTGTCGTTTGCGGCGTGGACGTCCGCGATTGGCCTGATGGAACCGGCCGTCGCGTGGCTCGTCGAGCGCTTCAACCGGACGCGCTCGCAGGCCGCCGTCATCGTCGGCGGCCTGATCTGGCTGCTGGGCTTCGGGACCGTTTTTTCGTTCAACGTTTTGAAAGACGTTAGCGTCTACAAGGGCACTGTATTCCTCAATCTCGACCACCTCACGAACAACGTCATGCTGCCGTTGGGTGGTTTGTTCATCGCGGTCTTTGCAGGCTGGGTAATGTGCAGGAATTCGACCGCGGAAGAACTCGGCGGTGCCGGTCTTCTCTACAAGCTCTGGCGAGTGCTGGCCCGTTTCCTGGTGCCGGTAGGGATCCTGTTCGTATTTCTCAAGGCCATCGGCATGCTACCCGAGCTGTCATGAGCCGCCGCGACAACTGCGGCGGCTGACGTCGTGCGCAAGGTAAGCCGCAGTGCGCTCGTGCCGTACTCGGCCGAGCAGATGTACGTTCTCGTCGAGGACGTCGAATCCTACCCGGAATTCCTGCCCTGGTGCGGCGCGGCCGTGCTGCATTGGCGTGACGGCGATGTGCTGGAAGGCTCCGTCGAAATGCATCTTGCCGGACTGCGTCGCGGCTTCAGGACGCGCAACCGGATGCGTGAATTTGAAGCGATTGACATGGAACTCGTCGACGGCCCGTTCAGTCATTTGAGCGGTGGCTGGCATTTCAAGGCGCTCGATCATCTGGGCTGCAAGGTCTCGCTGGATGTCGAATTCGAGGTCAAGAGCCGCGCCACCAATCGCCTGCTCGGCCGCTACTTCGAGGATATATGCAATTCACTGGTGGATGCCTTCGTGCGGCGCGCCGAGGACATTTACGGCGCAGGGGTACCCTCAAATGGCTGAAGGCCTGTCCCTGGAAGTGGTCATGGCGACGTCGGAGCAGCAGGTCCTCGTGGCGCTGAAAGTCGAAGAGGGAGCCACCGTGGCGGATGCGATCGTCGCCTCGGGCATCGGCTCGCGCTTTCCGGAGCTGGTCGTCGAAGAGATGCCGGTAGGAATCTGGGGCAAGCTTGTAGCGCGGCATAGCAGGGTCAGGGAGGGCGACCGGGTCGAGCTTTACCGGCCGCTCGAGATCGATCCTCGCGAAGCGCGCCGTCAACGTGCGTTGGCGGAAACCCGGTAGGGGTCAGAGGCTCTCGGCGAGCTCCCGGTTGCGCTGAATCTCACTCACCGCATCGGCTTCGAACAGGATCGTCACCCAGCGCTTGGCGGTGGCATCATTGCGGCCGATCTTGATGTAGTAGACGTAGTCCCAGCGGTTGCGGCGAAACGCATCGTCGACCATCGGCGTCCCGAGCAGGAATCTGACCTGGTTACGGGTCATGCCAACTTCGACCTGGTCGAGGTCTTCTTCCTCGACGATATTTCCCTGCGAAATGTTGGCGCGGTATACACAGCCAGACGAAGCCAGCAATACTCCCATCGCCATGGCGAGGGCTACCGAATTACGAAACGAAAAATGCATTGACGACTAACCGGATACCTGGTGTGGCGTTTGCAGGCGGGCGTGGCTGTAGAGCCACGCTGCTATCTGCGTCATAATAGGCGCGCATCATACCTTCTTGCCAAACGCCGCGATAGGCGCTCGTCCATCGTGCTGCCGGGGATACCGTTAATGGAGCAACGTCACGAATTACGCAAGGCCGGGCTCAAGATCACGCTGCCGCGCCTCAAGATCCTGGAGATCCTCGAGAACGCCTCTAACCGCCACCTCAGCGCCGAGGATATCTACAAGGATCTGCTGGATTCGGGCGAGGAAATCGGCCTCGCGACGGTCTATCGTGTGCTTACGCAGTTCGAGGCAGCCGGCCTCGTCACGCGTCACAATTTCGAGGGCGGGCACTCGGTCTTCGAACTCGATGACGGCGAGCACCACGACCACATGGTCTGTGTCGAAACGGGCGAGGTGATCGAGTTCTTCAGCGACGAAATCGAGCGCCTGCAACACGAGGTTGCCGAAAAGTACGGTTTCGAGCTGCTGGACCACAGCCTCGTGCTTTACGTCAAGCGCGACACCGGATCGGGCGAGGACTAGGCGGCCTGTTCAGGCGCGCTTCTGGGGCGCGCCTGCAAGCATCTCGGCCGCGTGTTCGCGGGTTTTTGCCGTGATCTGCACGCCTCCGAGCATGCGCGCGAGCTCGTCAACGCGTTCCTCCTGGTCAAGCACATGTGCGCCTGTGCGTGTTGCCTTGCCGTCGGTCACCTTGCTTATCCGGATGTGGTGGTTAGCGAGGCTGGCGACCTGCGGTAGGTGCGTTACGCAGAGGACCTGCCGGTCCCGGGCGACCTCGGCCAGGCGACGTCCCACCATCTCGGCGACGCCGCCGCCGACGCCGCTGTCGACTTCGTCGAAGACCATCGTTGGAATCGTACTGCCGTCGCTCGCGATGACCTGTATCGACAGGCTCATGCGCGACAATTCACCGCCGGAGGCGACTTTGGACAGCGGCATCGCCGGCTGTCCGGGGTTGGCGCTGATCAGGAATTCGATGTCGTCCAGGCCGCTGGCCCGTTCCGTACCCGCGGCAAGCGGCTCGAGGGCGATTTCGAATTTGCCGCCGGGCATACCCAGGCCGGCCATCGCATCGCTTACCGCGCTTGCGAATTTCCGCGCGGAAATCTTCCGCAGCCGCGAAAGTTCGCCGGCTAAATCGCGGAACGCATCTTCCGCGTCTTGCGCCTCCTGCTCGAGTTCCCGACCGCGTTCTTCAGCATGCGTCAGTTCGTCGAGCTCCGCGCTCAAACGCGTGCGCAGGTCCGGGAGGTCCCCCGGTTCGACCCGGTGTTTGCGCGCGATGGACTGCATGGAATCGAGCCGCTGTTCGACAAGGTCCTGCCGTCCCGGATCCATGTCGATCGAATC
The DNA here is from genome assembly GCA_009937505.1 of Gammaproteobacteria bacterium. Classification (GTDB taxonomy): domain Bacteria; phylum Pseudomonadota; class Gammaproteobacteria; order Steroidobacterales; family Woeseiaceae; genus UBA1847. The sequence continues at coordinate 4,790 of JAACFJ010000061.1, forward strand.
CCCGTATCGCCGCAGCGAGTCGCTTGCCTCGGCAACCTGTATCCCGGCAGTGTCCAGCAGTTCCACCACCGCCGACAGCTCTTCGTCGAACTCGACCAGGCTCTGCAGTGCCCGCTCTGCCGACGCAAGCATGCTGGCGACGTTACCCGTGTCGTTGTCGGACAGGCCATCCAGGGCGGCCGCGACGCCTTCGGCGAGCCGGCCACTATTCGCCAGTCGTTGGGCCTCCGCCTGCAGCTCAGAGTATTCTCCGGGCTGCGCGTCGAGTGATTCGATTTCCTGCAGCTGAAAGGTCAGCAGGTCGACCCGCGATGCCCGGTCTGCATCTGCACTTTGCAGCGCTTCGAGCCGCTCGAGCAGTGACCGCCATTGCGTAAATGCGTTTGCGGTCTGCTCGCGCAGCGCCTGTAGCCCGCCGTAATGATCCAGCAGGTCGCGCTGGATGGCGCGGCGCCCGAGCGACTGGTGGAAGTGCTGGCCGTGGATGTCGATGAGCATCTCGCCCAGGGTCTTGAGCTGTTGCACGGGTACGGCGTTGCCGTTGATGAACGCGCGAGACCGGCCGTCGGAGTTGACGACGCGCCGCAACAGGCATTGGTCGTCCTCGTCGAGCGCCTGCTCCTCGAGCCAGGCGCGGGTACGCGGCAGGCCGGATAGGTCGAATTCGGCGCTGAATTCGGCACGCTTGGCACCGCTGCGAACCAGTTTGCTGCCGCCACGCTCGCCAAGGACCAGTCCGAGCGCGTCGACGAGGATCGATTTGCCGGCGCCGGTTTCGCCGGTCAGGACGGTCATTCCCGGCTCGAACTCGACCGCGATCCGGTCGACGATCGCAAAGTCCCTTACCTGCAAATTCACGAGCACCGTTATGCGTCCTCCGGCGGCAAGTCACGTTTTCGCGAATCGTGGCCCCAGTGGAGTTTCGAGCGCAGGATGCCGAAGAAATCATATCCCGGCGGGTGCAGCAGGGTCAGGCGCGTCTCCGACGCGGCGACCAGCAACCTGTCCTGCGGTCGAATCTCGCCCATCGAGTGACCGTCCGCCATGATCTCGGCTCTCGTGTTTTCGCGTTCGAGGAGGCGAAGCTCGATGCCGAGGTCGGCGGGGATAACGATCGGCCGGTCCGAGAGGGTGTGGGGCGCGACCGGTACGACGACGACCGCGTCCAGGCGTGGCTCGATAATGGGGCCGCCGCAGCTGAGCGAATACGCGGTCGAACCCGTCGGAGTCGCAATTACGAGGCCATCCCCGGCATGCGTGTTAACGAAACGGCCCGAGACACGGGTAACGAAGTCGAGCATGCGGCCGGTTTCGCGTCGCTGCAGGACGACATCATTCAGGGCGAGTGCGGTCGTGTCCGGTTCGTCCGGACGCTCGAGTCGCGCCTCCAGCACCAGGCGCTTGTCCGTGGTGAATTCGCCGGCCAGCACGTGCCCGACGCTGTCCAGCATCTCTTCCGGCGTCACGTCGGCGAGAAAGCCGAGGCGGCCGCGGTTGATGCCGAGCAAGGGCAGGTCCCCGCGTCGCGCCAGCTGCCCGGCATAGAGCATTGCCCCGTCTCCGCCGATAGCAATGATCAGGTCGGCGGCATCAGCAAGTTCCGACTCGGGAATGCGCGTCGCCGCTATCGCAAGCGACATATCTTCGGCCGCCAGAACCTCGATGCCCGCCTGAGCCAGGTAGTCCGCGAGCACGGTCATCGGCTCGGATACGCGCGGGTCTTCGTGGCGACCCATGATCGCTATCTTCTTGAACATAGATGCCATGTTGCGTTCGCTTTCGATAGTTCGTGCCGGAGCGCCTGTAAGGCGATTGTTACAGACCCTTGACCGGTCGCCAAGCCGTTGCTAGCTTGTTTCGCTACCGTAACACAGCGGTTATTTTCCGCTGTTCCCGTTTCCTGTAAATGTCGACAGAAGCAGTCAGTTCCTTACCTAACGAACGCGCGAGCCACCTCTTGCGAGTGCTCATTCAGCGCTATATACGTGAGGGTGAGCCAGTGGGCTCGCGGACGCTGTCCCGGGATTCCGGTCTCGACCTTAGCCCGGCGACCATCCGCAACGTTATGGCGGACCTCGAGGAGATGGGTCTTGTCGCAGCGCCTCACACCTCTGCGGGCCGCGTGCCGACGGCCAAGGGGTACCGCCTGTTTGTCGATACGCTCGTCCGCTATCGGCAGCCCCGGGGCACTGAGCTGCGCCGGCTGCAGTCTCACCTGCAGAAGAACGTCGACGATCCCGATTCGCTGATCAGTTCCGTCTCGAACATGCTCTCGGATATCACGAGTCTTGCTGGTGTCGTCACGGTGCCGAGGGGCCAGCAGGCGATTTTGCGGCAAATCGAGTTCCTGCCGCTGTCGGACCATCGGGTGCTGGTCATACTCGTGTTCAACGATCGCGAAGTGCAGAACCGGATCCTGCATCTCGACCGGGACTTTTCCGAGTCGGAACTCATCCAGGCGGCGAATTTCATTAATGAAAAGTACGCCGGCATGGACATGCTGCAGGTACGTGAGCAGATCGTCTCGGACCTGGACGAGCTAAGGGATTCAATGAACCAGGCGATGCAGGACATCATTGCGGTTGCCCATTCGGCGTTTGCGGGGGCGACCGAGCCTGGCGGTGAATTCGTACTGACGGGCGAAACCAAGCTGATGGATTTCGCGGAACTCTCGGATATCGAAACCCTGCGGCGGCTGTTCGAAGCGTTTTCCAGGAAACGCCTGATACTCGATCTCATGGACCGCAGTATCGACGCGCAGGGGGTACGCGTGTTCATCGGCGAGGAGTCCGGTTTCCGTATCCTGGACGATTGCAGCGTGGTTACGGCCCCTTATCGCATTGGCGACGATACGATCGGGGTCCTGGGCGTCATCGGCCCTAAGCGCATGGCTTACGACAGGGTCGTGCCTATCGTGGACATAACGGCCCGCCTGCTGGCCTCGGCGCTCGGCCAGCGCGGCTGAGCAGGCTATTCACTAAAAAATCGGCGGATACGCTTGATTTTTGGGGCGTGGCCCCCACACTCGCATCTTCCTTGTAACCGGCCGGCGGATTCGTGTGGCCGAGAGATATGTGGAGTTGTATGCATGAGCGCGGAGCCCAAGCGACCTGACGTCGAAAACGGGGAAACGGCGCCGGAATCCGGCGGAGAGCCGGAGCCCGAAGCGGCTGCGGAAGAAAGCAGCGAGGCGGTTGCAGAAGCGAGTCCCGAGGTGGCTTTGGCGGAGGCACAGGCGAAGGCCGATGAGAACTGGAATCGCTACCTGCGCGCTGCCGCAGAAGCCGAGAATGTCCGCAAGCGCGCTACGCGGGATGTCGAAAACGCTCACAAGTTTGCGCTCGAGAATTTCAGCCGCGAGTTGCTCGCTGTAGTGGACAGCCTCGAAATGGGCCTCGCCGCTGCTGACAAGGCGGACGCCGAGACGCTGCGCGAGGGCAGCGAGGCGACCTGCAAGCTCTTCAAGACGACGCTGGAGCGGTTCGGGGTTTCGGAAGTCGATCCCGAGGGCGAGCCGTTCGACCCCGAGATGCACGAGGCCATGAGCATGATGCCGTCAGGGAAAGTGGAGCCGGGATCCGTTGCGCAGGTCATTCAGAAGGGGTATGCGCTGAACGGCCGCCTGTTGCGGCCGGCGCGCGTTATCGTCGCCGCGGAGCCGCCGCAGGGCGGGGACGGGTCCTGAACTACGGCAACGCCGCGAGCGCTTGAAACACAAGGGCTTGCCCCCAATTCACAACCAGTTTTGGAAAACATCAGAATTATTGGAGTAATTGAGCATGGGTAAAGTAATCGGTATCGACCTGGGTACCACGAACTCCTGCGTGGCGGTCATGGAGGGCGGCGTCCCCAAGGTCATCGAGAACAGCGAGGGCGATCGCACGACCCCGTCGATCGTCGCATTCAGCACGGACGACCAGGTGCTTGTCGGGCAGTCGGCGAAACGCCAGGCCGTCACCAACCCCGGCAATACCTTGTTTGCGGTCAAGCGCCTCATCGGCCGGCGTTTCGAGGACGACGTCGTGCAGCGGGACATCCATATGGTGCCGTATGCGATCGTGAAGGCCGACAACGGCGACGCCTGGGTCGAGGCTGCAGGCAAGAAGATGGCACCGCCCGAGATTTCGGCGCGCGTGCTCATGAAGATGAAGAAGACGGCAGAGGATTATCTCGGCGAGCCCGTGACCGAGGCCGTCGTGACAGTGCCCGCCTATTTCAACGACTCGCAGCGCCAGGCGACCAAGGACGCCGGCAAGATCGCCGGCCTCGACGTCAAGCGCATCATCAACGAGCCGACTGCGGCAGCGCTGGCGTACGGCATGGACAAGAAGCGCGGCGACAAGAAGATCGCGGTGTTCGACCTGGGTGGCGGCACCTTCGACGTGTCGATCATCGAAATCGCGGAAGTCGACGGCGAGCACCAGTTCGAAGTGCTCTCCACCAACGGCGACACGTTCCTCGGCGGCGAGGACTTCGACCTGCGTATCATCGAATACCTCACCAGCGAGTTCGAGCGTGAGAGCGGCGTCGACATCAGCAAGGACCCGCTGGCCATGCAGCGTCTCAAGGAAGCTGCCGAGAAGGCAAAGATCGAATTGAGTTCGCAGCAACAGACCGAGGTCAACCTGCCCTACATCACCGCGGATGCCAGCGGACCCAAGCACCTCAACATCAAGCTGACGCGTGCAAAGCTCGAGTCGCTTGTCGACGAGTTGATAGAGCGCACCATGGGTCCCTGCAAGGTCGCACTGCAGGATGCCGGGCTCAAAGTGAACGAGATCGACGACGTTATCCTGGTCGGTGGGCAGATCCGCATGCCGAAGGTGCAGGAAGTGGTGCAAAACTTCTTCGGCAAGGAGCCACGCCGGGATGTGAATCCGGACGAGGCGGTGGCGCTGGGCGCGGCGATCCAGGGTGGCGTGCTGGCAGGCGACGTCAAGGACGTTCTGCTGCTCGACGTTACGCCGCTGTCGCTGGGCATCGAGACCCTCGGCGGTGTCATGACCAAGCTGATCGAGAAGAACACGACAATCCCGGCGAACGCGGAGCAGGTATTTTCGACCGCGGACGACAACCAGACGGCCGTGACTATTCACGTGCTGCAGGGTGAGCGGGAGCGTGCCGTCGACAACAAGTCGCTGGGACGATTCGATCTCACGGACATCCCGCCCGCGCCGCGCGGACTGCCGCAGGTCGAGGTTACCTTCGATATCGACGCGAACGGCATCCTCAACGTATCGGCAAAGGACAAGGCGACGGGCAAGAGCCAGAACATCGTCATCAAGGCGTCCAGTGGTCTTTCCGACGACGAGATCGACACGATGGTCAGGGATGCCGAGAGCCACGCCGAAGAGGATCGCAAGTTCCGCGAACTCGTCGACGTGCGCAACCAGGCCGACGGTCTGATCCACGCGGCCGAGAAGACGCTCAAGGACTTGGGCGAAAAGGCGACAAGCGAAGAGCGTATGAACATCGAGAACGCTGTCTCGGACCTCAAGGTCGTACTGGACAAGGACGACAAGGAAGCCATCGAGACGAAGACCGCCGCGCTGGCCGAAGCGTCCGGCACGCTGGCTCAGAAGCTGTACGCGGAACAGCAGGCAGAACCGTCTGGCGATACTGAGCAGGCCGAATCCGGGGACGATGTCGTCGACGCCGAGTTCGAGGAAGTCGACAAGGACGATCAGTCCAAGTCGGCCTGAAGGCAGAGCCCGGGTACTGGACACTGAAAAGGGCGCCCCTGGCGGGCGCCCGCTCTTGAGCAAGCATGGCAAAACGCGACTATTACGAGGTGCTGGGAGTCTCGAAATCGGCTTCGGCCGACGAGATCAAGAAGGCGTATCGTCGCCTCGCCATGAAGCATCACCCGGATCGCAACAAGGGCGAAACGGAATCGGAAAGCAAGTTCAAGGAGGCCAAGGAGGCCTACGAGGTACTGCGCGACAGCGACAAGCGAGCCGCGTATGACCGCTTCGGACACGACGGCCTTCGTGGCGCCGGCATGGGCGGGCCCGGCGGGTTCAGCGCCGAGGGATTCAGCGACATATTCGGCGATGTATTCGGCGATATCTTCGGTGGCGGAGGGCGGCGCGGCGGTAGGCAGGTGTTTCGCGGCGCGGACCTTGGCTATGAACTCCGGCTCGATCTCGAACGGGCTGTCCGCGGCGATACCGTAACCATCGACGTGCCGTCACAGGTCACCTGCGAGGTCTGCGACGGGAGCGGTGCAAAGAAAGGCACGACACCCGTGCAGTGTTCGACTTGTGGCGGCGCCGGCCAGGTCCGCATGCAGCAGGGCTTCTTCTCGATCCAGCAAACCTGCCCGGCCTGCAAAGGCGCTGGCACCATGATTTCGGATCCCTGCGAAACCTGTCACGGCCGCGGTCGCGTGCGCAAGACCCGCACGCTGTCGGTCAAGGTCCCTGCAGGCGTCGACGACGGTGACCGTATCAGGCTCTCGGGAGAAGGCGAGGCCGGGCGTAACGGCGGACCTCCTGGTGACCTGTATGTCGAGATTCGCCTCGAGCCACACAAGATATTTGTGCGCGACGGTGCCGATTTGTCCTGCGAAGTGCCTATCAGTTATGCGACTGCCGCCCTGGGCGGTGACGTCGAATTGCCCACGCTCGATGGCAACGTGTCTTTGAAAGTGCCGGCCGGGACGCAGTCGGGCAATGTATTTCGGCTTCGCGGCAAGGGCGTGACAATGGTACGGGATCCTCGAAAGGGCGACCTGTTTGCCAAGGTCGCGGTCGAGACACCCGTGAATCTGACGAACGAACAGAAAGAACTGCTGAGCAAGTTCGATACAAAGGTGCAAAAGGGCGGAGACAAGCACTCGCCGCGCGCCGATACCTGGTTCGATACCGTGAAGCGGTTCTTCGAGCGCATTGGCCACTAACCCGACCAGGCTCGGCATTGCAGGCGCGGGCCGCATGGGGCTCGCCATAATCAATGCTGTCAATGAATTCGCTGACCTCGAGATCAGCAGCGTGTGGGTGCGTGACCCGGAAGCCGCCGCAGACATGGCAACGCCTTCCGGGGCGATTATTTCGAGTGACCTCGACCATGTTGTCGAGGCTGCCGACGTTGTGATCGATTTCAGCCTGTTCGAAGCCACGGAGCGGGTCGCCGCTGCCGTATCACGATACGGCAAGCCACTCGTGTGCGGCGTCAGCGGACTGGGCGATGCCCAACTCGCGGCGCTGGACGTTGCGGCACAGGCTGTACCGGTGGTTTACGATCGCAACATGAGCCAGGGCATCGCCGTTCTGCAGGAACTCATTGGCCGGGCTGTCCGGTCGCTGGGCGATGAGTTCGCGATCGAGATCCACGAGACCCACCACGTCCACAAGAAGGATGCACCGTCCGGAACGGCGTTGAAGCTCGGCGAATCCGTCGCCAGCGCGCGTAACCAGGAGGGGGCAGACTCCGTCCACTACCAGTCGGAACGCCGCGGCGAAGTACCCGGAGACCACGAAGTCATATTTTCGTCCCCTACCGAACGCCTGACCCTGGCCCACAGCGTTACGACTCGCACGGTGTTTGCCGAAGGGGCGCTTCGCGCTGCGCGCTGGATATCAGACCGGCAGCCAGGGCTGTACGACATGCATGACGTGCTGTTTGGCGAAAACACGAGCTGAATGCGAAAAAAGCGCCCGTGTGGTCTGGCGCAGCGTGTCCGCGTTCAGTAAACTACGCCGGATCGCTGAGCGGTCAGCGAAGTCAAAAGCGGGAGGCACTGTCCTTCCGCTTTTGTACATCTACGACTCGCGTCTCTTCTGACGCGCCAACGATAGACGCTGATCACCGGGGGTCTGGCTTTGAGTTTCCAGTCGACTTTCGCACCGAGGTCTGCATTTGAGTACGCCGGCTGTACTGGCTCTGCAAGATGGAACAGTTTTCCATGGCACCTCCGTTGGTGCCGACGGCAAGACTATCGGCGAAGTCGTTTTCAATACCGCGATGACCGGTTACCAGGAGATCCTCACCGATCCTTCCTATTGCCGCCAGATCGTAACCCTCACGTATCCGCACATCGGTAATACCGGTACGACGGCCGAGGACATGGAGTCGTCCAGGGTACACGCGTCCGGACTGATTATCCGCGACCTGTCCATGGTCACCAGCAGCTGGCGTAGCGAGCGCCCGCTGGACGATTTCCTGCGCCAGAGCGGGACGGTCGCTATCGCCGATATCGATACCCGCAGGCTGACCCGCATCATTCGCGAGAAAGGCGCGCAGTCTGGCTGCATCATGACCGGGGACGTCGCCGAGGCCACAGCCGTCGAGCACGCCCGGAAGTTTCCCGGCATCGCCGGCATGGACCTCGCGCAGTTCGTAACGACTGACGCGCCTTACCAGTGGAGCCAGGGCACTTCGTTCGGCCGTAAACCCCGCATCCTGAGTCGCCGGGTTGCGCCGTATCACGTGGTGGCCTACGACTTCGGCATCAAGCGTAATATTCTGCGTCTGCTGGCGGACCTCGACTGCCGGATGACGGTTGTGCCCGCCAAGACGAGCGCCGAGGAGGCCCTGTCGCTATCGCCGAATGGCATATTCCTGTCCAACGGGCCCGGCGACCCGGAGCCCTGCAACTACGCGATTGCCGCGATCGAACGTTTTCTCGAGGAGGAGATCCCGGTCTTCGGCATTTGCCTCGGTCACCAGCTGCTCGCGCTTGCGGCCGGCGCGAAGACCGAAAAGATGAAATTCGGCCATCATGGTGCCAACCACCCGGTGCAGGATCTGGCGAGCGGACGGGTGATGATCACCAGCCAGAACCACGGTTTCGCCGTTGACGAAGCGAGCCTGCCCAAAAACGTCGAGCCGACGCATCGCTCGCTGTTTGACGGCACCCTGCAGGGGATTTCGATCAAGGGGCAGCCCGCGTTCAGTTTCCAGGGGCACCCCGAAGCCAGCCCGGGCCCGCACGACCTGCTGCCTCTGTTCGAGCAGTTCCTTGCCGGCATGGAGATTGGCAAGCGCAGTGCGGTCAAGGCTATGTTCTCTACATAAAGTGTTTAAAAACAGTCATATATTGTCGTTATATAAAGTAAATTATTAGTTATCTGCCATGCCCAAGCGCACCGACATCCAAAGCGTCCTGATCATAGGCGCCGGTCCGATCGTGATCGGCCAGGCGTGCGAGTTCGATTACTCGGGTGCGCAGGCGTGCAAGGCGCTGCGGGAGGAGGGGTATCGCGTCATCCTGGTGAATTCCAACCCGGCGACGATCATGACGGACCCGGAAATGGCAGACGCGATCTACATCGAGCCGGTGCACTGGTCGGCGGTCGAACGCATCATCGCCCGGGAGCGTCCGGATGCCCTGCTGCCCACGATGGGTGGCCAGACGGGTCTCAACTGCGCACTCGACCTCGCGCGCGAGGGTGTGCTCGAGAAATACGACGTGGAACTCATTGCCGCGTCCCGCGAGGCCATCGACATGGCCGAGGATCGCGACCTGTTCCGTCAGGCCATGCAGGACATCGGTCTCGAGGTACCGAGAGCGGAAATTGCGCATTCACTCGAGGAAGCGCTGGAGAAACAGGAGGGTATCGGCTTTCCGACGATCATCCGGCCGTCGTTCACGCTGGGCGGAACCGGCGGCGGTATTGCTTACAACCGCGAGGAGTTCGAGCGCATCGTCTCGCATGGGCTCGAAATGTCCCCGACCACGGAAGTTCTGCTGGAAGAGTCCGTAATCGGCTGGAAAGAATTCGAAATGGAGGTGGTCCGGGACAGGAACGACAATTGCATCATCGTCTGTTCCATCGAGAACCTGGACCCGATGGGCGTGCATACCGGGGATTCGATCACGGTGGCGCCGTCGCAGACCCTGACCGACAAGGAGTATCAGCGGCTGCGGGACGCGTCGATCGACGTGTTGCGCAAAATCGGCGTGGAAACCGGCGGGTCGAACGTGCAGTTCGCAGT
>JAACFJ010000174.1 GCA_009937505.1 Gammaproteobacteria bacterium
CTCGGTTTCGATCTCGTCAATCAGGCGATGACGAAGAAAGCCATTTCCAACGTCATCAACGCGTGTTACCGCACGCTCGGACTGAAGAAGACCGTCGTTTTCGCGGACCGCCTGATGTATACCGGCTTCCGTCTTGCCACGACGGCGGGCATCTCGATCGGCGTGAACGACATGGTCGTGCCGGAAGGAAAGCCCGACATTCTCGCGGTAGCCGAGGCCGAGGTTAAGGAGATCCAGGATCAGTACGGTTCGGGTCTCGTGACCGACGGTGAGCGCTACAACAAGGTCGTCGATATCTGGTCACGCACCAACGACCAGGTTGCCAAGGCGATGATGGACAAGCTCGGCACGGAGAAGGTCAAGGACGCTGGCGGCAAAGAAGTCGACCAGGAGTCGTTTAACTCGATTTACATGATGGCCGACTCAGGCGCTCGTGGTTCTGCCGCGCAGATTCGTCAGCTGGCCGGTATGCGTGGCCTGATGGCGAAGCCGGACGGCTCGATCATCGAGACGCCGATTACCGCGAACTTCCGCGAGGGCCTCGACGTACTGCAGTACTTCATCTCGACTCACGGCGCCCGCAAGGGTCTCGCCGACACGGCGCTGAAGACAGCGAACTCCGGGTACCTCACGCGTCGCCTGGTCGACGTTGCGCAGGACCTGGTGGTTACCGAGGTGGATTGCGAAACCAAGAACGGTGTTTCCATGGCGCCGCTCGTCGAAGGTGGCGATGTCGTCGAGCCGCTGCGCGAGCGCGTGCTTGGTCGCGTGCTTGCCGAGGCCGTGCTGATTCCCGGCACGGACAAGGTCGCGTTCGACGCGGGAACGATGCTCGATGAAGCCACCGTTCAGCAGCTTGAAGACTATTCCATCGACCACGTCATGGTGCGATCGCCGATTACCTGTGAAGTGCGTTACGGCGTGTGCTCGCAGTGCTACGGTCGTGACCTCGCAAGAGGTCAGCGCATCAACATCGGTGAAGCGGTTGGCGTCATCGCCGCGCAGTCAATCGGTGAGCCGGGCACGCAGCTTACGATGCGCACCTTCCACATCGGCGGTGCTGCGTCGCGTTCGGCGGCCGTGAACAACATCGAGATCAAGTCGAACGGTATCGCGAAGCTGAACAACATCAAGACAGTTGCGCACCACAAGGGCTACCTCGTCGCGGTATCGCGTTCCGGCGAGATCTCGGTCACCGACGACCTGGGTCGTGAGCGCGAGCGCTACAAAGTGCCTTACGGAGCGACGATCACCGTCGAAGACAGCGCCCAGGTCAAGCAGGGCCAGATCGTTGCCAACTGGGATCCGCATACCCACCCGGTTGTGACCGAGGTGGCCGGCAAGCTGAAGTTCCAGGATTTCGTCGACGGTGTAACCGTTACCGAGCAGGTCGATGAGTTCACCGGCCTGACGTCCATCGTGGTGCTCGACCCCAAGAGCCGTGGCGGTGCCGGCAAGGATCTGCGCCCGGTTGCACGACTCGTCGATGCAGACGACAAGGATATCTGCTTCGCGAATACGGACATTCCGGCAGTGTACGCGTTGCCTGTCGGGGCAATCATCAGCATGTCGGATGGCGCACAGGTCGCTGTCGGTGACGTTATCGCCCGTATTCCGCAGGAATCGTCGAAGACTCGTGACATCACCGGTGGTCTGCCACGCGTGGCAGACCTGTTCGAGGCCCGCAAGCCGAAGGATCCGGCGATCATGGCTGAGTACACGGGTACCGTCAGCTTCGGCAAGGAGACAAAGGGCAAGCGCCGCCTGGTAATTACCGACGAGGGTGGCGAGAGTCATGAGGAGCTGATTCCGAAGTGGCGTCACCTCAACGTCTTCGAGGGTGAGCAGGTCGTGAAGGGTGAAGTCATCGCCGACGGTGAGCCGAATCCGCACGATATCCTGCGCCTGCAGGGTGTCGAGGAGCTTGCCGACTATCTCGTTCGTGAGATCCAGGACGTGTATCGCCTGCAGGGCGTGAAGATCAACGACAAGCACATCGAGGTCATCATTCGTCAGATGCTTCGCAAGGTTCATGTTGCGGCGGCGGGCGACAGCGTGTACCTGCGCGGAGAGCAGATTGACAAGGCGCGCTATCTCGAGGTTGCCGAGCAGCTCGAAGCTCAGGGCAAGGAGCCGCTCACAATAGAGCCGGTTCTGCTGGGCATTACCAAGGCGTCGCTCGCGACGGAATCGTTCATCTCGGCCGCGTCATTCCAGGAGACCACGCGGGTCCTGACGGAGGCCGCCGTTCGCGGACTGAAGGACGAGCTTCGCGGTCTCAAGGAAAATGTAATCGTCGGCCGCCTGATTCCGGCGGGCACCGGATTTGCGCATCACGCGGAACGCCGGCGTACGCGCGAACAGGATCTTGCCGACCAGCTGAAGGAACTCGACGAAGCGCAGCGGGCTGAAGCAGCGGCGGAGGCGGAGTCAGCCGAAGCGGCCGAAGCGGCCGAAGCGGCCGAAGCAGCCGAAGCAGCCGAAGCGGCCGAAGCGGCCGAAGCAGCAGACGTCGCTACTGACGAGAGCGAGGAAACCAGGTCGGAGGCCTGATAATCAATGGCTTAGCGGCCGAACACGTGGGAACAATGACCCCGTTTCGGCCAGCAACTCCGATTATCCGGCGACGGCATCGAATTCCGGGCGCGGTCCTGAATTCAGCTTGCTTGACACGCTGTACGGCGCGTCAATACAATGCCCGGCCTCATGACGAGGGCCCGCTATTTGGCGGGCCCTGACATTAGGGGACGAAGACTGGAAAATTCCAGGCGAGTTAAACACTTGCGGCTTCGTCCCACTGCCCGACAACGAGCCTGTTGAGGTTCGTCAGTCGGGTGCGCGCGTTTTTTCGCTGCGCGACTTGAATATTTTGATAATCAGACAAAGAGAATCAGGCCTATGGCCACAGTGAACCAGCTAGTACGAAAACCACGCCAGTCCAAGCGTGAGAAGAGCACCGTCCCCGCGCTCGAGGCATGTCCACAGCGCAGAGGCGTATGCACACGCGTTTATACGACGACACCGAAGAAGCCGAATTCGGCCATGCGCAAGGTTGCACGTGTCCGCCTCACGAACGGTTTCGAGGTGACGTCGTACATCGGTGGCGAGGGTCACAACCTGCAGGAGCACTCGGTTGTGCTGATTCGCGGCGGCCGAGTGAAGGACCTGCCCGGCGTGCGCTACCACACAGTTCGCGGGACGCTCGATTGTTCCGGCGTATCCGATCGCAAGCAGGGCCGCTCCAAGTACGGCACAAAGCGCCCGAAATCATAAATAGAAACGCAGAGGTATCGTAGGAGTGCGCCTCGGCGCGCGACAATCGAATTCAGGAACCACCCATGTCCAGACGTACACAGGCGCCCAAGCGCCAGATTCTTCCCGACCCGAAGTACCACAGCCAGCTTCTCGCGAAGTTCATGAACATGATCATGAACGACGGCAAGAAGTCTGTGGCGGAGCGCATTATCTATGGCGCGCTGGATCGTATTGCCGAGCGGGAGACGCACACTGACGACAAGGCGCTTGAGCTTCTCGAGCAGGCGCTCGAGAACGTAAAGCCGGTCGTCGAGGTGAAGTCCCGGCGCGTTGGTGGTGCGACCTACCAGGTGCCTATCGAAGTACGTCCCGCACGCCGCCAGACACTGGCCATGCGCTGGGTGATCGACGCTGCCCGCAAGCGCAGTGAAAAATCGATGGCTTATCGACTGGCACATGAACTGCTTGACGCCGCAGAAAACCGCGGCACGGCCGTCAAGAAGAAGGAAGACACGCACCGCATGGCGGAAGCCAACAAGGCGTTCTCCCACTATCGCTGGTAATCGGTGTACGTGGCCGAGTATCCGAGTA
>JAACFJ010000175.1 GCA_009937505.1 Gammaproteobacteria bacterium
GGCGGCTGATCGTCCAGAAGCTCTCGCCCTTGCGCACGACGTGCTCCACCTTGCTGCCGGCGCGTTTGCGGTTCTGCGTCTTTGCGAGCCGCGCATCTGCGCTCTGGCTGTAGGCGGACAGCGGTTTGGTCGCCACCGGGATCAGCAGGTAGTGCCCGGCACGGATCGTGTTGCCGCGCAGGTTGTTCGCAGCGCGAATTTCGGCAACCGTCGTGTTGTACCTGAGTGCGATCTGCGAAATGGCTTCGCCGTTCTTCACCTTGTGGCGCTTCCAGCGCACGCGATCGTCCTCGGGGACTTCTGCGAGCGCTGCGGTGAAGATCTCCGCAGCCTCCACGGGCAGCACGAGCCGGTGCGGCCCGGCCGGGTCGGTGGACCAGCGGTTATAGCCGGGGTTGTAGGCGTACACGAGGTCGACGTCGATGCTCGCGAGTTCGGCCGCGAGTGCGAGATCGAGTTGCGAGCCGATATCGGCAACCACGAACTGCCGCTCGTCGAGGACCGCCGGCAGCGTCAGATTGTAGGCCTCGGGATTCTCGACGATGTCTACCAGCGCCAGCAGCTTCGGCACGTACATGTGCGTCTCGCGCGGCAGCTTGAGGTTCCAGAAGTCTTCCGGCTTGCCCGCTTTGCGATTTCGCTTCACGGACCGGAGCACGTTGCCTTCGCCGGAGTTGTACGAGGCGATCGCGTTGAGCCAGTCGCCATCGTTGAGTTCATAGAGGTATTCCAGGTAGTCGAGCGCGGCACGCGTCGAATCGACGACGTCGCGGCGGCCGTCGTACCACCAGTTCTGCTTGATGCCGAAACGCCGCGCGGTACCCGGGATCATCTGCCACAGGCCCGCCGCACGGCCGTGGGAGTAGGCGAAGGGGTCGTACGCACTCTCGACGATGGGCAGGAGTGCCAGTTCGAGCGGCAGACCGCGGCGTTCGATTTCCGCCGTGATATACGGCAGGTAGCGCTGCGCGCGGGTGAAGACGCGCGAGAGGTAGTCCGGATGACGCACGAACCAGTTGCGCTCGGCCGCGATGCGATTGTTGTCCTCGTAGTCGAGGGTAAATCCGAAGCGCAGCCGCGTCAGCAGGTCATAGGGCTCGGCCGGGCCGTAGGTCTCGAGCGTCAGGCCCTCGAGAGGCGAAATCAGCGTCAGCGACGGCTCATCCGCCGCGACGCCGGGCGGCAACCCGCCGCGGGTGAACGGCTCGGCGGTAATGTTGCCGGCAAGAAACGGCAAAAGAGTGACGCCGACGGCGCCAACCACCTTGATTCTTTGCAATAATTGCCGGTAACCGGCGTTATGTTGATTGAGCATCCGGGTATCCTACTGACGGAAACCGGATCTGCAAGGTGCAGGGGTCACAATCCGACGCTCTGAAAAGGACAGAATGGGAAATTCCGCGAACAAACAGCAGCAGGACCTCGAGACCCTGCAGTCGTGGCTCGGCACGCCGCTGGGCGACTCGCTGCTACAGCAGGAGGCGCGAGTCGTGGAGGAGGCGTTCGACGGCATTTTCGGCGAGCAATGCCTGCAGCTCGGCTACTGGGGCGATCCGAAGTCCTTCGTGCGGCTCGCCCGAACGCAGCGCTGCGCGCTGATCACCGAATTTCCGCGCGGCGAGGGCGTTTCCGCGGTCGGAGAGCTGCACCGCCTGCCCGTGCAGGACGATTCCATCGACGTCGTGATCCTGCCGCACACGCTCGACTACAGCGACCGGCCGCATGCGATCCTCCGCGAGGTCCACCGGGTGCTGCGTTCGGACGGCCAGCTGATCGTGCTGGGATTCCGCCCGGGCGGGCTGTGGGGCCTGAGACGCCTCGTACCGGGTGCCGGCCTGCCGCCGGGAGAACTGCACCTGGTGTCCGAAAGGCGCCTCAGGGACTGGCTGAAGCTCCTCGACATGCGGATACACGGCATGACCGGGTATTTTTTCCGCTGGCCGCTGCCGGGCCTGAAGGGCAATGCGTCTCCGCAGTGGGAGTGGCGCGGCAGGCGCTGGTGGCCGGAGCTCTCCGCGTGCTATATGCTCTCGGCGCAGAAACGCTTAAGCACGATGACGCCGGTGCGCCCCCTGTGGCGCACGAAGCCCAAAGTCGTCACCGGGCTGGCAGAACCGTCCACGCGAGTGTCGCGAATCCGTTTTGACCAAAAGAATCCACTTTGACCCAGGCAGTTGAGATCTACACCGACGGCGCCTGCAGGGGGAATCCCGGGCCCGGCGGCTGGGGCGCCCTGCTGATCGCGGGCGCGCACCGCAAGACCCTGCATGGCGGCGAATCCGAGACCACCAACAACCGCATGGAGCTCACGGCCGCCATCGAGGCCCTGAATGCGCTCAAGGGCAGGCAGAAAGTCGTGCTGCATACCGATTCGAAATACGTCATGCACGGCATCACCGAGTGGATGGCGAACTGGAAGAAGCGCGGCTGGAAGACCACGGCGAGGAAACCGGTCAAGAACCAGGACCTGTGGATCGCGCTGGACGAGGCCATCGCACGCCACGACATCCGGTGGAAGTGGGTCAAGGGGCACGACGGCAACCCCGGCAACGAGGAAGCCGATGCGCTGGCCAACCGCGGTATCGACGAACTGCCGTAAGTGCGTTTCTCGAAGCGCGATAACAATAATTCATGGTCTAATTAGCCGATGAGACAAATCGTCCTCGACACCGAAACCACCGGCCTCTCGACGGGGCAGGGCCATCGCATCATCGAGATCGGCGCCATCGAGCTCGTCAACCGGCGCCTGACCGGCCGCGAGTTTCACCGCTTCCTGAATCCCGAGCGCGACATCGACGAGGGCGCCGAACGCGTGCACGGCATCAGCCGTGCCGATCTCGAGACGGCACCGCGGTTCCAGGAAGTGGCGGACGAGCTGCTCGACTTCATAAAGGACGCCGAGCTCGTGATTCACAACGCCGAGTTCGACGTGGGCTTCCTCGAGCACGAACTCGAACTCATGAAGCATACGCGGCCATCGATCACGGAGCATGCGCAGGTACTCGATACGCTGTCGCTTGCGCGTGAGCTGCACCCGGGGCAGCGCAATAGCCTGGACGCGCTGTGCAAGCGCTATGAAGTGGACGCCTCGAATCGCGACCTGCACGGTGCGCTGATCGACGCGGACCTGCTGGCGCGCGTGTACCTCGCGATGACGGGCGGGCAGACGGCGCTGTTCCTCGACGAGTCGGAGGCGAACGGCAGGGAACAGGAACGGGGTGTCGCAATCCGCACGAGCCGGCCGGATCTCGATCTCGTGGTGGTGCGAGCCTCGGAGGCCGAGAATGCCGCGCACGAGGCCATGCTGGAAAAGCTCAGGGAAGCGGGGGAGTGCGTCTGGGACCGTCTCGACGGCACACGTCAAGCTGCAAAATAAGGCCGGAAACGTCTAGAATCACCCGGCCCCAACAACAGGAATAACCATGGCCCATTCGTTTGCGGATGCGTTCCGCGCAAACTTCCTCGGCAACTCGCCGACCTGGTACAAGCTCACGATCATCAGTTTCCTGGTCGTGAACCCGTTCATCGTGATGATCGACCCGTTCCTGGCCGGGTGGGTACTCGTTATCCAGTTCATATTTACGCTGGCGATGGCGCTGAAGTGTTACCCGCTACAGCCGGGGGGCTTGCTCGCGGTGGAGGCCATCGTGCTGGGGCTTGCGACACCGGAGATGGTGTTCCACGAGGCCGAAGTCAATTTCCCGGTCATCATGCTGCTGATGTTCATGGTGGCGGGCATCTACTTCCTGCGCGAATTCCTGTTGTTCACGTTCACCAAGATCCTGCTGG
>JAACFJ010000176.1 GCA_009937505.1 Gammaproteobacteria bacterium
ACCGCATTGCTGGCGGTCGCAATCACGGTTGCGCCAGCCCGGCGTGCCCACTGGATGGCGTAGTAGCCGACCCGGCCAGCCCCGCCCATGATCAGCAGCGTCTTGTCCTCGATCTCACCATCGGCGAAAACGGCTCGGTGAGCCGTCATTGCGGGAATGCCCAGGCACGTGCCGGCGTCGAAACCCGCTTTTTCCGGCAGGCGGGGCGCGCAATTACTGCTGATTGCGACATACTCCGCGGCCGTTCCGAAACGGCGTTCGTGCTGTGCCTGGAATACCCAGACACGCTCCCCTTTACGGCTCTTGTCGACGCCTTCGCCCACCAACTCGATCACCCCGGCGCCGTCGCTATTGGGAATCACGAAACCGCCGTCCAGCAGGTCCGGAAACGCGCCCGCACGTTTCTTGACGTCGGAGGGGTTGATGGCGCTCGTGTGAAGGCGCACGAGCACCTCACCCGGCCCGGGCTCAGGCGTGTCGATATCGCACAGTTCCAGAACCTCCCTGGCCGGGCCGAATTTGTGGAATCGGGCTGCTCGCATGGCTCCCTAGCGAGGGTCCGCCAACGGGATCGTAACCGCGAGTGCAGCATTGACCTCGGCCTGCACTTTATTTTCGAGCTGGAAGAAACGCATGACCTTGACGTCACTCATCACGTTGCCGAACTTCTTCACATAGTCATGGCGCTTCTTGAGTTTGGCCTGTTCCACGTCGAAATAGGTGTTCATCAGGCGCACGGCATGCTCGTCGTTGAGATCGCCCTTGTAATACCGATCGACGTATTCGATCAGCCCGGCCAGGTACGGTTCGTTGGTCACACGTTTCTCGGCGCTGTAGCGTTCGTACAGCGGCCAGAATTCCTTGCTCTCCTCATCGGTGAGCATCATTTCTTCAAGAAGGATCTGGCGAAACTCCTTTGCTACAAGCGCTTGCGTTTCGCGGATCTTTGCGCCGACGTCGGCACCCTCTTGCGCAAACGCGGGCGCGGACACAGCGGCGAGTAGCAGCACGACCGCGATGGCACGGTGTATCAGGTGGCTCATGACATCTGCCTCCGGTATCTTTGCAAGATTGCAGGTTCGGCAGTCTATCACCCCCGCCGGTCAGGTACCCCCACACTCGAAATGAGCGAAGAGCAACGCAAACAGGTGCTGCGACTGCCGAAGCGGCATTCCCGTGAACGTGCTGCGCGGCCGGACCCGAAGCTGGGAGGGCGCATCGTTCGCGCGCAGTCGCTGCGCGGTGCGATCGCGGCCGCCCTGCTCGCGATCATCGCCTTCAGTGTTGTCTGGGCAATGTTGTCGACGGCGCTGGACCGCGTATTTCCGTGGATGACCGTGGTCCAGGGTCTGATCATCGGCCTCGCTGTTCGTCGTGCGGGCCGGGGCCTCGACTGGCGGTTCCCCGTCATCGCGGCCGTCGCAGCCATAGTGGGCGCGCTGGTTGGCAACGTCATCGTGGCGGCCTCGTTCACGGCGGCCGAGTTCGATACCGGTACGCTGGCGGTCCTGAGGGCCGCCACCAATTTTACGTGGCCCGTTTTTTTTGACGAAGTGATAACGGCCGCCGACGCAATCTATGCCCTGGCCGCAGCGGGAGTCGCCGCATACTTCGCCAACCGGCGTCTGACGCGCGACCAGTACACATCCTATCGGGCGTGGCAGGAAAACGGCAAAGCCGGGCGGTGACCGCGCCGGTCACACGGGCATCAGCAACTCGTTCTTCTCGATGGCACGGCCGGACAATGCCGCAAGCTGAGCCGAGACGTAACTCTCGATTTCATGGACGGCGTCCGTCACGCCCAGGAAGTAAAGGGGCTCGCGGCGCAGCAGCGCCCAGTTGCCCGTCGAGATGATGCGAACGAGGTGGGTAATATTGTTGCGGATAGCCTCGATATACGGGTTTTGGCCTTCGTACAGGACTTCGACGTAGCGGTAGGCGCGATTGAACTTGAGGTTCAACCGGTCGCGCATCACCTGCTGGTAGAAGACAGGGGTCTTTTGCAACAGGTCCTGGCCGGACTTGTATCTCACCAGGTATTCGCCGGGCTTGGAGTTTTCGACGGCGACACCGCCGAGCACGAATTCCTTGTACAGCCGGTCGCGGCATTTCTCCAGGTAACAGCGGTCGGCCATCTGCGCGATCATATCGGCCGTGCCGAGCAAATGGCCGCAAATGACGTCGCGCGGGTCATCGAGTTCGATTTCGTCCAGATCGACCTCGTAACCCGTAAAATGCACGATCATGCTGGCGATGGCCGCGTCCTTCGCGAGGCCCAGTTCGGGCAGGTAACGGCGCAGGAAATCGGCACTGCGCGACACGTGGTACAACGTGAATTCAGCGCCATTGACGAAATCGCTGTCGCGTTCCTCGTGGCGAATATAACCCGAGTCGTGGAACAGCGAGGTTATGATCGCCATTCGCGTGCGTTCCGGGCCAAGGCGCTCGGAAGGGTCCACGCTGCGCTCGTAACCGGCGACAAGGCGCGCGAACGCGAGCGTCATGTCCAGCGTGTGCTGCATGTCGTGATACGTCGTATCGCAGCCCAGGTAGCCGGGGTAGCGCCCGGTGAACAGGCGCTCGAAATCGTAGAAAGCGAGCCACAGTTTGTCGAACGGCGCACCGGGAAACGTTTCCGAGTACAGCTTCCATACCGCATTGCGAACGTCAGCGGGGCTGCTGACCTGCACGGTATTGGTGACGTCGTAATCGTTACGGCGATCTTGGGACACGATACTTTTCTTCTTGTTGTTGGCCGTATCGCCCGGCGCTTGCTCGCGTCCGCGGTCAATCATGCCGTCGTCCTGACGGCAACGCGAATCCTTGCGCAATCGGGCGCTGCATACCGAATAATACACTTCGCGTGGCTGGCAATCCGGTCGTTATTCAACAATATGTCATTTCGGTAAAATCTTACCAATCGGCACTACAACATGCTGTACAGAGCTTCAGCTCTGGAACTCCGCGACTACGGGCGCATGGTCCGAGGGACGTTCCCAGGCCCGCGGCTCCTTGTCGACATAACTCGCCGTGCAGCTCCTGGTCATCGCCGCGCTTGTCAGGATGAGATCGATGCGCAGGCCGGCATTGCGCCTGAACATGGCCGCGCGGTAGTCCCACCAACTGAAGCTCTTCTCGGGCTGGTCGAACTTGCGAAACACGTCAGTCAGCCCCAGGTCGAGCAATTCGCTCAGCGCGGCACGCTCCGCCGGGCTGCACAGGATGGCATCGCCCCACTTCTCCGGATCGTACACGTCCTCATCGGCGGGTGCGATGTTGAAGTCGCCGAGCACGACGACATTGTCATACGTCTCCAGCTGCGCCGCGAGGTAGTCGCGGAGCGCCCGCAGCCAGCCCAGCTTGTATTCATATTTCTCCGAGCCGACTTCCGAACCGTTCGGCACGTAAAGATTGATTACGCGCACGTTGCCGATCGTCGCTGCAAGCACGCGGCGCTGCGGGTCGTCGAGTCCCGGCAGTTCCAGGTCCGGGTCCTGCGGCTCCTCTTTGCTGATTACGGCAACCCCGTTGTAGGTCTTCTGGCCGTTGGCAAGCGAACGGTAACCGGCCGCTTCAAGCTCTTCCTGCGGGAACATCTCCGTTAGCTGCTTGATTTCCTGCAGAACGAGAACGTCGGGATCACTCGCCGACAGCCACTCGAGGACATGTGGCAGGCGCACCTTCATCGAGTTCACGTTCCAGGTCGCTATCTTCATGACGCGACGATGCCGCTCTGGCGAAGGAG
>JAACFJ010000177.1 GCA_009937505.1 Gammaproteobacteria bacterium
CAAGCGAATCGCAGCGCCTCGGGCGGCTCCTGTCCCTCGACCAGCGCCACCGTCAGAGCCGCAGTAAATGCATCGCCAGCACCGACGGTGTCGACAGCCGTGACCGCGGGCGGCTCCGCCTCGGCAATCAATGCGCCGCCCTTTCGAATTGAAGCACCTCGAGAACCATACGTGGTCGCGACCAGGCCACTGCACGCCGACAGCGTATCGCCGTACCAGGCCGCCTCGGTTTCGTTGACGATGACCAGGTCGGCGCGTTGCAGAACCGTGGCATCGATCTCCTTAGCGGGTGCGAGGTTGGCACAGAAGAACCCCTTGAACTGGTTTGCCGCACCCGCGATTACGTCGGCGGGAATCTCGAGCTGGCAGATCAACGCGTCTGCCGATCCGTGAACCAGTGCACCTGGCTCCATGGCGGCATTTGCGCCGGGCGCAACCACGATCTGGTTCTCGCCGGACGGCGCCACGCATATCAGCGCTATTCCGGTCGGGTTGTCGGGCAGCACCTGAAGATGCGAGAGATCCACCCCGTCCTCGCGCAGCAGTGCCAGCGCCTCATCCGCGGCAGCGTCGTCGCCGACACAGCCGACGAGCTGAACATTAGCCCCGAGACGGCGCGCTGCGAGCGCCTGGTTTGCGCCTTTGCCGCCCGGGAAGCGGCTGAGGCTGGCGCCGGTGATGGTTTCGCCGGGCTCGGGCAACCGCGCGACCGTTGCGGACAGGTCGAGGTTTACCGAACCGACTACGACAATATCCGTCACATCAGTCTCCGAAGCGCGCGAGTCTTCCGGTCAGCAGATCGTAGAACCCGTCCGCGTCGACCGAGTAGATCCAGTTGACGTTGGGTGGTCGATCCGTGACGTGCCAGAAATCGACCGCCGTATGCCCCATCGTCAGTTCTGAACGCGTCTCGACGGACAGGTTGCAGAACTTGCCTTCGAACAGCTCCGGGGCGATCAGCCAGGCGATCGTGCAAGGGTCGTGCAACGGGGCCCCCTCGACACCGTACTTCTTGGAATCATGGCGCTCGAAGAAACCGAGCATGCCGGCCGTCGCTTCCGCCACCGGGCTACCCAGTTTCCTTATGCGCTCGACGCGGGCGCGCGTGGACAACACCTGGTGAGTGACGTCGAGACCCATCGAGGTTATCGGGCGTCCGCAGGTGAATACAATGTCCGCCGCATGCGGATCGACCAGGATGTTGAACTCGGCCGACGGCGAATAGTTTCCACCTTCACGCATCGCGCCACCCATGATGACGAGCTGCCTGATCTTCGGCAGCACGTCGGGCGCTCGATCGATTACGGTGCCGATATTCGTCAGCGGCCCGGTAGGCACCAGCGTGACCGATTCGTCTTCTGCGGCCCGCAGGGTCTCAACGATGAAGTCGACCGCGTGCCTGTCCTGCAAGGGTGTTTCGGGTTCGACAATATCGACGCCGTCGATGCCGGTCTTGCCGTGCACCTTCTCGGCCGTTAGCAGCTCCCGCACCATCGGCCGGTCGCAGCCGGCGAAAACAGGGATGTCGCCTCGCCCGGCGATATCGCACATCAGCCGCACGTTGCGTTGCGTCAGTTCGAGCGGCACGTTGCCCGCCACCGCCGTGATGCCGAGTATCTCGAGTTCCTCGGGCGATGCCATCGCCAGGAACAGCGCCACCGCGTCGTCCTGGCCCGGGTCGCAGTCGATGATGATGCTTTGTCTCGACATCAAATCAGAACGTAAGCATTAATCCGGCCAGCGCGGCACTCATGAGATTCGACAACGAGGCAGCCAACACGGCCTTGATGCCGAACCGCCCGATCACCTCGCGCTTCTCCGGTACCAGCACGCCGAGACCGCCCAACAGGATCGCAATCGACGACAGGTTGGCAAAGCCGCACAAGGCAAACGTCGTCACCGCGATCGTCCGGGGGCTCATGCCCGCCAGTCGCTCGCTCAGGTGCGAGAAGGCGACAAACTCATTGAGGATGATCTTTTCGCCGAACAGGGACCCGGCAGCCTCGGCCTCGGCCCACGGCACGCTGAGCAGCCACATCAGGGGCTGGAATACCTTGCCGAGAATCCACTCCAGGGTGACCGTTTCGACGCCGAGCAGGGCGTCGATACCGAGGAGACCGCATACGCCACCGACCAGGCCGTTGAACAGCGCGATCAGCGCCACGAACGCCACCAGCATCGCGCCGATGTTCACGGCCAGCCGCAGACCGTCTGTGGTACCGGCGGCTGCCGCGAGGATCACGTTACGATGGTGGCTTGGCTCCATCTGCAGGCGTTCGTGCTTGCCGGGCGGGATGTATTCATCGTCGGGCATGATGAGTTTGGCCATCAGGAGCCCGCCCGGCGCCGCCATGAACGCGGCCGCCAGCAGGAATTTGAGTTCGGCGCCCATGAGCACGTAACCGGCGAGTACCGTGCCCGCGATAGACGCAAGCCCCGACACCATCACGGTGAAGAACTGCGCATCGGTCAGGCCTTTGAGGTAGGGCTTCACCACCAAAGGCGCCTCGGTCTGGCCCACGAAAATATTGGCTGCGGCATTCATCGACTCGATCGCGCCCGTACCGATGATCTTGTGCAGGGCACCGCCCACGATTTTTACGAGCCACTCCATGATGCGCAGGTGGTAAAGAACGGACATCAGTGCGGCAAAAAAGATGATGATCGGCAGCACGTTGATGGCAAAACTGAATCCGATGACATCCGTGTCCGCCAGCGGGCCGAAGACCATGTCGATGCCGGCTTTCGAATACCTGATCACGGCCAGCACGCCGGAGCTAAGCCAGGTAATGGCGCGACGTCCCCAGTCGAAATACAGCACAAACGCCGCAATCGCCGCCTGCAGGGCAAACGCCGCGACGACGACCCTGAGATGAATCGCTTTGCGATTGCTCGAGAACGCTACCGCGATTGCGAGTATGACGATAATGCCAAGGATTCCGATCAGGTTACTCGGCATGGCTGGTTCCCCCGGGACGATTGTTGTTGTTATTACTCGCTAGAATACCCTATTGATCAGCCCGTAGCCGTCAGAATCCGGTAGACAACGGGCCGCTCGACAGACGCCTCGTCCGAGACCGTGCAGGCGTCCAGCAGGCTTTTCTCGGCCCGATCTGCATCGTCTTCCGACGCGGCGTGAACGATCGCAAGCGGCCGTTCAGAGTCGAGCAATGTGCCGATGGGCGAAACATCCGTTAAGCCCACAGACAGATCGAGGTCCTCGCCGACACTGCGGCGGCCGCCGCCGAGCTCGATTATCGTGTTGCCGACCGCACGAGTATCGACCCCCACCAGGCGGCCCTGCGCGAATACCGGCCGCACGATCGCCGCTTTTGGCAGATACGCCGCGTAGTTGTCGACGAAATCGGCCGGACCGCCAAGTGCCGCTGTCATCCGCCCGAATATTTCTGCCGCCCTGCCGTTCGTCACGGCATCGTCGCAGCGTAGCTTTGCCGCATCCCTGTCCGATTCGATTCCACCAGCTATCAGCATTTCCGCAGACAGCGCAATGACAACTTCATCCAGCCTGCGTTCGCGTTGCTCATTGCGCAGGTAGCGCATCGTCTCTGCGATTTCCACCGCATTGCCGGCGGTCGTGCCGAGTACCTCGTTCATGTCCGTAATCAGCGCATGGGTTGTTACACCCGCCCTGGCCGCCGTATTGATGATGCTGTTCGCGAGCGCTTCCGATTTCTCGATACTTTCCATGAATGCGCCGTTGCCGGTCTTCACGTCCATGACCAG
>JAACFJ010000062.1 GCA_009937505.1 Gammaproteobacteria bacterium
GAGGTCCTGTTCGGCCTTTGGGGACTCGAGGTCAGCGAACCGATTACGAACGGCTGCGACACGGCGCAGAGCGCAGGCTACGCATGCCTGGTGCAGAGAGGGTCGTGGAGCAGTCTGCGGCAATTCAACCGGCCGGCCATCCTGACGCTTACCGACAGCAGCGGCAAGAACCACCATGTCGTTCTCAAAGCTCTGTACGGCGACAGGGCAGAGTTGTCCATCGCCGGTGTCCGCGTCACGCATCCTTTCCTGAACGTGACGGATATCTGGTTCGGGAACTATATCCTGGTCTGGAAACCGCCGAACGGCGAGTCGTTCGCCCTGGGCCGGGGTTCGCGCGGCGAAAACGTCGTCTGGTTGCGCGAGAGCCTCGCGGCCATCGACGAACGTTACCGGGCCGAGCCGCTCGATTCGAGCATCTACGATGCACAGCTGGAGCAACGCGTCATCGAGTTTCAGCGCGATCACCGACTCGACGTCGACGGCCTCGTGGGGCAACAGACACAAATCATCATCAACACGCTGCTCGGGTCGGAAGACACGCCCCGGCTGACAACGCCCAGGCTTGCCCGGGAATGAGGGCCTGTTAACTCAATGTCTTTTATTCTTGATGCACTGAAGAAATCGGAAATCGAGCGGCAGCAACAGGGCCCCTCGGATTTCGCGAATGTGCCGTCCAGCGCCGAGTCGCCGCGTGCGCCCCGCTGGCTCTGGGTGCTGGCGCTGCTGCTCGCCGTCAACCTGGCCGTGTTGCTGGGCGTCTTCCTGCGCGACGATGCGCCGGAGATCGTCCCGCCGTCGGGACAGGCATCCCTGGCGCGACCGGAGCCTGCGGCCGGGGCTTCGTTCTCGGAGAGGATCGAGGAGGCACGCGAGCGGGATACCGCCGCTAGCGGCAGTGCTGCGGCCAGCCCCGAGCCTGTTGCCCAACCGCCGGTCGAGACGCCGGCATCCGAGGTATCGTCCGCCGCACCACCGCAGCCCCGGCCGCGAACCGAATTTACGCTGGCCGCGCTCCCAACGGCCGATGAACTGCGCGCGAACGGCACGATCCAGATCGCGGACCTGCACCTGGACATACACGTTTACAGCGAGCAGCCGGCCGATCGTTTCGTCTTCATCAACATGGTCAGGCATCGCGAAAAATCGCGCCTCGCCGAGGGACCGGTCGTACAGGAAATAACGCCGGAAGGCGTCATTCTCGACTACGGCGGAACCCGTTTCCTGCTGCCGCGCGAGTAAGCCGGGCCGCGACGATTGAACGAACCTGCATCGACACAACTGTCCGGCGACAGCTTTGCCAGCGCGCTGATATCGGGGATTCATCGCGTCGTTGACAGCCAGGAGCTACTCAACCAGATAAACGTATTCCCGGTGCCTGACGGAGATACCGGCACCAACCTCAGCCTGTCGTTGGGTGCCGCATTGCCCGTTCTCCAGCAAAGCGATGAAAAGCACCTGGGAACCCTGCTGGCGGCGGTGGCCGACGCGCTGCTGGACGGCGCCCGGGGTAACTCCGGCGCGATCATGGCGCAGTTCTTTCAGGGCATGAGTGACTCGGCCGGCGAGCTGAGCCGTTTCACGCCCTACACGTTTGCGAAAGCGGTAACCATGGGGAACGACTATGCGCACGACGCCATGTCCAATCCGCGGGAAGGCACCATACTTTCGGTAATCGATGCTTTTGCCGGCAGCATCAGCGATCAGCGCGAGAACGGCGTGGACGACAGTTTTGCTGCACTCGTCCGCCACGCGCTGGAGCATGCGAAAGTGGCGCTCGCGGAAACCCCGAATCAACTGGAAGTACTTCGCAAGGCCGGCGTCGTGGATGCGGGTGCCAAGGGTTTCGTCGAGCTGGTCGACGGCATGAGCGAGTACCTCAGCACGGGCACTATCGTCGCCGAACCCGACCTGTCGCTACTCAGCATCGAAGCCCCCATGGTTACGGCCGGCAGTTCCGTGGAATCGGGATATCGATTCTGTACCGAGTGCATCGTTACCGGTGCCGATATCAACCGCCGCAAGCTGCGCGAGGCGCTCGCGGAACTCGGTGATTCGCTCGTGCTCGCCGGCACGAAGCGCAAGGCCAGGATTCACATTCATGTCGACGAGCCGGAACGCGTATTCGATGTCGCCCGCAGGTACGGTGACGTCAGAGCAGAAAAGGCCGACGACATGCGCCGCCAGCAAAGCAGCAGCCATGACGCGAACAGGCGATTTGCGGTGATAACCGATTCTGCCGCCGACATACCCGACGAAGATATGGAGCGGCTGGATATACACATGGTCCCCTGCCGCATACAGTTCGGTGACCGCGGCTACCTCGACAAGGTCAGTATCACGGCCGACGAATTCTTCGAGGAACTCAGGACGAATCCGAACCACCCGACGACGTCCCAGCCGGCTCCGGGGGACTTCAGGCGCCAGTTTCAGTTCCTCGCGAGCCACTTCGCCGACGTGCTGTCGATCAACCTGACGGGGATGGCGAGCGGCACGCTCGAAGCGGCACGATCGGCCGCCGAGCGCGTGAACGCGCACGGACGCGTCCACGTCATCAACTCGCGCAATGCCTCGCTCGGCCAGGGCCTGCTGGCCGTTGCCGCCGCCGAGCATGCGAAAGCCGGACTGAGCGTCGAAGATGCCATCGCCGCGGTGGAAAGGCTGATCCCGGAAACCCGCACCTACGGCCTGCTCAAGGACCTTCGCTTTGCCGTGCGGGGCGGACGGGTGCCGCGCTGGGTGAAGACAATCGCCGACCTGTTGCGCGCAACCGCCATTATTCGCACTGTTCCCGACGGACGCGTCGCATCGGGTACGTTCCTGTTCGGCCGCAGGAACCGGATACAGCGATTCGCAAGATATGTGGCCAGGCGGACTCCCGCCGCCGATTCGCTCGACGTCGCCATCGGCCACGCAGTGTGCCCGGAGGACGCCGCCGAACTCGAACTCGAGTTACGCCACCGCTTCGACAATATTCACCGCACCACGATCACGGATATCGGCGCGGCGCTCGGCGTGCACGGCGGACCCGGCACCCTGATCGTGGCAACACAGCCCTACTCTCGCCCGGCTAGCGGCTAACCTTCCAGCACCTCGCCGTCAGGCTCGATCAGTTCGTCGCCCTCGTTGCGAGCATTGTTGACGCGACGGTCCACGGGCCAGGCCTTAAGCTTCGGGCAGTCCTGGCTCGCCGTTCCGATCAGCTCGTCGTCGCCCGCGAGCCAGCGTTCGGCACGATCCGCATCGAGGATCACCGGCATGCGATGATGCAACGGAGCGAGGAAGTCATTCGCCTGCGTGGTGATGAGTGTTGCCGTTTCCAGCGACTCATCCGTATCCTTGCTGCGCCAGTGCTCCCAGAGCCCGGCGAATGCAAACGGCTCTTCGCCTGCCGTCGAGATATACCAGGGAATCTTGACCGAACCTTCGCGATGCCATTCGTAGAATCCGTCGGCCAGCACGAGACAGCGCCGGCGTCGGTAGGCCGCCCGAAACGCCGGTTTCTCGGCAACCGTCTCGGCGCGCGCGTTGATCATCCGGTTGCCGATCGCGGGATCCTTCGCCCAGAACGGCACGAGACCCCAGCGCAGTGCCACGAGCTCCCGGTCGTCGGCATCGCTTTCACGACTGCGCACTGCCGCAATATCCTGCGTCGGTGCAATGTTGTATCGAGGGCCGAGATCGAGCGAACCCGCCGCGCCGAACAATGCCGCGGTCGCCTCGGCAGGAGAGTAGAACGCGAAACGGCCGCACATGGTTACTCCCGGATTCCGATGCCACGGTTCATCAGGTACAGGCAGGCAGAAAACAGCAACGCGACGAAACCGATCAGGATGACGTAGGCGTGGCCGATGCTGATGTCGGAGGTGCCAAGGATGCCGTAACGAAAGGCATTGACCATGTAGAGAATCGGATTCGCCTTCGAGGCGGTCTGCCAGAACTCCGGCAGCAGCGATATGGAATAGAAAACGCCACCGAGGTACGTCAGGGGGGTGAGAACGAACGTGGGTATGATCGAAATGTCATCGAACTTTTTCGCGAATATGGCGTTGATAAAACCGGCGAGCGCGAAAACCGTCGAAGACAGAAGCACGACGGAAATCGTCACGAGCAGATGCTGGACCTGCAGTCGCGTGAAAAACAGGGCGATCACCGTCACGAGTGAGCCGACCATCAGGCCGCGCAGCACGCCTCCCGCAATGTGGCCGATGATGATCGCGGAATTCGACATCGGCGAAACGAGCATTTCTTCGAGGTGGCGGCCGAACTTGGCACCAAAGAATGACGATACGACATTGCCGTAGGAATTCGTGATCACCGACATCATGATCAGACCCGGCGCGATGTATTGCATGTAATCGAACCCGTCCATCGTGCCGATGCGCCGCCCTATCAGGTTGCCGAAGATGATGAAGTACAGCGTCATCGTGATCGCGGGCGGCACGATGGTCTGCACCCAGATGCGCATTACCCTGACCATCTCCTTGCGGATCAGGGTCTTGACGGCGATTGCGTTGAGAGCAACATTCATGGCTGCTTGCTTTCCACGAGACGCATAAAGAGTTCTTCGAGCCGGTTCGCCTTGTTGCGCAGGCTGACGACCTCGATACCGCGGGCATCCAGCACCCGGAACAGGTCGTTGAGCGTGTGTGCCGGTCCCAGCTCCACCTCGAGTTCGCCGCTATCCACCAGCTCGGTTCGGAACCCGTCGAGTTCGGGGGCCCGATCCGGTTCCTCCGCGAGACTGAGTACGAACACTTCCCGCTGCAGCTTGCGCAAGACCCGGCTCATCGGCGCGTCCTCGATGATCTCACCTTCGTCGATGATGGCGACGTGACGGCAAAGTGACTCGGCTTCCTCGAGGTAATGCGTGGTCAGTATTATGGTCGTACCGGCTGCATTGATGTCGCGCAGGAAGGCCCACATGGAACGGCGGATCTCGATATCGACTCCGGCCGTCGGCTCATCGAGTATCAGCAGCCGCGGTTCGTGCACGAGTGCCCGCGCGATCATCAGCCGCCGCTTCATGCCACCGGAGAGACTCCGCGCTATGTCGTCACGCCGATCCCACAAGCGCAGGGCGCGCAGGTATTTTTCCGTGCGCTCACGGGCGAGGCGGCCACCCAGCCCGTAATAGCCGGCCTGCGTCAGCACAATGTTGCCGACTTTCTCCCACTGGTTGATGTTCAACTCTTGCGGCACCAGGCCAATGCATTGCTTCGCCGCCTCCAGCTCCCGATCGATGCTGTGCCCGAAGACTTCGACCTCGCCCGCGGTTTTGTTCACGAGGGAGGAGATGATCCCGATAGCCGTTGTCTTGCCGGCGCCGTTCGGCCCGAGGAGCGCATAGAAATCGCCGACGGCGACGTTGAAGTTGATGCCCTTTAAGGCCTCGTTGCCGTTGGCGTAGGTTTTGCGCAGGTTTCTTATGGAGAGGGCGTTCATCAGGCGGCGTATTGTAACCATGCTGCCGCCGCATCGACATAGGCTGCCTGTCCCGCGTCATGTTCCGCGACTGCCGGATTTTCGGGTTTTGACGGGCGGCATCCTGCAGGCCGCCGCCGCGAGCGGCCGGTAGGCCCGCCCCGGGCGCTCAATCAACATCGACTGCATGGCGGAAACACGCGCCGCGAGTCGGACGTGCCGCCTGTTACTTACGCCTGCAGTCAGCAGCCTGTGCCAGAGATCGGTGTTATCGGCCATCCGCGGAGCGAGCAGCGTCTGGTCCTCCAGGGCCCGTGCGAACAGATCCATGAGCGTGCATGCGGACAGCTGCTCGCACCATTTCAGGCTGGCCCCGCTGACCAGCCGCGTGGCGTAGGGATTGCGCCGTGCCAGTTGCCACAGGAAGCCCAGCCCGGCGGCAATGAGTCCCGACGCTACCTCGTCCCGGATCTGCAGGCATTGGAGCAGGTCGCGAGTCCGTCGCTCGGTGAACAATGATTGCCATCGAGCCTCGTCGTCCTCCGCGAGCGACATCAGCAGGAACGGGGTCCTCGCAAGACGCTCACGTTGCTCACAACCGAGGTCGCCAAGCCTCGCTCGGGTCTCGGGCGCCAGGCCGCGTTCCCGGGACTCATCCGCTGGCCTCGTTCGCTGCCAGACGATGAAGGCGTCATTCAGCACGAAGACATTCATGAGGTCAGCTGCGTCCGGACCCTGGTACTGCATGGCTACGCTCCTGTCAGCGAATCTCGATGGATCCGGCATTTACACAATATTTTCTTTTATTACCAATTATGGATGATATAGGCTGAATATTAAATGTATATGGGTATTTTTGATCATAAGAGGAAGAATATGCGTCTGACAGACGATCGCTACGCAAACGAGAGGACCCAGTTCGAGCTGGCCCTGCGCATGATTCGCCACGAAGCCCGCACCCGCACGATTCGCGAGTGCACCGGGCTTTCCGATGACCGGATTCGCAAGCTCTACTGCACCTACTTCCGCGATTCCGGAATCACCGGCGTGCGGCGGCGTCGCGGCAAATCGCCACGCCAGGTCACGCGCTTCGTCAGGAATGCGGACCACCAGCTGCAGTCGACCACGCTCGTGGCCCTTTACAACGCCGGGCTATTGTTGCGCATCGACGAACATAACCGGGTTCACCCGTGCTGGCCCAGGCCCGATGTCGAGTTCGGGCATCGATTGTGCCGGGCCTTCGAAACCTACCTGCTACTGCACGAAAGGCCGCTACTGAGCCTCGAATGGGCGTGGACGCTCCTGCACAGCATTTGCGGCGGTGACGAGCTTTACCTCGCCTCCTGCGCGCGCTGCAACACGAGCTACGTGCAGGATGCCTATGCGCTGGATCTGAAGACCTGCCCGTGTTGTGAGATCGAGGCAGAGCGGCGCCGGCGGCCCGGCATCAAGAGCTTCGGCGGCGATTGAATGGTGCCGCTGGTATTCCGGTAAACTGCGCCCCACGGTCGGTAGCCACCTGGGAGTTCGGGTGCAGGATCATAATGTTTTCGCAGGCGCGTTCGTCGATCGCAGCGGCGAACGGCGCAAGGATCCGGAATGGCTTGCGCGGGCAGCAAGAAGCGACCAATGCCGGTTCGTGCCCGTGTGGGGTGACAGGTGCCTCGTGGGGGGCGATCCCCCACATGCAATCATGCTTGAACGGAGCTGCGCCGGGCCCTTTATTGACGACGACCACCTGATCTTCCTCGGGCTGTTTCACGACCGGCCGGCGTTCGCGTTCTCGATCAACCGCGAAAAGCCACCGCCGTTCACGGAACTCGGTGAGTTCCAGGACCTGCGTTTACTCGGCACCATATTGCCCCCGGACGAGGCCAACCTCGCGGCTCACGCACGGGCGCTCGTGCTATGGCATGCGTCGCAGATGTTTTGTGGCGTGTGCGGCACTGCAGCGCGGCCGGAAGCTGGCGGCAATACGCGACTCTGCATGAATACCGACTGCGGCCGGGTCATCTTCCCGAGAGTCGATCCGGCCATCATCGTGCTGGTATCGGATGGCGCGCGTTGCCTGCTGGGGCGACAGGCCGGCTGGCCGGAAGGTCGTTACTCGACCATTGCCGGTTTCGCCGAACCGGGCGAGAGTCTCGAAGACGCGGTACGCCGTGAGGTGTACGAGGAAACGAACGTGCACGTCGGCGAGGTTCGCTACCACAGTTCGCAACCATGGCCGTTCCCGTCGTCGCTCATG
The DNA here is from genome assembly GCA_009937505.1 of Gammaproteobacteria bacterium. Taxonomy (GTDB): domain Bacteria; phylum Pseudomonadota; class Gammaproteobacteria; order Steroidobacterales; family Woeseiaceae; genus UBA1847. The sequence continues at coordinate 7,673 of JAACFJ010000062.1, forward strand.
ATCGGGTTCGTCGCGGAAGCGATCTCGTCGGAGATTCGCCTCAATGATGCAGAGCTCGAGGATGCCCAATGGTTCACTCGCGAGGAACTGCGCTCGGGCTTTCCGAAGTTGCCGTTCAGGATATCGATCGCGCGCCGTCTCGTGGATCACTGGATCGGGCTCGGCGACTGAGCCGGACACCGCGGCGCGCCCGGCCGGCGACATTGCTATGCTTCTTGCATGTGTCTGCTGGTAATTGCGCTGCGCAAGCATCCCCGCCTGCCCCTGATCGTCGCGGGCAATCGCGACGAATTCCACGCACGCCCCACCCAGGCGGCACACTGGTGGCCGGATAAGCGCAACATCGTCGGCGGTCGCGACCTGCAGGCCGGAGGCACCTGGCTCGCCATGCATCGCGACGGCAGGTTTGCCGCCGTTACCAATTACCGCGACGCCCACAGGGAAAATGCCGGGCTGCGATCGCGAGGCCATCTGATCACCGGCTTTCTCGATGCCGACGCGGGCGTCAACGAGTACCTGGAGTCGATCGATGGCGATGCGTATGCCGGCTTCAACCTGCTGGTCGCGGACCGCCGTTCGGCCGGCTACCTGTCGAATCGCGGCGCCGGCATGCGTGAGTTGCCGCCGGGCGTCTACGGGCTCAGCAATGCCACGCTCGACGATCCCTGGACCAAGGTGACGCGCACCAGGTCGAAACTGGCGACACTGATTGACGAGGACGACGTCAACGAGACCAGCCTGATGCGCATGCTCGGCGACCGCGAAAAAGCGTCGGTCGACGAGGTGCAGACCAACGGGCTGTCATTCTCGATGGCGCATGTGCTCACCGCTCCGTTCATCGTGCACCCGGAGTACGGCACACGCTGTTCGACGGTCCTGACGATCGACGACGCAGGCAATGTACGCTTCCTGGAGCGCAGGTTCGGCCCCGACGGGAGACCCGGCGGCGATGCGAAGTTCGTCTTCGAATCAGGTGGCCAGGACGCCGAGTAGCCACGTACGGATGTCGTCGATCTCCTGCGGGCAGACGGCGTGTGCCATCGGATAGTCGTGCCACTCCACGTCGAATCCGGCTTTCGCAAGCGCGTCGGCCGAGGAACGCCCGTACTGCATCGGTATCATCGGATCGAACTGCCCGTGCGCCATGAATACCGGTATGGAGGCCTCGACCGCATCTCCCTGCAGTGCATCGGACAACGCAAGCCAGGTCGACAATCCCATGAGCCCTGCCAGTTTCTTCCCGGACCGCAGGACCGTGTTTATTGCGATTGCTCCGCCCTGGGAGAAGCCGGCAACCACGATGCGCTCGGACCCGATACCTCGCTGTTCCTCGCGGGCAATGAGCGCCTCGAGGGTCGCGCTGCTCTCGTTGATTCCGGCGGAGTCGACCGGCCCGCCGCGATCGAGCGAGATGATGTCGTACCAGGCCCGCATCGCCATGCCGCCGTTGATGGTCACGGGGCGCACCGGTGCATGGGGAAAGACGAAGCGCAGCGGCAAGGTATCGGGCAACCGCAGCTCGGGGACGATCGGCTCGAAATCGTGGCCGTCAGCCCCCAGGCCATGCAGCCAGATAACGCTGGCGGACGGTTCGGGTCCGGTCTGGACTTCGACGGTCTGGGTATCGGACATGGATGCTCCGTGGATCAGGGGTTTGCAGCTAGACATCGGAAGGCGCGCAGTGTAGCCGGAAAGCGCCAATAAATCCTTGACGATATATGCGCATGATGTTAATTATATGCGCATATTTATGCGGACAAGATCATGCCGAACGCACACAGCGATCAGGGCCAACGGCGCCATGCGATTCGCGAGTTGCTGAGCGGGGGACCCGTCGCCACCCAGCAGCTGCTCGTCACGGAACTTGCCCGGCGCGGTTTCACGGCAACGCAATCGAGCGTGAGCCGGGATCTTCGGGAGATCGGCGCAGTCAAGACGGCCCGTGGCTACGAACTCGAACCCGGAGATTCGGCGGACAGGCCGGAGCTCAATGCGATTGGCGAATTCGTTCGCGCCATTTTGCCCGCCGGACCCCACCTGCTCGTTCTGCGCACGGCCATCGGTGCAGCGCAGCGCGTCGCGCTGGCTCTCGATCGCGCCGGCTGGCCCGAGATCGTGGGCAATATCGGCGGCGACGATACCGTTTTCGTGGCCACCGACTCCGCCAATCACCAGAAGATCCTCGCCGCCAGGCTGGAACGCATCGTCGCGCGCTGATGCGCGTCTCCCCCGGAGCATACCCGTGAGCAAAGACCAGACACCCATCATTCTTGCGTTTTCAGGCGGCCTCGATACGTCCTTCTGCGTGCCGTGGCTCAGGGAAACCTGCGACCGCGAGGTCGTCACCGCGACGGTCGACACGGGCGGCATCGATGCAGCGGCCGCAAGTCAACTCGAAGAGCGTGCCTACGCGCTCGGCGCCGTGGAGCACGTGCTCATCGACGCCCGTCAGGATTTCTTCGATACGGTCATCCGCTACCTGATCGCGGGTAACGTGCTGCGGGGGAATGCGTACCCGCTTTGTGTCGGCGCCGAGCGTGGTTTGCAGGCGTCCCGGCTCGCGGCCATCGCCAATGAGCGCGGCGCAAGCACCGTCGCTCACGGCTGTACGGCCGCGGGCAACGACCAGGTTCGTTTCGAGGTTGCGCTGCGCACGCTGAGCCCCGGACTCGAGGTACTGGCGCCCGTGCGCGACAACAGCTGGGTACGGGACGAGCAACTCGCGTATCTCGAGAAACACGACCTGCCGCTGCCGGCACAGGGTTCTGCGTATTCCATCAACCGCGGTTTGTGGGGAATTACGATCGGCGGGCGGGAAACACTGACATCGCAGAACTCCATCCCCGAAGACGCCTGGGTATTGTCCGCAAAGGCGTTCAGCGCCCCCCTGGAACCGAGCCGGCACACGCTCGAATTCGAAAACGGCGTCCCGGTCGCGCTCGACGACGAGACTTTATCGCCCGTCGCGTTAATCGAGGCGCTCGAAAAACTGGCCGGCAGTTACGGCATCGGCCGTGGCATTCACCTCGGCGACACCGTGCTCGGCACCAAGGGCCGGGTCGCCTTCGAGGCGCCCGCGGCGGTTACCCTGATCACGGCACATCGGGAGCTGGAAAAGCTCGTACTCAGCGCGCAGCAATCCCGCGTCAAGGACAGCATCGCCTCGATATACGGAGACCTGGTGCACGAAGGCAAACAGCTCGACCTGGTCTGTGCCGATATCGAGGCGTTGCTCGAGTCCTCTCAACAGCGGGTCAGCGGCAGCGTCACGTTCACGCTGCGCCCGGGCTCGTTGTTCATCGACGGTGTCGACTCGCCGCACTCGCTGCTCGCTGCGACGAAGGGCGTCTACGGTGAATCGGCGGGTGAGTGGACGCCCGCAGACACGCTCGGCTACGCCCGCATTCTTTCACTGCCGGGCTCGCTGCAGACCCGCGCCGCGGGAGGCGAATCGTGAAATCCGTATTCGTCGACAAGGTTGCCTCGGTCGCGCAGCACAGCGACCTGAGCAACAAGCTCAGGCTGTCGCCCGACATACCGTGCGAAGAGGGCGTGCTCGTCGCGGCTCGCGTGCTAAACAACAAGGCGCGTTACAACCAGCTCGAACTCACGTCCGGACGCATGGCCACGGTAACCCAGGGCGACATCGTCGTGGGTGCACTCGGGCATCGCAAGGCGCTGCTGGGCTACTCGGGTCACCTGCCTGCCCAACTCGCGGTCGGCGACACGATCCAGCTTCTGAACATCGGTGGCGTCCTCGGCATTTGCGATTCGGCCAACCCGGACGTCGGGCCGCCGTTCGACTGCGAGGTGCTCGGTACCGTGCTGCACTTCCCGTATCTCGGCGAACGCATCGGCGTGCCCGCCCGCGCCGGCGCGCAAAGCTTCGACCCCGATGCTCCGCTGGACGCGCGGGGCGTCCCCGTCGTGGCCCTGGCGGGCACCTGCATGGACTCGGGCAAGACAGCGGCCGCTTGCGCGATCGTCAGCCGCCTGCGGCACCGCGGACTGCACGTCGCCGCGTGCAAGGCGACGGGCGTATCCCTGCGCCGCGACATTCTCGCGATGCAGGACGCCGGCGCCGCAGAAACCACGATCTTCTCCGATCTCGGCATCGTCACGACAACGGCGGAAAACGGCCCGGCGCTGACCCGCACGCTGCTGACAAACCTTGCCGCCGAGAAGCCGGATGTGACCGTACTCGAACTCGGTGACGGCCTGCTCGGTGCCTACGGCGTGGAGGCCATACTCTCCGATGCGTCGATCCGCGACGCCCTGACGGCAGTCGTGCTGTGTGCCAACGACCCGGTCGCGGCCTGGGGCGGCGCGAAGATCCTCAGGGACCAGTTCGGCATCGAGCCGGCGGTCGTGACCGGTCCCGCGACCGATAATGCCGTCGGCATCGACCAGATCTCGGAGCGGCTCGACCTGCCGGCGATCAACGCCCTCTCGAATGGCGTAGCGCTCGGCGACCACATTGCAGCTGTGCTCGAGGGAGGTCGGAAATGACCTCCGTGCCCGCCGTCGTACTCGGCGCAACCGGCTACGTCGGTGGCGAACTGTTGCGCCTGATCGCGACCCACCCGCTCTTCGACCTCGTGGCGGCGGTTTCCGAAAGCCGCGCGGGCGAGCGCATCCCGGACACGTTCCCGCACCTGGCTACCCCGTTCGATGATGCGGAGTTTGCGGCACACGACGCATGGCTCGAGAGAGTCCCGAAAGGATCACCGCTCGCCCTCTTCTCAGCTGCGCCGCACGGCGCCTCGGCGGCAATGATCGCGAAGGTGCTGGAGCAGGCGAGAGACCGGGATGTCGATGTCCACGTTGTCGATGTATCCGCGGATTTTCGTTACCGCGACGCCGTCGCCTACGAATCGGTATACGGTGCCGCGCACGGCGCGCCGCAACTCCTCGGCGATTTCGTTTGTGCGGTACCGGAACATCTTGCAGACACCGACACGCAGCATGTCGCCCACCCGGGCTGTTTCGCGACCGCAATATTGCTGGCCGCCGTGCCGTTGTTACGGTCCGGTCTTGTCATGCCTGAATTATTCGTTACGGGGATTACCGGCAGCACGGGCTCGGGGCGCACGCCGCAGCCGGGCACGCATCACCCCGAGCGCCATAGCAACCTGTATGCGTACAAAGCACTCGCGCACAGGCATGCGCCGGAGATCGCGAACCTGGCCGAAGCCGCATCCGGAACCCGTCCCGGCATCAACTTCGTCCCCCACTCGGGTCCTTTTGCACGCGGCATATTCGCGAGCGTGCAGGCAAAGGCGACGGGCGAAATATCCGCCGGGCAGTTGCGCGAATCCTTCGACTCGCTGTACGCGGACGCGCCGTTCGTCCGGGTCGTCGACGGCTCGCCCAGGCTCAAGAACGTGGTGGCAAGCAACATGGCTGAAGTCGGTGTCGCGGTTTCCGGCGATACCGTGGTCGCAATGTCGGCCATCGACAACCTCGTCAAGGGGGCCGCGGGCGGCGCGGTGCAGTGGATGAATCGCCTGTTCGGCCATCCCGACGCGGCGGGGCTTACGGGCATTCCGCCGGGCTGGACCTGAGGTGAACCCGATGCAGGCAAGCCAGGCAGACGCGCGGGCGCGAGAGGCGGCGGCGACGATCCCCGTCTACGGGCAGCTGCCGTTCGTGCCGGTGCACGCTTCGGGCTGCGACATCATCACCGGCGACGGCCGGCGAATACTCGACCTCTACGGCGGGCATGCCGTCGCCGCCCTGGGATACGGGCACCCGCGGCTCGTGGCCGCAATCAGGCAACAGTCGGAAACCCTGCTGTTTCAGAGCAACGCCGTTGCGCTGGACGTGCGCGCACAAGCCGCAGAGAAGCTCGTGTCCGTCGCGCCGGCCTCGATGGAGCGGGTGTTCTTCGCAAACTCGGGTGCGGAAGCCAACGAGAATGCATTGCGCATGGCCTGCTCGGTGACGCAACGGAGCAAGGTGCTTGCGATCACGCATGGTTTCCACGGCCGCACCGCCGCAGCCGGCGCTGTCACCTGGAACTCCGACAAGTGGTACGGGTTTCCGCAAAAACCGTTCGAGGTCGACTTCATTCCGCGTGACGACTGTGCCGCGGCCGAGTCGATGATCGGCCCCGACGTGGCGGCAATCATTGTCGAACCCGTCCAGGGCGTCGCGGGGGCATTCGACCTGTCGGCCGAATTCCTGCACGCGCTGAGCAACTCGGCCAGGCAGCACGGCGCCCTGCTGATCGCCGACGAGGTGCAAAGCGGCATGGGGCGCTGCGGAGATTACTTCGCGATCCAGGCGCATGACATCGAGCCCGACCTGCTTACGAGTGCGAAGTCCCTGGGAGGGGGCGTGCCATGCGCAGCCGTCCTCAGTCGCAGTGACATCGCTGCGCGTTTCGGCCCCGGCGATCTCGGCACCACCTTCGGCGGCGGGCCGCTCGCGGCTGCCGCGATCAACGCGGTCATCGACGCCATCGAGGACGAGGGCCTGCTGGCAAACGTGCGCGAGCGAGAAGCGCAGATACGGGATCGTTGCCTGACCGGCCCGGTTACGCGCATCCAGGGGAAAGGCCTGTTGCTCGGACTCGTTTGCGACCGGCCCGCTGTGGAAGTGCGCAACGCGCTGCTCGAGCAGGATATTCTTACCGGCACGAGTGCAGACCCGCATGTACTGCGCATCCTCGCACCGCTTGTCATTGACCGCTATCCCGGGCGGGAACACCTGACACCTGCAAGGAAATCCGATGAAGACGTTCAACGACCTGGCCGAACTCAGTAACGAGGAAATCAGCGCTTTGCTGGAGCTCGCCGACCGCCTCGACAAGCACCCGGAACCGCAGGCGCTGCAGGGAAAGGTGCTGTCGCTGCTGTTCCTCAGTCCATCGCTCAGGACGCTGGCCTCGTTCCAGGCCGCGATGACCCGCCTCGGCGGCGGCTCATTCGTGATCTCCCCCGACATGTCCATCCACGGGCTCGAGACGCGTCCCGGTATCGTCATGGACGGCACCGCGGCCGAGCACATCAACGAGGCCGTACCGGTCATCGCGTCGTACGGTGACGCGATCGGCATCCGCGCCTTCGCAGAACGCAAGAACATCGAGCACGACATGGCGGAAACGGAATTCAGTGCGCTCACCAGTCTGATCGACACGCCGTGGATCAACATGGAATCGGCGATGAACCATCCCTGTCAGAACCTCGCCGACTGGAAGACACTGGACGACCTCGACGTTCCGGCCAACGGCGGCAAGTTCGTGCTGAGCTGGGCGTATCACCCGAAGGCGCTGCCGCTCGCGGTGCCGGCCTCGACCCTGTACACGGCAGCGCGCCGCGGCATGGACGTGACGGTATTGCGGCCCGAGGGCTTCGAGCTTCCAGAGCCAGTGGTGCAGCGCGCGAAAACCGCGGCGGAAGCGGCCGGCGGGTCCGTGCAGGAAACCGACAACCGGAATGAAGCGATGCAGGATGCGCACATCATCTATGCCAAGTCCTGGTCGTCGACGCGTCACTATGGCGACCGCATCAACGATCAGAAGCTCCGCAACGAACTCATCGAATGGTGCGTCGACGAGCCGTGGTTCGACAACGCCCGGGACGACTGCCGCTTCATGCACTGCCTGCCTGTACGACGCGGCGTCGTGGTCAGCGATGCCGTCCTCGACGGGCCGCGCAGCGTCGTGATTCACGAAGCACGCAACCGCATGCTGGCGCAGATGGCCGTACTGCATCGCATGCTCGGAGGCAGCCAATGACATCCAAACGCGAACTCGCGATCGTCGTATCGGCACTCAAGCATGCGGCGCCTTATATCCGCCTTTTCAAAGGCAAGGTCTTCGTGCTGAAAGCAGGCGGCGAGATTTTCGTGGACAAGGCTGCGACAACCGCGCTCATGGAGCAGGTGGGTATTCTTCACCAGGTCGGCATCCGCGTCGTTCTGATACATGGCGGCGGGCCGCAGTCCACGCAGCTCGCGACGGCACTGGGTGTCGACACGACGTTCGTGGACGGACGCCGCATCACCGATGGCGCCTCGCTCGACGTCGCGACAATGGTGCTGAACGGGCAAATCAATACGCGCGTTCTGGCCGCCTGCCGCGACCTGCAGATCCCGGCGGTCGGTATCAGTGGCGTGGACGCAGGGCTCATTCGTGCACACAGGCGGCCGCCCGTCGAGCGTGAGGGCGAATCGGCCATCGACTACGGTTTCGTCGGCGACATCGCAACGGCCTCATGCCGGTCGTGAGCCCGTTATCCTGCGACGAGTCCGGCACGCTGCTCAATATCAACGCGGACACCGTCGCGGCGGCCATCGCCGCGGAACTCGGCGCCGAGAAACTGATCCTGCTGACGGGCGCGCCCGGGGTGCTGGAGGATGCCTCCGATCCGCATTCGCTGATCAGCTACATAGACCGCGCTCAGCTCGACAAGCTCCGCGATGAGGGCAAGCTCGCGGACGGCATGCTGCCCAAGGCGGCCGCCATCGACGCTGCGCTCGCGAACGGCGTGCAGCGCGTCCACGTCATTTCCTACAACTTCCCGGACAGCCTTTTGCTGGAAGTGTTTACCAACGAGGGGACCGGCACGCTGGTCGTCAACGACATCGGCGCATTGACGCCCGAGGAACAGGCCGGTGGCGCGTCATGACGCGCCTTTGGGACAAGGGCCTGCCGCTCAGCGAACGAGTCTTGCGCTATACGGCGGGAGAGGATCACCTGCTGGACGCACGGCTCGTGCCCTACGACGTCCGGGGTTCTATCGCGCATGCGGAGATGCTCGCGGCCACCGGCCTCATCAGCGATGAAGACTGCAACGCAATACGCGGTGGCCTGAAGCAACTCGAGGGGTCGTTCGAGGCCGGGGACTGGAGCATTACGCTGCAGGACGAAGACGTCCACACGGCGCTCGAGAGCCGGCTCACCCGGGCAATTGGAGATGCCGGTGCACGCCTCCATCTCGGCCGGTCACGCAACGACCAGGTATTAACGGCATTGCGCCTTTACCTGCTGGAAGCGGCCGACGATCTCGTCACGCGGATCGATGCCTTGCGTAAGTCCGTGGCGAAACTGACGGAACGACAGGGCGACATACCGCTGCCCGGCTACACGCACATGCAGCAGGCCATGCCGTCCTCGGTCACGCTGTGGTGCGGGGGTTTCGACGAAGCCTTCGCCGACGCCCGCGACGGTATCGGAGCGGCGAAACGGCGCATGGACAAGAACCCCCTCGGTTCTGCGGCGGGCTACGGCACGCCCGGTCTGCCGCTGGATCGCGAGATGACCACGGCGTCGCTCGGATTCGCGGCGACACAAACTCCGGTGACGGCCGCCCAGCTGTCGCGCGGCAAGGCGGAGAGCGGCCTGCTGTTCGAGATCACGTTGCTGCTGCAGGACGTGGGACGCATGGCAGCCGACCTGCTCATTTTCTACATGCAGGAATTCGGTTACGTGGCGCTGGCTGCCGACGTGACCACGGGCTCGTCGATCATGCCGCAGAAACGCAATCCCGACGTGCTCGAGTTGCTGCGCGGCGCCTCCGCGACGGCCCATGCCTGTCTCGACGAGTCGCTGATGATCACCGCCAAGCTGCCGTCCGGTTACCACCGCGACCTGCAGCGCCTCAAGAGCCCGCTGTTTCGCGGCAGACGGCATCGCATTCGTTCCCAGCCACGTCCAGCTTGACGAGGGCGTCTATGCGACCGAGGAGGCCTACCGGCTCGTCCGGGAGGAAGGCATCCCGTTCCGCGACGCGTACCGCCAGGTCGCAAAGCGGTATGCCGGGCGCTGAGGGCGCTCTATAATCGACCGATCGCTTCCGGGGGTCGATCACCATGACACGCCTTACACTTCTGCTCGTCGCATTGTTCGGATTCCTGCTCGCCGGCTGTGGCCAGTCGGGCCCGTTATATCTCCCGGGCGATCCGAGCGAGATCCAGCAACCACCCAGACCCGCCGGGACCGATAGCGAAGATGAGGAAGAAGAGTCCGACGAGGACGGCTGACACGAGCATCCCGATATGTCCGATGCCGACCTGGTCCTGATCGACGGTTCGTCGTACCTGTATCGCGCCTATCACGCGCTGCCCAAACTCAGTAACTCGGCGGGCGATCCCACCGGCGCGCTGCACGGCGTACTCAACATGATCAACAAGCTCGTCCGCGAGGAACCGGCGGAGCATATCGCCGTGGTTTTCGACGCGCCGGGCAAGACCTTCCGTGATGACATGTACGCGCAATACAAGGCGAACCGGCCACCGATGCCGGACGACCTCCGGCCGCAGGTCCGGCCGTTGATCGACGCGGTCCGCGCAATGGGCTTACCGCTGTTGCAGATCGAAGGTGTCGAGGCTGATGACGTCATCGGTACCTTGTGCCGCCAGGGGACCGAAAAAGACCTCAGCATCCTGGTGTCGACCGGCGACAAGGACATGGCACAACTCGTGAGTGACAAGGTGACGCTCGTGAACACGATGTCAGGCCAGGTGCTCGACCGCGACGGTGTGAAATCCAGGTTCGATGTCTATCCCGAGCAGATCATCGACTACCTCGCGCTCGTCGGCGACAGTTCCGACAATATTCCGGGCGTCCCGCGCGTCGGCGCAAAAACAGCCGCCAAGTGGCTCAATCAGTACCCGACCGCCGATGACATCGTGGAGAACGCTGAGGACATCAAGGGCAAGGTGGGCGAGAGCCTGCGTGACAACCTAGAGCAGTTGCGGCTCTCGCAGGCGCTTGCAACCATTCGCCAGGACGTCGACTTGCCAGTGACAATCGACGACTTGCAACCTGCCGGGCCCGACGCCGCAACGCTGCGCGGGATCTACGCAAAGTTCGAGTTACGCTCTCTGTTGCGACAGCTCGATGGCGACGCCGCCGAACCCACTCCCGAGGCACCGGAGGCACCGGAGGCCAAAGGCGACTACGAGACGGTTCTCGACTGGTCGGCGTTCGACCGCTGGCACAAGGCCGTCGAGGACGCGAAACTCGTGGCATTCGATACGGAGACGACGAGTCTCGACTACATGGAGGCGGAACTCGTCGGCATGTCGCTGTCCGTCGAGGCCGGCAAGGCCGCGTACATCCCGGTGGCACACGACTACCCGGGCGCTCCGGAGCAGCTGCCGCGTGACGAGGTGCTCGAGAAGCTCAAGCCCTGGCTCGAAGATGCGACGAAGAGAAAGGTCGGCCACCACCTGAAGTACGACGCCCATATCCTGGCGCGCTACGGCATCGGTCTCGAGGGCATGGCGTTCGACTCGATGCTCGAGTCTTACGTGCTGAACAGCGTCGCAACCCGCCACGACATGGACTCCGTTGCGCGACATTACCTGGGGCGTGAAACGATCCATTATGAAGACGTGGCCGGGAAAGGCGCGAAGCAGCTCACTTTCAACCAGGTCGACCTCGAGACGGCGGCGCCCTATGCCGCAGAAGATGCCGACATCACCATGCAGCTGCACGAGAAACTCTGGTCCGAGCTCGGCAAGATCGATTCGCTGAAGACCGTCTACACCGAGATCGAACAGCCGCTGGTGCCGATCCTGCTCGCGATGGAGGAGACCGGCGTCCTCATCGACAAACAGATGCTCGCCGACCAGAGTCACGAACTGACCGGGCGCATGGCGGAACTCGAGAAAGAGGCGCACGAACTCGCGGGCGGGCCGTTCAACCTGGGCTCACCCAAGCAGCTGCAGCAGATCCTGTTCGAGAAACTCGAGCTGCCGGTCATCCGCAAGACACCGAAAGGCCAGCCGTCGACGGCCGAAGACGTGCTTGCCGAACTCGCCAGCGACTACGAGCTGCCGCGCGTGATCATCGACTACCGTGGCGTGAGCAAACTCAAGAGCACCTACACGGACAAGTTGCCGCTGCAGATTTCCGCGAGCACGGGCCGCGTGCATACCTCGTATCACCAGGCGGTCGCGGCGACCGGGCGCCTGTCGTCGACCGACCCCAACCTGCAGAACATCCCGATCCGCACCCCCGAAGGCAGGCGCATCCGGCAGGCTTTCGTGGCGCCGGATGGGCACGTGCTGCTCGCCGCGGATTACTCGCAGATCGAGCTGCGCATCATGGCGCACCTGTCGGGTGATGAAGGCCTGCAGTCCGCATTTGCCGCCGAGCAGGACATCCATCGCGCGACGGCGGCCGAAGTATTCGAGACCGAGTTCGACGAGGTGACCGCCGATCAACGGCGGTCGGCCAAGGCCGTGAATTTTGGCCTCATGTACGGCATGTCGGCCTTCGGGCTCGCGAAACAACTGAACGTCCCCAGGGGCGAGGCGCAGGAGTACATCGACCTGTATTTCGACCGCTACCCGGGCGTGAAGGTATTCATGGACGACATTCGCGACAGGGCGAAGAAGCAGGGTTTCGTCGAGACGGTTTTCGGGCGGCGACTGTACCTGCCCGAGATCAATGCCCGCAACGGGCAACGGCGACAGTACGCCGAGCGCACGGCGATCAACGCGCCGATGCAGGGCACCGCAGCGGACATCATCAAGCGCGCGATGATCACCGTGCAGGAATGGCTGCTGTCATCGAAGCCGGGTGCGCGCATGATCATGCAGGTGCACGACGAACTCGTGTTCGAGGTCGAAAACGATGCCGTCGACAGCGTGCGCGACAAGGTCGTGACGCTCATGGAGGACGCCGCGGACCTCGACGTCGCCCTGAAAGTCGACACCGGCATCGGCAAGAACTGGGACGAGGCGCACTGACCCGGCAGCCAGCCGGCGTCCAAGACTCAGTCTAAACTATTTTTAGTTGTTTTTCAGAGATTTACGGGCGGCAAGGAACTAATAATTACCGGCACACTCTAATTTTCAGAGTGCGTAAGTACTCGCCTGTTTACCTCCCTAGACAGGCGCGCAACACGGTAACCCCAAGCCTGTTGCTTCTTCTTGCCCCGGATGTCATTCCGGGGCTTTTTTTGTTCTCGTCTACCCTGACCGGATCGCGCTTCGGGAAACGCCCCTGCGGCACGACCGTACTAACCGGGGCGCGGCGGCGCATGCGCGAACCGATCCGGGCAGGCGAGAAACCGCTCCAGCACCTCGCGCGCCTCCTGTTCGCCGTGGCGTTTCAGCGCGGAGAATTGCTGCACGGTCACACGGTCGCCGAGTTCCTTCCTGACTTCGAGCACCGCCGCGGCGGCCTGACCCTTTTTCAACTTGTCTGCCTTTGTCAGCAGGATGTGAACCGGCAACTCGACCGACTCCGCAAAGGCGATCATCCGGCGGTCGAAATCCGTGAGCCTGCGGCGGATATCGACGATCAGTATCAGGCCCGCAAGGCTCTGTCGCGACTCGAAATAGTCGGTCAGCAGTTCCCCCCAGTGACGGCGCATCGACTCAGATACCCTCGCGAATCCGTAGCCCGGCAGATCCACGAGCCGCTGCCCCTCGCGCAGCTCGAAAAAGTTGACCAGCTGCGTGCGCCCGGGCGTCTTGCTGGTCCGCGCGAACTGGCGCCGGTTGACGATCACGTTGATCGCACTGGACTTGCCGGCGTTCGAGCGGCCCGCGACGGCGACCTCGGTTCCCGAGTCCTCCACGAACTGGCTGCGGGCGTTGGCACTCTTCAGAAATCGGGCATCCGGGTATTGCGACATGGGGGTATGGCCAGTGGTTTCCGTGTATAATTCTGGGCCGCAGAATTCATGGTCCCCCGGCCAGGCGG
>JAACFJ010000178.1 GCA_009937505.1 Gammaproteobacteria bacterium
CTGTGGTCCGCACGGTAGTCGATCACCATGTACGGCTGTTCGGGCATGTGGCACTTGATGCACAGCGCCCCGTCGCTCGGCTCGCCGTCGACGATCTTCTGGTGAAAGTGATGCGAGGTATCGTCGTAGGTCGCTGCCTGGTGGCACTGCGTGCACAGTTCGTTGCCTTCTTTGTGTAACGCCAGGCTGTGCGGGTCGTGGCAGTCGCCGCACTTGACGCCGACCTGGTACATCTTGCTCTGCACGAATGAACCCCAGACGTAAACCTCCTCGAGGATTTGCCCGTCGGAGTGATACAAGCCCTCGTCGAGTAGCGCAGGCACGTGATACTGCAGCAGGTCGGCCTGGCTGTGATCGTAGTCGGGAAGCTCGCTGCGCCGCGAGTGGCAGGGCGCGCACATCTCCACGTACTGCCGGTTGTCCAACCCGTTGCTCACAACGTCCAGGCCGTAGTTGTCGATCAGCTCCCTGCCCATCGGGTCCACTTCCGCCCAGGCAACGTGGCGAGAACCGGGTCCGTGACAGGCCTCGCAGCTCACGTCGATCTCGGACCACGTGGTATCGAAGGTGTTAGTCGCTGCGTCAAAGTTCTTCTGCAGGTTGGTCGAGTGGCATTCAGCGCACATGCCGTTCCAGTTCTGGCCGTTACGCGTCCAGTGCAGCCAGTCATCGGGCGCGATCGTCGTGCTGGGATTGAGCGTGAACCACCGATCCCTTTCGGTATCCCATGCGATCGGCAACGCCTGCAACCGGCCGCCGGGGAACGGCACCAGGTACTGCTGCAATGGCTCGATGCCGAACGTGTATTCGATCTTGAACTCGGCCATTTCGCCGTCGGGGCCTTCCGTAAACACGAAGAAACCGTCGTCCTTGCGGGAGAACCGCGAGGTGATGCCGCCGTGCGCAAATTCCGCATCGTCGAAATCGCCGAGCACGGTTTCATCGGTCGCGAAATCCATGGCGTTGTCATGATCCGAGCCCCGCCACAATTCGTAGGCTTCGGTATGGCAGGCGATGCACTGCTCCCGGCCAACGAATTCGGCTTCTGCCGGCGCCGCCTCAGGATGGTCGTCTCGTTGCGACTCCCGCGCGACATAGAGCGGAATGGACAGGACAATGACGCCCAGTGCGACAACAGCCGCGATCCTCCAGCTCTGCAAATTGCTGCTGCTCATGAGTCCGCGCCCCCATCGACGACCTGCGCAGGATCAAACGAGGACCGGCGAATTCGTTTCGATGTATCAACGTGTACGATGCCGCCCACAACTTCGACCGCGAGCAGGTCCAGCGGACGAGGCGCCGGCGAACTGAGGACCGCTCCCCGAATGTCGAAGGCGGAGGCATGGCAGGGACAGGCGAAGCGCTCTTCGTCTGCCCGCCAGGGCACGCTGCAGCCGAGGTGCGTGCACTTGCGATGCAAGGCCAGGAAGCCGCCGTCCTCGAGGCGTACCAGGTAGAACTCGCTCTCGGGAAAGGGTGTCACGCTGCGAGGCGGGAACCGCCCCACGGGCCCCGCCTCGATGACGCCGCCGTCCTCCGCCTCCGTAGCGCGGCGGCGGGAACCCAGCGTGCTGACGGTAATCCAGGCCGCTTCCAGGGCCGCAAGGACGCCGAGGCCTGCGAGCAGGCGAGACAGGAACTTGCGGCGGCCGGGGTCTAGATCTGCCATGGCCACACCAGTGCCATGCCCTCGCCGCGGAACCAGATACCGATCACCGTCAACACGAGGAAGCAAGTGACAAGCAGTACGAACAGCGCCTGCACGGTTTCGTTTCGCGAGGCGGAAAGGCGATTCCGCAAGTACCGGTAGAAAGCAGCCAGCGCCACGAACGTAAGTATCGTCGGCGCCGCCCCCTGGCTGATGAGAGGCGGCATGCCCGGCAACCAACCCTCCGGGCCGACGGCGTATTCGTCGACGAGTACCAACAGGGGCGCAGCCACGAGGCCGACGATAGCCGCGACGGCGGCGAGCCGTTTGCCTCGCGGCGTAAGAAACCAGTCTCCTGCAACGTCATGCTCGTAACGGAGAAACGGGACGGCCACAAGCGCGGCGATAAACACTACTGGGATCACCACGACGGCAAACAACGGATGGAAATGGAGCAGGAGTTCCTGCACGCCGAGAAAATACCAGGGCGCTTTCGCCGGGTTCGGACTCAGCCCGGGATTGGCCGGCTCGCCCAGCGGTGCGCTGAACACGATGGCCAGAACAACGATAAACGCGATGAGGATGAGCGCCACCGACACTTCCCGCATCAGCAGGTCCGGGATGAACGGGACGTACTCGTCGTTGTCGGCAGGGCCGTCGCCCGCCGGCGGCAATACCACCCCGCCAGCCAGCCTGACGCGCCAGATGTGCCAGGTCATCAGCAGGATCAGCGCAATCGGTACGACCGTCGAGTGTGTGGTGTAGAAGACCACGGCCGTGGAAGGGCCGACGCTCTCGCCGCCGAGGATCATGTACTTCAGGTTCTCGCCGGCGATGGGGACGTAGGTGAGCATCTCGGTGCTGACGGTGATCGCCCAGTAGGACAGCTGGTCCCACGGCAACAGGTAGCCGGTGAAGGCGGACAGGAGTATCGAGAACAGCAGGCCGAGCCCGATCAGCCAGTTTGAGCGCCGCGGCCCGTGGAACGCGCCCGTCAGGAACACGCGGAGCAAATGCAGGCCGGCGACGATCACCAGCAGATTGGCGCTCCAGTAGTGGATCCCGCGGATGAGTCGCCCGAAGAGCACGTCCTCCTGCAGCACGAGGATGGACCGGTACGCGCGCTCCGGCGCCGGGTCGTAGACAAAACCCATCAGCAGGCCGGACCCCATCAGCAGGAGGATAAGCACCATCGCCATGCCGCCCAGGCCGAAGGTATGCGTGAACCGAATCGCCCTCAGGGGAACGCGCGCGGGTCGCAAATGCAACAACAAGGAGTTGGCGAGGAATCGATTGCGCTGCGGCGTTCCGGGCGTTGTTGTTGTGCCGGAGTCCATGCGAAGGGATTCTGTCAGTCATTCGCTGCAAAGAAAAGAACGGTACAGTTCGCCTTGCACCTGGCGGGCGCCCGCAATGCCTGTCCCACTTTCTCGGGACTGTGGGTAGAATAATGGTGACTGTTCCGTCCAGCCATAACCAATGCCGACTACACGCGATCGACGATCTGGTCTGAATGTTGCCTAGACGAAAACTACTTTCCTGTTGCCTCGTGGCCGCCGGCTCGGCGTTCGCCGGGCAGGAAGTCACCGAAATCCCGATTTCAGACTGGCCGACGGGCGCCGCGGCGCTCGGTGCGGCTTCGATCGGCGCGCAGAACCCGTTTTACACGACGGACGACGGTGACGACTGGAAGTCCGACCTGATTCCGCTGGTTCTGTACAACGGCAAGTACGTCTTTTTCCGCGGCACCGCGGCCGGCATTCATGTCGTCAACGGGGATGCTATCGAGCTCAACCTCCTGGCACGCGCCCGCCTTAACTGGCTCGACCCGGGAGAGAGCGAATTCCTCGAGGGGCTCGCGCCCCGCAAGCAGTCGCTGGATGGCGGCGTAGAGATCAGGCTGCGGGGCGACTGGGGCGAATTGCAATCTGCCTGGCTCACCGACACGCTGGCCAGGCACCAGGGCGAGAGCGCCGAGGTGTCGTATCGATATCGCTTCGATTACGGGCGCCTCTCGCTGACGCCGTTCGTCAGCTGGGAATGGTACGACGACGACCTGACCAATTATTACTACGGGGTAAGCAGCGACG
>JAACFJ010000179.1 GCA_009937505.1 Gammaproteobacteria bacterium
CTTGGCATTGGTCTGCATGGATCGGTCCCTCATCGCTCAAGCGCCCTCTCTTTTAATACAGTTCGCGAAGAAGGGCAAGCTAAGTCCGTGTTTTAGTTGAATTCGTTGCAACTTACAGCGACTTACAACCAGTACGCCGTGCGCGTCATGAGTTTTGCCGTAAGCCTCATCAGCCGCTTGACCGGGGGCGGCAACTCGGCTGCGCCTGCATCAATGGCGTTTTCGCCGTGCTCCGCTTCCTCCTCGTGCATTTGCTCGAGGATGGCGCGGCTGCGAGCATCTTGCTTCGGAAGACGTTCGAAGTGGCTCTCGAGGTGTTCGCAGACCTGTCGCTCCGTTTCCGCAATAAAGCCGAGACTCCAGCGATCGCCGAGCGCGCCACTGGCAGCTCCGATTGCGAATGCGCCGGCATACCAGAACGGACTGAGGCGGCTCGGTGACGCACCGAGTTCGGTAAGGCGCTGCTCGCACCACGCGAGGTGATCGAACTCTTCGTTGGCGGCCCGCTGCATCTGCTCTTCGATCGACGTGTCTCTCGCCACCGCTGCGTGCCCCTGGTAAAGACCCTGCGCGGCGACTTCACCGGCGTGGTTGATCCGCATGAGTCCCGCCGCATGAGCGCGCTGCCGGTTGTCGAGGTTACCCTCGTCCACGCCTGCTGCAGGATTGTCGCGTGCCGACAGGCCTGCGGGTGCAGAGACCGTGCGCAGGGCGTTATTGGCGCCGGCGAGCAGGCGATCGAAGGGTGTCAGTGAGCGTTCTCGCATGCGGCAAATTATAGCAAGCGTGGACCGGGCCGCGTCAGAAACGAAACGACAGGCCGATGTAGGGACCGCTCAGTGAAATGTCTGTTGTTTCCTGCGACCCATCGATATCTTCCTCGAACCGGATCGTCGCATGGCGGTAGCCGAAATTGAGGCCGACTGTCTCGTTGAATCGCAGGCCGATTGTTGCCAGCACGTTGAGTGTTCCATCCGAATCACCGAAACCATAGTCGCCGCGCAACGCCAGGGCCCAGTGTTTGCCGAGGCTGCGCCGGTAACGTGCACCGAAGAAGACGTCAGTCACCTGCGCGCTGACGCCGACTGTCGTGGGGGGCAAATCCTGCCGGGAAGAGACGATCTCGATGTCCGCGTTGATGTTACGCAGTCCGAACAGGTAGTCGATACCGAAGCCTTCCCCGGATTGCCGGTAGAACCCGCCCAGCTCGAGCACCTCGAGGTCGAGATCGCTCTCGGTATCGATCTCTATCAGCGGCGGCACCGAGATCGATGCCTGATCGGCGAGCGACACGTAAATATAGTCGAGCATCGCTCCCCAGCGAGCGCCTGCAGCCTCTACGCGAAACATGACTGCAAAGTCGATCTTCGACAGCACTTCGCTGCTGCCGCCGTCTTCGCCGCCGGAGCCGTCGTCGAACGACTGGTCGAGGGTAACGCTCGGGAGCCAGCCATACGGCGCCACGAGCCATTCGACATCGTCAGCGCAAGCGAGCGCCGGGGCGAGTGACAGAATGAGGGCCGCCAGCAGGCTTCGAAGGATCATCGCGGAGCGAAAATATAACAATTTGTAATAATTGGCGAATCGAGAAGATCGTCCGATATACTCGCGCTGGATCAGATTGCGCGCGCCGCGTGTACGGAGAGAAATATGAGTATGCGAAGTGTGTTCTTCGTAATATCGCTGGCCCTTTCGGCACCGCTACTTGCTGCCGAGGAGGAAGAGGTGGACGACCCGCTCGAGGGCAACGTCAAGCTGGGCTACCTCGCCACGACGGGCAATACCGAGACATCGAGCCTGAATACGAGTTTCGAGGCGAAGTATGTCGCGGGCGAATGGCATCATGAGGCCACGGCCTCGGCGATCAACGCCTCCGAGAACAAGGTTACGACGGCAGAAGCCTATGAGGCAGGCTGGAAGTCCGGGTGGGACTTCACGGACCGGGATTTCGTCTTCGGACGGTTGAACTGGCGCAAAGACCGGTTCGGCGGCTTCGATACCCAGTTTTCGCAGACCGTTGGCTACGGTCGCCGGATCATCGACACCGACGCCCATACCCTCAACGGTGAAGTCGGTTTTGGTGCCCGACAGTCCGAGGACCAGCTGGGCGTCAGCCTGGACGAGACCATCGTGACCGGCGCGCTGGATTACAAGTGGAACTTCAGCGACACCTCCCATTTCGGACAGACACTGCGGGTTGAAGCAGGCAGCGACAATACGTTCAGCGAGTCCGTAACGTCGCTCACGGCGCGGCTCGTCGGGGCGCTCAACCTGGTCGCCTCCTACACCATCCGTAACAACAGTGACGTGCCGATTGGAACGGAAAAGACCGATACGCGCTCAGCGATCTCCCTGGAATACGCATTCTAGCAGGGCGGGGCCAGGGGAAAATGGTAAGCCGTTGTAGAATAACGAGAAATGTTGCCGGCCGGCAGGCCGGTTAATTGTCCGAAAAGCCCCTGGAACGATTGCAATAAATCGGGGGGTCGAGTAGAATTTCGCGCCTTTCGCCCCTCCGGCAGGCTCGTGGCTGCCCGGGTGGAGGCTGCGGCGCCGGCAATCAGGCCGCGCACCGCCGGAATACAACGAATTCCCTTAGGAATCTGGATATCATGAAGACGTTTTCTGCCAAACCCGCAGAGGTACGGCGCGACTGGTATATCGTCGACGCAACCGGCAAGACCCTGGGTCGCCTGTCGACGGAAATTGCGCGTCGCCTGCGTGGCAAGCACAAGCCCGAATATACCCCGCACGTGGACACGGGCGATTACATTGTCGTCGTTAATGCCAAGAAAATCCGCGTTACCGGCAACAAGCTGAAGGACAAGATGTACCACCATCACACGGGGTACATCGGCAACCTGAAGTCGACCAACCTCGAGACCCTGCTGGATGAGGCGCCGGAACGGGTACTCGAATATGCGGTCAAGGGCATGCTGCCGAAGGGGCCGCTGGGCCGCAGGATGTTCAGCAAGCTGCGCGTGTTTGCGGGTCCGGAGCACAGTCATGCGGCGCAGCAGCCGATCCCCCTGGACGTCAATGCCTGAGTCCGGGCGAACGAGAATTGAGGCGAAATAATGAGTGAAGCAGTTTTTTATGGCACGGGCCGGCGCAAGACGTCGACCGCGCGCGTATTCCTGAAGTCCGGCAGCGGTGATATCACCGTCAATGACAAGCCGCTCGACGAATTCTTCGGCCGCAAGACGGCACAGATGATCGTACGGCAGCCGCTCGAGCTAATGAACCTGGTCGACCAGTTCAACGTCAGGGTCACGGTCAATGGCGGTGGCACGACGGGCCAGGCCGGTGCGATTCGCCATGGCCTGACACGTGCGCTGATGCATTACGACGAATCGCTGCGTCCGGGTCTCCGCAAAGCCGGATTCGTTACCCGCGACGCCCGCGAAGTCGAGCGCAAGAAAGTGGGCCTGCGCAAAGCCCGTCGCGCGACGCAATACTCGAAGCGTTAAACGAATCGATCCCGAATTTGGGGGATCGTCTAGTGGTAGGACTACGGACTCTGACTCCGTCAACGGGGGTTCGAATCCCTCTCCCCCAGCCAGAAAATGAAAAGGCCCCCTCGCGGGGCCTTTTCATTTTCCGGTTCGGGGAGGTGGAGACGAGGACCGCTGTTCGACAAGTCCGCGCAGCGACTTGGACGCACGCAGTGCGCCCCGAAGGGGTGAGCGGCGCAGCCGCGAATCAATC
>JAACFJ010000063.1 GCA_009937505.1 Gammaproteobacteria bacterium
CGGATCATCCCGTCGCTGCGCTGCATGAACTGCATGCAATGCCGCCCGCGTCGAGCGAGTCGCTGGACGCCTGGCGCGGCATCGCCACCTTGTTGCTGACGGCGGGTGGCGGCTGGCGCAAGAGGGTCAATGTAAACGATGGCTTCCCCGCAGGTGACGACGGTCAAAAAGCGGCACTCTACGACGTGATCGAATCGGCATCCGGTCACGCGGGCCTGCGGGCACTGCTACACGGTATTCGGACGCTGCCGCCCGTCGCCTACAGTGACGAGCAGTGGTATGTCCTGCTTGCGCTGTTACGCCTGTTGCCAATGGCCGTAGCGGAGCTGCAACAGCTGTTTAGCGCACACCACCTGACGGACTTCATCGAAATAGCCCTGGCCGCCGACCAGGCGCTTGGCTCTGCTGAAAGTCCCGGGGATATCGCGCTGCTCCTGGATTACCAGGTACGCCACGTACTGATCGACGAAATGCAGGATACCTCGCGTGCGCAGTACCGGATGCTCGAGGCTTTGACAGGTGGCTGGGAGCCCGGGGACGGCCGCACCTTGTTTTGCGTCGGCGATCCCATGCAATCGATCTACCGGTTCCGCAATGCGGAGGTCGCCCAGTTCCTGCTGGCGCAGCGGAAGGGCATAGGTGGACTGGCTCTCGAGCGCCTCGTGTTGAGAAAGAATTTCCGTTCGGGAGAATTTCTCGTGCACTGGCTCAACACGGTTTTCCCGCAGGTGCTGCCGGCGGCGGACGACCCCGCTCGGGGTGCCGTATCGTATACGGAAGCAGTTCCCGCGTTGAGCTCGGAAGGGGACTGCCGCGTCTATCCGCTGTTCGGCGCCGACCCTGCACGCGAAGCCGCCGAGGGCTGCCGGATCATTCAGGAGACGCTTGCCCGGAATCCGGAAGACGACATGGCCGTGCTGGTGCGCGGGCGCACCCAGCTGGCGTCTCTGCTGCCGCAACTAAGAGCGGCAGGAGTGCACTACCAGGCAGTCGACATAGACCGCCTCACCGACCTTCCCGAGATCATCGATCTGCTGGCCCTGACACGTGCGATGGTACACCCCTGCGACCGCCTCGCATGGCTGGCCTTGTTGCGCGGCCCGTGGATGGGCTGGGACTGGACAGACCTGCATACGCTGGTTGCGAACGATACGAAGAGCACCGTGTGGGAACTGCTGCACGATGGCGAGCGCATACAGGCGATATCGGGCGAGGCGCGGGCTTCGCTGAACAGGGCAATGCCGGTTCTCGAATCCCTGCGAGCGGCCTCCCGCTCAGCATCGCTGCGCGACCGCGTCGAAGGTGCCTGGCTGCGACTCGGCGGACCGGCAATTCTCGACAACTCCGCAGGCATCGAAAACGTGTATCGCTACCTGGACGTTCTCGAAAAACTCGAGATAGCCGGAACGCTGCACGACGTGGCAGAACTCGAAGCACAACTGGACCTTGAACGGGTTTCCAACAATAGCTCGGCCCGATTACAGGTCATGACCATGCATCGCGCCAAGGGACTGCAGTTCGACCACGTGCTGCTCTTCGGCCTCGGCCGGATTCCGCGCGGCAGCGACCGCTCGGTTCTCAGCTGGTTCGACGTTCCCGGCGAACACGGTGACGAGGAGAAAATAATCAGCCCGGTAGGGCGCAGGGCTGACCTGGAAAACGACCCTATCCACCGTTTCATCGAACTGACCGAGGCTGGTAAGGACCGCCATGAGGTCGGTCGACTGCTTTACGTGGCGTGCACCCGGGCGCGCAAGAGTCTGCATTTGATCGGCCATACCGCGGTCAGTCCCGACGGAGAGTCATGGCGCCCGCCGGATGCAAGAAGCCTGCTGAGCCTTCTTTGGCCCGCCATCGAATCGCAATTCGAGCAGGCATTCGAGCCACAGGAAGCCGCGGCAAGCATCACTGCCGCTGATCAGTGGGTACTCCCGCAACGGCGGCGAATCGAACCAGTTTGGCAGTTGCCGGACGTGCCGCCAGTGCCGGGTCAGGAACACGCGGCAGATGCAGGCGGCCAGGTTCGTGCCGTCGACTACCACTGGGTCGGCACCGAAGCCAGAATTGCAGGCACTATCGTGCACCGCTGGCTGCAGTACGCGGCGCAAGACGGGGCGGGGCCCGATGCGTTTGCCGATGATGGTCTGCGAAAAGCCACCGATCGCTGGTTAGGCGAACTCGGCGTTGCGCCCGGGGCGACGATGGAACGTATTCGTGCGCGTGTCGATGAGGCGCTCAGGAGCGTTCGGAACGACCCAAGGGGGCGCTGGCTGCTGAGCGGCGGAGGTCATGCGGAGCTCGCGTTGAGCGGGGTCGTGAACGGTGTACTCGAGTCGGGGATCATGGATCGGATTCGCATAGACGACGCCACGCACTGGATCGTGGATTACAAGACCAGTTCCCACGAAGGCGGCAATCTCGAAGGGTTCCTGGCCGCCGAAGTTGAGCGCTATCGCGACCAGCTTGCACGCTATGCGGCTCTTTATGGCGCCTATGCAGGTGTCGACGTGCGCTGCGCGCTGTATTTCCCCCTGCTGCAGCAGTTCGTCGAGGTCGACGTCGAGACCTAGAGTTGGCCCTCGAGCCGAATATCATGCTGGCCGCGGTCATTCGGGGATCCGAGGAAACGTAACTGCTGTTGCAGCTTGTCGGACGTTTTGTCGGTCGCCGCAACCTTGCCTATGAACTGATAATTGCGGTCGGCCGAGATCGTCAGGCTGCCGGCCAGGTCGAACGCCCCGTTCACGTCCTCGATACTGGCTACCACTGCGTCGTTTTCGGTAAAGAACTCCGCACGATACCCGCCGATCGGTGATGCATCGACCATTGGTGCCACGAGATCGGCGACGGCCAGTGTGCCGTCGGCCACAACCGGCAGGCCATCGCGGATACGAAATTCCTCGAATTGAATGCTGGCATTCCCCGAGAGGCCGGGCATGCGGGCGATCGTCGCGAATGCTTTCAGGGGCAGCGAGCCGTTGACATTAGTGAGCATGATGTCGCCACCGAAACCAAGCGCGACATCGGCTTCCAAAAAGCCCGAGGACGGGCTGGCTTTGATGCTTGCAGCAAGCTTACCGACCAGGAGGTGAAACGGCCGCAGGCGCCATTCCAGGTCCCGGAGATAGAGCCCCGCTACCGATGCTTCAGCAGCAGACGCCGACCAGATCGAGCCTTCCAGGCCTCCAAGCTGGACCACCGGCGGCGCAAACCAGTTATACGCAACCCGCGCAGGAAACATCATGACGAAGGCCGTGACAAACGTCAGCAGGCCAACGGACACCAGGGCTTTCCGGGTAATTGTCAAAGCGACCGTTCAAGGGTAAGGCTGGCGTTGATGCGCCCGGGACTTTCAGACGTAGCCGCCGACAGGCTGCCAGCCTGCACCTCCATGCCGTACTGGGAACTGAGATCGCCCAGCCAGACGACAAGTTTGTCAAAAGCCACGTTTTCGAATTCAACGCGAATACCGTTTGGCGTCGGCTGGCTGCGCTTCGGCTGCCCGAGTCCGTGAGAACGCAGGGTCGAATCGACGATGACCACGGGTGACTGCGCACCCCCTGCCGTCGACGCAGGGCGCGACCCGCTCTGCGGCTGTGGCATGGATGCGAGAGGACGTATATCGGCCAGGGATCGCTCCCAGGTCGACACACGCTGTTGCAGCTCGCGGTGCCCCCTGTCCAACGGCGCCCAGATCAACCCCCAGAGCAGCGCAATTGCGACGATGGCGGCGCCGATCGAGACGAACAGCCGTTCCCTGGGCTCCAGGGATTCGAACCAGTCTCTCATGACCCCACCTCGCGAATCTGGATGCGGCTGTTAACCTCGTCACCAACGCGGTCCGTCGACTGAATCGACGCGGTAAATCGAGTCGACTGGCTGATGATCTTTTGGATCTTGTCGAGCGTTGCAACATCAGGCGCAGTCAATCGCACGTCGATGACACCGGCGCGGTAGCTTATTGCCAGTATTTCGGCGTCCTTGTTTTCCCGCAAGGCAATGGCCAGCTGCTGCAGTGACGGCAGAAATACCGCAGGCGCGGAACCGCCCGCTCCGATGCTGCGACGAATCGACGTTACCGTGCCCAGAGGATCCATGACTTCACGCGTGTCATCCGGCCGGATCTTTCGATACTCCACGGTGAACTGTTCTTTCAGGGCGGCTTCTTCGGACGCCAGCCGGAAGTAATCGATGCCCTTGCCAGCAATTCCGAGAACACCGAACGCGAGCAGCAGCATGGCTGCATACCGCCAGGGCCTGAATACGGCCCCCAGGTCCATGCTTTCGCCGTAACGTCCCTGCAGCAGGTCGACGCCGACGCCACTTGCGACCGTAACGGCCAGCCTGGGCAGGACCCCATCGGGCAGCAGGTTGATGTCGACACTTTCAAGGTGCTGCCGCAGCCTTGCCCAGTCATGCTCGAATCGCTGCTCCTCGGTCGGTTCGCAATACACGAGTAAGTGTCTTGAAACGTCTTCCGCCTCGTCCGCAAGTCCTTCCTCACCCAGGATACCGGCGGCCATCAAGGCGTCGGTCGGGGTGACGCCCTGCATGACGAATTCGAGATCGGCTCCGTCGTTGAAAATAATCTGGTCTTCGGCGAGGAGCATACTGAGCGTGTTCGGCACGAATGCGAGACCGTGATCTTCCGGGACCAGGCGCGCGGGCTTGATACCTGCGTCGCGCAACTGCTCCAGCCAGGCATTCATCCTGTCATGAGCGACGACGACAACGGGAAGTTCCCCGCCACTACGGCGATTTCCCGCCGCGAAGTGCAGGTTCTCTATCTCATCCGCTACCTGTTCCTCGAGCGCAAACGGCAGCGCCGCGCGCAGGCGCGCTCCCTTCGCCGGCAAATCGCAGGTGAGGGTCGAGGTATCTCCGGCTGGAACGAGCACGATGACCTCGCGGTCACCGACATCCTTCACGGCTTCCTGGAGCGGCCCCATAACCGGCGGTGTGCGGCGCGTACCGGCGTCATCGACCGCGATCCAGCTCGCGTGGGTGTTTTCGTCGGCGCCAAGCCGAATCACGAGAAACTCTGTCATTGTCAGGTGGTTCCTAAGCTTCGCAGGATGGGTACGACATCTCCCCGGGCCCCGCGCTGCAACGTACTGAAATAGATGATGCGAACGGTAGCAATCTGGACGACCAACCTCAATTGAAAATAACTTGTTGTTTCTTCGAGTTGCGGCAGGACCTCGGGCGACACGAGCGTCGAAAAAGTACCCTGAAGGTCCGCGAAACCGCCGTCCTCACGCTCCGAGATCAGACTTTCGACGTCGGACGCCGACAAGTTTTCGTCAAGTGACTGCAGGACAGCGGGCGTTGCCGTGTTCACGTTGATCCCCGTGCGGCCGGGCAGGGCTACGATATGCGGTGCCAGGATATCGTAACTTGCCTTGTCCACGCCCTCGAGCGCGGCGAATTCCGTCGCATTGGTAATCGGCAGGTTTGGCGTTCTGTAAGCCGGGATGAAACCGGTGTAGATCGCATCTTCGGCCCCGTCGGGGAATCCGGCTTCCTGGTTCGCGTCCAACCAGTCGGCTGCGATTCCGGCGATACGCGGATCCAGCTCCAGGACGAGCAGTAAGCGTCGGAATTGCTCTAGAGCGAGTTCGTCGACTTCCCCGTTTTGATCGATGAGATTGTTGACGTTGAAGCGGCCCTGCAGGTCCTCGATGCTGCCGAACAACTCGCCTTGCACGACGTCGCTTTGTACGGGCAACCCCGGCAGTTCGCTGGCCCAGATCTCGCCGAGGTGATCGGTGTCCGTTTCCGACAGGTCGTCGCGCAGTATCGACTGCACCCAGCTTTCCCCGCCCATCGCCACGTGGACGGCCTGGTCGCGATAGAGCAGGGTCATGGTGCGCCGCATATCCAGTGCGTTATCCCATGCCAGGCTCAATGCCACGCTGCTGACCAGCGCCGTGATCAGGATCGCGGTAATCAGTGCGACGCCGCGTTGCCGCGAGGGCGCACTCATGGCGCAATTTCCACGAGTCGGCGGATCTCGCCTTCGTCGGTCAGGGTAAGCACGACCTCGACGCCCTTTGGCCGCAGACGGAAGCCGCCCGGACCGGGCACATTGGCCGGCGGCCATTGTTCCGATCCCTCTCCGTCGCTGGTCAGGTAGCGGAAAACGATGCTTTCGACGCCGTCGAGCAGCACGGTTTGAATCGGCTCGTTATTGATGGTGCGATCGAGGACCCGCCAGTGGTAGCGAATCAGTTCGCCGTCCTCGATCCTGTACGCGCTGCGCTGCAGCGTACCCCGAGGCAGACCGGCCGGATTGGTCCAGCCACCGTGAGTAACTTCCAGCGCGTACTCGGAGCCGAAGCTCGTGCGTATGGCAGGTTCGTAGCCGTCACCGAGCAAACCGCGAACCGGGCGTGGCGACGTCTGCATAAGATCCGAGTCGAGGTAACGGATAGAACGCTGGATCGCCTTCAGCCGCTGCATCCGCTCGCCCAGCAGATCGGCATTCGACAAGGTCTGACCGAGCGCCATATAGGCCATTACACTCAGCACACCGAAAACTGCGAGAGCTACCAGGACCTCGATCAGGGTAAAACCGTTGCGTAGCCGGGCCCTCACTTCTGCTGTCCCTGGTCGGGCTGTCCGGCATTCCAGGCGAGATTGCTCTGACCCGGGGCAACCGGTTCACCGATGAATCCCGTTACCTGCCGAATCGGCTCGTCGACACCGGCGTAGGACACGGTCACGTCCACCTTCAGCAGGTTCTCGACACCCGTTTCGGAAACCTCCGCCGACCACGCCCAGCTTGTGTTCGCATAGTCCACTTCGCCGCTGCTTTCACCAACCTCCGGAATGACTCCCGCAAGCCGAAATTCGGCGATCTTGTTCTGCGCGATCCAGCTGGCAAAAGTCCTTTCGCGCATCGTATTCGCCGTATCGATCATCTGGCCCATGCTGGCTGCTACGGCTGCAAGCGACAGCGACACGATGACCAGCGCGACCATGACCTCGATCAGCGTAAATCCTGTATGGCGCCGGGACATTACATCAAGTCCTCGGGAGAAACGATTTCCAAAACTCCGGCTGCATCACCCTGCACGGCGACGAGGCTGTCGTCGACCCGGCGCACGAAGTGCAACTCGAACGGCGACATGTCGCCGCTCGAGTAGATCAGGACATGTGGCGCGTAACGCTCGATACCGGGCCGGTCTTCCTCCCCGGACTCGGTCCTCGCGGGATCCGTCTTCAGGATTACTCGCCGTTCTTCGATGAACAACTCGAGTTCCAGTTCTTCCGGCAGTTCCCGCTGGCGCAGCGTGTCGTCGCCGATCACCTCGCTCCACTGCTGGGTGAGGGGATTGAATTCGACAAAGCGGTAGGAGCCCTGCATGAACTCGAGCCCGAATTCGCGTCCCTGTAGCAACGACTCATCCTGGGCTACGTCGACGAGCGAAATGACCCGCTGCGCCTCGTCGCGAAGCTGGTTGTCGCCCCCGGCGAGCGTGATCGAGAGCATGGCAATAGACATGACTATGCTTATGATCACGATGACGACGAGGATTTCGACTAGCGTAAATCCGCCGCTACGTCCGCGCAGGTGCATTACAGCAGGCCGGCCCTGGAGCGTCTTATTCGAGGTTCCAGTTCCCGATGTCGGCATCGATGTCCTCGCCGCCGGGCCTGCCGTCGCGCCCCAGGGTGTAAATGTCGATCTCGCCATTGTTGCCCGGATTCAGGTACTGGTAAGGATTTCCCCACGGGTCCTTCGGCACGCGATCGAGATAACCGCCCGATTTCCAGTTGGTGATCGAAGGATCGGCCGGCTTGGTAACAAGCGATTCCAGCCCTTGCTCCGTGGTCGGGTACTGAAAGTTGTCGAGCCGGTAGAACTTGAGCGCATTCTCGATGTTCGAGATCTCCGCCTTGGCCTTCGTTATCTGTGCGTCATCAACGCGGCCGATGACGTTCGGCGCGACGATTGCTGCCAGAATACCGATAATGATCACGACGACCATGATCTCGATCAGGGTAAAACCGCGCTGACGCCGAAAACTGCGCCGCTGCCTTATGTCTATACTCACGGGTTGCTCCAGAGGGTTTTGCCGTATCGCGAAGGCCAACGGTACTGGCCGAAATTGACTCAATGTTGGTTCAAACGTCAGTATACCAAACATGGGGTTACGCAAAGGCGAGGAAATACGCCTCAGCGCCTTGCCAGTGCGGGCCTGGCTGGTGCCCGGCGTCGTCGTGCTGGTTGCCCTCGCTCTGATGCTTGGTGGCGATTTCGGGCGTGAGTGGCTGCGCTTCGAACGCGGCGGCATCGCCGCTGGCGAGGTCTGGCGACTCCTGACCGGGCACTTCGTGCACCTCGGCGTCTCCCACACGCTCCTCAACCTTGCCGGGCTGGTGCTGGTATGGGTCCTCGTGGGCAGGGCCTACACCTGGCGGCAATGGCTGCTGGTGACCGGCGGATCCGTGGCCGCCATCGACCTGGGCCTGTGGTTGGGCTCGCCGCAGCTCGAATGGTACGTGGGGCTGTCCGGGTTGCTTCACGGCATGCTCGCGGCAGGAATCGTGGCGGGCCTTGCCGATCGCAATACCGAGGCGCTTATCCTTGCCGTGGTGGTTACCGGCAAGCTGGCCTGGGAGCAGTTTGTCGGGCCACTGCCGGGATCGGAGGCGACGTCCGGCGGCGCCGTTATCGTGGATGCCCATCTTTACGGAGTCATTGGCGCCGTGGTCGCGGCAGCGGCCCTGGTTAGAGTCCGACGCAGGGCGTCCATATAATGCGTCGCCAAAATCACTGGAAACAAAACGGATCCTGCCGTGACGATCGAAATTGTCCATAATCTCGACAGGGCTCTGCAGAGCTGAGCTCTGCAATTCACCAGAGGAAAAATTATGAGCAGTCTATTTGACGCCGCGGCACTTGACGGTGAAGTGGCACTCGTAACCGGTGCGTCCCGCGGCATCGGTGCCGCCATCGCCGCGGCGCTGGCGGGCGCCGGCGCCACGGTTATTGGCACGGCAACCAGCGAGAGCGGCGCCCGGGCGATCGGCGAAGCGCTCGGCGACCGCGGCAGAGGCGTCGTACTCAACAT
This sequence comes from Gammaproteobacteria bacterium, assembly GCA_009937505.1. Classification (GTDB taxonomy): domain Bacteria; phylum Pseudomonadota; class Gammaproteobacteria; order Steroidobacterales; family Woeseiaceae; genus UBA1847. Next base: position 9,081 of record JAACFJ010000063.1, read on the forward strand.
TGCGGACGACGAATCCGTCGAAGCCGCGCTGAACGACATACAGGCAAACGAGGGCACGCCTACCGTCCTGGTTAACAATGCGGGCATCACCCGCGATAATCTGCTGATGCGCATGAAGCCTGACGAATGGAATGAAGTTATTGCGACCAACCTCAGCGGTGTTTACCGGCTCTGCAAGGGGTGCCTTCGCGGGATGATGAAAGCGAAAAAAGGCCGCATCGTAAATATCGCGTCGGTCATCGGCGTGATGGGGAACGCAGGGCAGTCCAACTACGCCGCTGCCAAAGCCGGCGTAATCGGCTTCTCGAAGTCTCTGGCTCGCGAAATTGGTTCGCGCAACATCACGGTCAATGTCGTCGCGCCGGGGTTTATCGACACGGATATGACCCGTGTGCTGCCTGAAGACCAGCGTGCCGCGATGCTCTCCCAGGTGCCGCTCGGCAGGCTCGGCGAGGGCGAAGATATCGCCAATGCCGTGCTGTTTCTGGCATCAAAGGCGGCCGCTTACGTGACCGGGGAAACCCTGCATGTGAACGGCGGCATGCTGATGGACTGAATTGGGGGAAATTCGGGCGTCGCGCGTATAGATTGCCACTATATATTCACATACAATACCGGGCCACGGACAGAGAGCGCCTTGTTAGATCAAAGACTTACCGCCGATTCGGCGGGACTTCCCGGCAATCGCGGGCGGGGCACAAGGATCGCCCAGGAAAGGAACGACCGGCTCGGTGACGCATTAGGCGTGCGCCGTGGCAAGATTTTGAATGAGTCTTCTCAGGAGAAGCTACCACTATGAGCAGTATTGAAGAACAAGTTAAAAGCATTGTTGCCGAACAGCTCGGCGTCAAAGAGGACGAGGTGACGAACGATGCTTCTTTTGTCGATGATCTCGGCGCGGACTCGCTCGACACAGTCGAGCTGGTCATGGCACTCGAGGAGGAGTTCGAGACGGAAATCCCGGACGAGGAAGCCGAAAAGATCACCACGGTACAGCAGGCTATCGATTTCGTTACCGCTCGCGCCAGCGAGAGTTGATCGATCGGGCGCGGCGGCCGTCGTCATCGCCGCCGCGCTTTTCTTCCGCGTTTCCGACTGGCGGTTCCGCCAAATCCAAACGGCAATAAATTGAGCAAACGTCGCGTTGTCATTACCGGCATGGGGATCGTCTCTCCGGTGGGCAGCCGGCTGGATGATGCCTGGCGAAATGTCCGCGAAGGGAACTCCGGCATCGGCCTCGTCGAGGATTTCGATGCAAGCAGTTACCCCACCCGTATCGCTGGCAACGTCAGGGACTTCGACGTCGACAAGTACCTTGCGCCCAAGGAACAACGCAAGAACGATCCGTTCATTCACTATGGGATCGCTGCCAGCGTCGACGCTATCGAAGACTCGGGGCTGGATATAACCGAAGAGAACGGTGATCGTGTCGGTGTGGCGATGGGGTCCGGAATCGGCGGTATCAAGTTCATCGAAGACAATCACGACAAGCTGCTTGCCGGCGGCCAGCGCAAGGTCTCGCCGTTCTTTATTCCGGGTTCCATTATCAATATGACTTCCGGCCAGGTGAGCATCATGCAGCACATCACCGGGCCCAATATTTCCATCGTTAGCGCGTGCGCCACGTCGACTCACTGCGTCGGATTTGCCGGCCGCAGTATCGTTCACGGCGATGCAGACGTCATGCTTGCCGGCGGGTCCGAGTACGCGACCACGCCGCTTGCGATGGCTGGCTTTTGCTCCGCACGCGCGATGTCCACGCGTAACGACGATCCCGCAGCGGCAAGCCGCCCCTGGGACGTCGATCGCGACGGCTTCGTGCTCAGCAACGGGGCAGGTTGCGTGGTGCTCGAGGAACTCGAGCATGCCAGGGCGCGGGGCGCGCAAATCTACGCGGAACTCATCGGCTTCGGTATGAGCGGCGATGCCTACCACATTACCCTGCCGCCGGCGGACGGCGAGGGTGCACGCAAATGCATGAGCGCCGCGATCCGCGATGCCGGCATCGATCCCGCGGATATCCAGTACCTCAACGCGCATGGCACTTCCACACCTGCCGGCGACATCGGCGAATCCGTCGGGATCAGGCGGACCTTCGGAGATACGGCGGACCAGTTGATGGTCAGCTCGACGAAGTCGACCACCGGACACCTGCTCGGTGCGGCCGGCGTCGTCGAGGCGATCTTTTCGGTCCTGGCGATCCGGGATCAGGTGGTACCGCCGACAATCAACCTGGACAACCAGGACCCCGAATGCGATCTCGACTACGTTCCCAACGCGGCTCGTGACGCGAAGATAACGATGGCCATTTCGAACTCGTTCGGATTCGGTGGTACCAACGGCAGCCTGATCTTTCGAGCGTTCGACTGAGCGCCCCGCCGTGTACGGGCGGAATACTTACGACGACCTGCAGGTCTGTGCGCTCGCGCAGCCGGTCGATCTCCTGGGGCTTCACCGGCTGTCCCCGCAACGCTACCCGTTTCTCTTGCAGAGTACCGCTGCACGGCCGCCCCTGGGCCGCTACGACATCCTGTTTGCTTCCCCGGGAGAGTCTCTCGAACTGCTCGGGAACGGCAATCTGCAAGGCGATCACGCGGACGGAGCGCAGAATTTTCTCGCGGCGCTTGACGAGTGGTGGCGCGACGACAACCGCTTCGGTCCGGTACCCGAATTGCCGTTCCACGGCGGCTGGTTCCTCTATCTCGGATACGAACTTGCCGCTGAAATCGAGCCTGTACTGGACCTGCCCGTCGATCGGGTGCTGCCAGTCGCGTTCGCCGTCCGATGCCCGGCTGCCATCGTTCATGACCACGTCGACCGGCAAAGCTGGTTCGTTGCCGAGGCAGGCGCCGGGATCGACCAGGGCCAGGTTATAAACGATATCCACCGTGCCACCGCCGAGTCGCAGGAACCGCCGGGGAGGGCGCCGGTCTCGACCATTCATGAAGAGGATGACGAGCGATTTCTCCGTGCCGTAAAGCGGGCCAAAGACTACATTGCTGCGGGCGACATCTACCAGGCGAACTTGTCGCGCGGCTGGACGACACAATTTGCGGAGCAACACGAGGCCGCGCAACTGTATGCCGCACTGAGTACCGCCAATCCCGCACCTTTTGCAGGTCTGGCCCGCTGGCGCGACGCTGCGATTATCTCATCGTCACCCGAGCGCCTGTTGCAGGTTCGCGACGGTGTCGCGTCGACGCGGCCGATTGCCGGGACGCGGCCACGCGCAACTGACCGCGACGACGACGACCGGCTCTCGATCGAATTGTTCGCGAACCCCAAAGAGCGCGCAGAGCACGTCATGCTGATCGATCTCGAACGCAACGATCTCGGCAGAGTCTGCGAAGCAGGCTCGGTCGAGGTTGACGAGATGATGGCCCTCGAGAGCTACGCTCACGTGCACCACATCGTTTCGAACGTCAGGGGCCGTCTCAAAGCCGGCATTGCGCCGGGCGAGGCCATCCGTGCGGTCTTTCCAGGCGGTACCATAACGGGCTGTCCCAAAGTCCGCTGCATGGAAATCATTAACGAACTGGAGGGCGTGGCTCGCGGCGCCTATACCGGCTCATTCGGTTACCTCAATCGCGACGGCAGCCTCGACCTCAATATACTGATTCGCACGATGGTGCTGCAGGGCCGGACACTGCAGCTCAGGGCCGGCGCAGGCATCGTCGCGGACTCCGAGCCTCGGGCTGAACTGGCCGAGACCCGGGCGAAAGCCGAGGGCATGCTGAGGTCGCTCGCCATATGACCGAGTGGTTTCGGGATGAACTGCCGTGCAGCACGATTCCTGTGGACGACCGTGCCGTTCATTACGGCGACGGACTTTTCGAAACCGTAGCGATCCGTGACGGCGAGCCACGGCTCTGGGAATACCATGTGGAGCGGCTGCAAACCAGCGCAGCGCGACTCGGGCTCGAGGCGCCGGATGAGTCGAGACTCCGGTCCGGATTAGTCTCGGCGCTTGGGCGAGCGCAGGCCGACCGTACGCGGTGCGTCGCGAAAATCCTGATGACGTCCGGGCGGGGGCCACGCGGCTACCGGCGCCCGGACGGTGGGCAGATGACAATCCTGACGGGCATTTCAGATGCCCATACGACGCCCGACGCCTGCTATCGTGACGGGGTGAATCTCCGGCTCTGCAACACGCGACTTGCCGTTCAACCGCAGCTTGCGGGCATGAAGACCCTCAACCGCCTGGAACAGGTGCTGGCTCGTAATGAATGGAATGACGATTCCATCTTTGAAGGGCTGACGCTGGATACTGACGGCCGTCTCATCTGCGGTACCATGAGCAACGTGTTTCTCATCACCGGCCAAGGACTGGTAACACCAGCAATGACTCGTTGCGGCGTCTCTGGCGTTATGCGGCGCCACGTCCTCACGCTCCTCGACAAGGCGGGAATCGAGTGCAGTGTTCGCGACGTCGGCGTCGAAGAACTCTGGTCGTCCGAGGACATCTTCATCAGTAACAGCCAGTATGGCGTGTTGGCCGCGAAGCGATGCAGCGAGCGTACCTGGCGGCCGGGTGAGATGTTCCACCGGATCGCAGCCATGGTCAGTGCAAGCGGTATCGCGGAGGGACCGGCTTGAGACCGCTCACCAAAGCACTCGGGATCCTGCTCGCAGCACTGATTGTCATCGGCGCGGCTGCGCTCTGGCAGGTCGACCGTTCCCTGAATTCGGCCGTCAGCGTGCCCGAGGAAGGCACGAGTTTCGAAATTGCACCCGGTACGCCGTTCACCCGGGTCAGCCAGCGTCTTGCAGAGCAGGGAATCATCTCGAATCCGACATTGCTGCGCCTATACGCGCGGGTCTCCGGGAAAGCCGGTTCCGTGCATGCCGGAGAGTATTTCATCGAACCCGGCACCACCACAGCCGGTTTGCTGGATCAATTCACCAGGGGCGACGTGCTTCTGTACTCCTTCACCATCATCGAGGGCTGGAACCAGTGGGACCTGCTGCGCGCGCTGCACGCGCATCCGCAGATCGATGCGCAGATGAGCGAGGAAGACTGGCCCGCACTTCTGGATGAGCTGGGTGCCGAGACCGACCACCCGGAAGGGCTGTTCCTTCCCGAAACGTATCGTTTCCCCCGCAATACCAGTGATCGTACCCTCCTCAAACAGGCGTACGCGTTGATGCAGACCGTGTTGAGCGAAGAGTGGCCCGATCGTGCCGACGACGCCCC
>JAACFJ010000064.1 GCA_009937505.1 Gammaproteobacteria bacterium
CCATCGAACTCGGCGCCACTGATCTGGACGCAATAGATGACAACCCGTTTTTTTGTGCCGATCCCTCCCGCGTGCAGGAGCTTGAGACCTTCATGGATGAGCTGCGCGAGCAGGGCGATTCCATCGGTGCGAAGATCAGCGTACTGGCGAGCAATATGCCGGTCGGTCTCGGCGAACCCGTATTCGACAAGCTGGAGGCAGACATTGCGCGCGGACTGATGAGTATCAATGCAGTCAAAGGAGTGGAAATCGGAGCCGGTTTCGCAGCCGTCGCGCAGCGCGGCAGCCAGCACCGAGACGAGATGTCCGGCTCCGGTTTCAGCAAGAACGATGCCGGCGGCACGCTCGGCGGCATATCGTCCGGGCAGGATCTGCTGGCGAGCATTGCGCTGAAGCCGACGTCGAGCATCTCGGTGCCGGGCAAAACCATCGACAAGAGTGGCAAGGAGACGGAGATCGTGACGAAGGGCCGTCACGATCCCTGCGTCGGTCTTCGCGCGACGCCGATCGCCGAGGCAATGGTGGCACTCGTTATCATGGACCATTTTTTGCGCAATCGCGCACAGAACGCCGACGTTCAGTCGGGAACACCAGCCATTAAGTAGAAAAGACAATGACAGATCGATTTGATGTAGCTGTCGTCGGCGCCACGGGTGTCGTCGGTGAATCCATGCTCGAGATACTCGCAGAGCGCAAGTTTCCCGTGGGCAAGATCTACGCACTCGCGAGCGAGCGTTCCGTGGGCTGCCGGCTTCGATTTTTCGAAGGTGCAGATCGGCCTGTTTTCAGCCGGGGGATCCATCTCGGCGGAATACGCGCCGCGTGCCGCGGATGCTGGCTGTGTCGTCGTCGATAATACCTCGCACTTCCGCTACGACGACGATATTCCGCTCGTGGTGCCCGAGGTAAATGCCGAATCGATTGGTGATTATACCAACCGCGGCATCATCGCTAACCCGAATTGCTCGACGATCCAGATGGTCGTGGCACTGAAGCCGATCTACGACGCGGTTGGCATCGAACGAATCAACGTTGCGACCTACCAGGCCGTGTCCGGCGCCGGACGCAGCGCTATCGAGGAGCTGGTCAGGCAGGTGACCGCGCTGCTGAACGGCCGCCCGCTGGACATCGAAGGTGCCGCTAAACAGATCGCGTTCAACGCGGTGCCGCATATCGATACCTTCCAGGAAAACCGCTATACCAAGGAAGAGATGAAGATGGTTTGGGAGACACGCAAGATATTCGACGATCCCGACATCCTCGTGAATCCCACCGCAGTGCGCATTCCGGCGTTCTACGGTCATTCCGAAGCGGTGCATATCGAGACTCGCGACAAGATATCCGCCGCGGAGGTTTGCGAGTTGTTGCGCAATGCACCGGGCGTGGAACTCGTGGATGGCGTCGAAACCGGCGCGTACCCCACGGCAGTGACGGAAGCGTCCGGAAACGATCCCGTCTACGTCGGGAGGGTGCGCGAAGACATCTCCCACCCGCGTGGCATAGACCTGTGGGTGGTCGCCGATAACATACGTAAGGGCGCGGCTCTAAATAGCGTCCAAATTGCTGAAATTTTGGCGAAAAACTATTTATAGGCTATAGTTCGCAGGCAATCGGAGAAGCAGAGGCACTTGGGGAGTTGGAGACCATCATTATGCCGCGACGAAGCAATCGTTTATCGCTTGCGCTCGTTTTATTGCTGTCGGGTAACGCCTGGGCCCTGGGCCTGGGTGAAATTCGTCTGGATTCAGCGCTCAACGCGCCCATGCGCGCACAAATCGAATTGTTGTCGGCGACGCCGGAGGAACTCGAGAATCTGCAGGTGGGGCTGGCCTCACAGGAAACCTTCGAGCGTTATGGGCTGGACAGACCTTATTACCTGCAGGACCTCCGCTTCGAAATCGTCGAGTCGGGCTCCTCGCAGGGCAATTACATACGTGTCACTTCCAGCAAGCCGATAACCGAGCCGTTCCTGACTTTCCTGGTCGAGGCAATGTGGTCGCGTGGCCGTCTGCTGCGCGAATACACGGTCCTGCTGGATCCGCCGACCTTCGCGCCGCTACCGGCCGAGGAAACAAGCCCGGCCGTCACGGCGCCGCAGCGCAGCGCGCCGGCGGACAGTGGCCGCATCGAACGCCAGGCCGAGCCGCGGCCCATGCCTGCAGCCGAGACGCCGGCGGCGCGCCCGCGGCCGATACCGGCACCGGCACCGGCGCCACGCAGTGAGCCGGAACCGGCGCCCGAGCCCAAGCCACAGGCCGGCGAGCCGGACCTTCCGTACGACGCGACGTCCGGCGAAGACTACGTCGTGCAGCCGCGCGAGACCCTGTGGGGCATCACGTCGCGATTCCGTCCGGACTTCCGTCTGACGATGAACCAGACGATGCTCGCGATTTACGAGGCTAATCCCGAGGCGTTCGGCGGCAACATCAATATTCTGCGCGCCGGTGCCCGGCTCAGAATCCCCAGCGCCGACGACATCTATCGTATCGATCGCGCCTATGCGCTGAACGAAGCGAAGCGCCACCACGCGCAGTGGAGTGGCGCACCCGCTCCTGCGCCTGTGGCCGAAGAGCCCGTTGCAACGACGACGCGCCCGAGCCTGCAGCTGGTGCCGCCCGACGAGGAACCCGTTGGACTGGATACCGGGGTGGAAGCGCCCGAAGACACGGTATCGACGGCCGATGAAGCAGACGTATCGATGCGTGAAGAGGAGTTGGTCGATCGTATCGCCCAACTCGAAGCCGCAGACGTGCCCGAGCAGCAATCGCTCATCGAGATTCGTGACAACGAGCTGGCCGCGTTACGCCAGGAGCTGGCCGAGATTCGCGGCGAAGTCTACGAGCCGGACGGCTTCGAGCCCTCGGGCTACGAACCCGAAGTGGCCGAGGACGATCTTGCTGCCGAGGATGAGCTGCTCGCCGAACCCGACGAGGCCGACACCGCGGCCGAGGAAGAGGCAGACACGCCGATACAGCCGCCGAGCAACGTGATTTCGTCGCCGATTCGCGCCGAACCGTCGCTGCTCGACAAGATAATCGGCATTGCCACGAATACGTGGGTGCTCATTATTACTGGCGCCCTCATCCTCGCCGGTGTCTTGCTGTTCTGGTTCCTGCGCCGCAGTCGCGCTGAGGACGACGAAGAGTGGATGAGTGCCGGCATGTCCGCGCCCGATCTCGACGAAACGGCTCTGTCGTCCACCGAAGCGCTGCGAGCGCCGGCGCGCGACGACGAATCGATCGTGGTGGTCGAGCAGGGGTCGGGAATCCGGCCACTGGACGAGGACACGCTCGACGCACCGGGACCGGAGCAGGGCATCGGCGGACAGACCACGGAAATCGGCGGATTGGGCTCGATGGAGGATACCTTCAGCAGCGAGACTGCTGTAAACCTCGACCAGAGTGACCCGATTGCCGAAGCCGATTTCCACATGGCGTATGGCCTCTACGACCAGGCGGCCGACCTGATCAACGGCGCCCTCGAGGCAGAGGCTGACAAACTCGACTTGCTGACCAAGCTCTGCGAAATCTACTTCGTATGGGGCAACCGCGACGCGTTTGTCGATGCGGCCCGCCGCGTCAAGCAGGTTGCGGGCGATGGCGAAGGCGGTGAGTGGGACAAGATTGTCATTATGGGACAGCAAATCGCCGCCGATGACGAGTTGTTCGCCGGGGCCGGCGTCGCCGGCGCGACAAAGGCCGTCGACCTTACGTTCGATGCCGATACGGACGGGGGCGGTGCCCTCGACATGGATTTCGGTGCCGGCGACGAGGATGCTGGCGAGGTTATCGACCTCGGCGGGGGCGACGATGGCGAAGACGTCTTCGAGTTCACGGTCACCGATGATACGGCCGAGGAAGTTATCGACCTGAGCGGTGCCGAAGAAAGTTCCGAGTCGACGGACGGTGATGACGACGGTATGGACTTTGTATTCGACGAAGAGCCGGCTGAGGAAATGAGCGCTGTAGAAAGCGACGACGTCGACTTCGATTTTTCCGCCGACGAGCCGGCGGAAGACAGCACCGCGGAAATACCAGGTACCGATTCGGCCACGGAGACGCCGACCATCGAGGAGCAGTTTTCGGGGCTTGATGCGACTTCCGAGCTGCCGTCGATACCGGAGGCAGTGGAGGAAGCGGTTGCCGAGCCAGCACCATCGCCGGACGAAACCGCCGAAATCAACCTCGACGAACTCGGCCTGGACGTGGACTCGCTCGCGGAGACGGAAGTCGCGTCACTGGACGACATCGACGATTTCGGCGAAGCGGAAGATGACGACGACGTTACGGCCAGCCAGAAAATACTCGACGACACGAGTCTGAATGAGGCGCTGGAGGACACCGCCGAGGCGACCGGCAGGAACCCTGAAATCGATCCGGATACGACGGGGATGCATGAGAGCTTTGATTCCGACGACACCGGTCTCAACGAGAAGCTCGATATTGATGAAATGCTATCGGGAACCTCGGAGATGCGGTTGGCTGCTGACGAGACGGGCCAGAACCCTCTGATGCAGCAGGTCGACGACGACACCGACGTCGATTTCGACGAGAGCTTGCTGGAGGCCACTGGCCGAACACAAATCCTGCCCGAGGATTTCGCGGTCGAGACGATTACGGATGCCGAGGAAGGTGCGGACGTGATCCCCGACGAGGCGGAGACGCTGCTCGCGTCCCTGGACGACGAGGATGATGACGGGGCCGAAGACGACGAGACGATACTCTCGCGCACGCTCAATGAGGATGCCGATTTCGATTTCGCAAAGACCGAAGCACTGCCCCCGGATGTCTTTACCGGCAACATGGACCTGGACGAGACGGGCGAGATGCCTGCCGTCGCGAGCACAGACTTCGACCTCGACCTGGACGACCTGACTGCGGCGCTCAAAGTCAGTGAGATGGGGGACACGGTGGACATGCCGCGCGACGACGCAACCGTGGAGCACGTCCGCCCGGGCTTCGACGAGTCCGACGAGACTGCCGAGGTGCCGACGATGTCGCTGTCGCCGGACGACATGAGCGATGATCTTCACGAAGCACGCACCATGACTGAGGTGGGAACGAAACTCGACCTCGCGCGCGCTTATGTGGATATGGGCGATCCCGGCGGCGCGCGCAGCATCCTCGAGGAGGTGCTCGACGAGGGTGATGAATCGCAGCGCCAGCAGGCGCAGCAGTTGCTGGAATCTCTGCCTGGTTGAGCAATCGCGCCGCGCGCAAGCGGCGCGACGGCACTTCCCCGGATGCGAATCGCGATCGGCATCGAGTACGACGGTACTTCGTACAGCGGCTGGCAGCGCCAGCGCAACGGCCTCGGTGTGCAGGAACGGCTCGAGCAGGCACTGGGGGAAGTCGCGGACGAGCCTGTCGCAGTGACATGTGCCGGACGCACGGATGCCGGCGTACACGCGAGCGGCCAGGTGGCGCATTTCGATACTGCGGCCGAGCGTAGCGAACGCGGTTGGCTGCTGGGCGCAAACACACACCTTCCCGACGACATCTGTGTAACCTGGGTGAAGCCCGTCGGCGATGACTTTCACGCCCGTTTCTCGGCCACAGCGAGGCGTTACCGCTACCGTATACTCAGTCGCCTGGTTCGTTCAGCGCTGTATCGTCATCGTGCCTGGTGGCTATACCAGGACCTCGATCATCGGCGCATGCACGATGCGGCGCAGGCGCTCCTTGGCAAGCACGATTTTTCGGCATTTCGTGCGGCAGGCTGCCAGGCGTCGAATGCAGTAAGGGAGGTCACCGACATCCGCGTTGCGCGCCATGGCGACTGGATCGTACTCGACGTCATGGCCGACGCCTTCTTGCAACACATGGTGCGCAATATCACCGGGACACTCGTTGCCATCGGCAGCGGCGAGGAAGAAGTCGCCTGGGCGGCGCGGGTGCTGGATGGCCGCGACCGGACCCGGGCGGGCGTGGCGGCGCCGCCTCACGGGCTCACGCTGGTACAGATCTTTTATCCCGATGCTTTCGCAATTCCTGCGCCGTTCGAATTGGGGCGGTAGCGGAATTTGGATATGATGCGAGCATGAGCTGGTTCGAGAAATTGATGCCTTCGCGCATCAGCACGGAAAAGCGCACGCGCTCGGTGCCGGAAGGTGTGTGGATCAAGTGCGCACGTTGTGATGCACAGCTGTACCGCAACGAGCTGGAGCGCAATCTGCAGGTCTGCCCCAAGTGCAACTTCCACATGCGCATCGGGGCGCGACGACGGCTGGAGACATTTCTCGACCCGGATTCCGGGCAGGAGCTTTTCGGCAACCTGGAACCGGAAGATCCGCTGAAGTTCCGCGACAGCAAGCGCTACCGCGATCGCCTTACGCAGGCCCAGAGAAAAACGGGTGAAAAAGACGCCCTGATTGCGGCGGCGGGAACCTTGCTCGGTCGCCCGGTCGTCGTCTGCGCCTTCGAGTTCGCATTCATGGGCGGTTCAATGGGCTCGGTGGTCGGCGAGCGCTTTGCACGCGCCGCAAGACATGCTGCGGATAATGGCATGCCGCTCGTTTCGTTTGCGGCGAGCGGCGGTGCACGCATGCAGGAGGCATTGTTCTCGTTGTTGCAGATGGCAAAGACTTCGGCGGCACTCGCGCAGCTCGGGCAAAAGAGCGTGCCGTACATATCGGTCCTTACTGACCCGACGACGGGCGGTGTCTCTGCCAGTCTCGCGATGCTGGGCGATGTAAACATCGCCGAGCCCGACGCGCTGATCGGTTTCGCGGGCCCGCGCGTGATCGAACAGACCGTGCGCCAGACCCTGCCGGAAGGCTTTCAGCGCAGCGAATTTCTGCTCGATCACGGCGCGATCGACATGATTTTGGATCGCCGTGAAATGCGCGGGCAGATTGCCGATCTGCTGGCCAAGTTCGAACACCGTCCGAGCCCGCTCGAGACAGACTGACGGCAATGTCACCGGCTAGATTGCCGCTGTCTGACTGGCTGCGTCGTCTCGAGACATTATCCCCCAGGGAAATCGATCTCGGCCTCGAGCGCGTGGCCGAGGTGCTCGGCCGCCTGGCGCTCGAGCCGCCTGCACGGGTCATCCTTGTCGGCGGGACCAACGGTAAGGGCTCGAGCGTCGAGATGCTGCGTGCATTATTGTCCCCGGGACGTGTTGTCGGCGCTTACACGTCGCCGCACGTTATCCGCTACAACGAACGCATAGCGGTCAATGGCGAGCCTGCGACGGACGAGAAAATCGTCACCGCGTTCGAGCGGGTCGAGGCGGCGCGTGCCGATGTTCCGTTGACCTACTTCGAATTCGGCACGCTCGCGGCGCTTGTCGCGTTCGAGGCCGCGAGCGTCGACACGGCGATCCTCGAGGTCGGATTGGGAGGCCGCCTCGATGCGGTCAATGTCGTCGAACCCGACGCGTCGTTGATCACCAACGTATCGCTCGACCATTGCGACTGGCTGGGAAACGATGTCGAGAGCATCGGCTACGAGAAGGCCGGCATCATGCGTGCCGGCAAGCCGGTCGTATTTGGAGACACCGACATGCCGGCTGCAGTGGCAGCGCACGCGGAGAAGCTCGGCGCGCGGCTCATAAGCGCCGGGCACGATTACTCCTGGACCCCGGTCGAAGATGACCGTTGGGACTGGCGCGGCCAGGGCCTTGAACTCCCGGGTCTTACGGTGCCGTCGCTGCGCGGGCCGATGCAACTGCAGAATGCCGCGGGCGCGCTCGCACTCGTCGAGGCGTTGGGGCTGGAGCAGGAACTCGTGACAGACAACGTCAATCGTGCGCTTGCCGGCCTGCGCCTGCCCGGCCGCATGCAGACAATCGAGCATGAGCAGGAGTGGCTATTCGACGTCGCCCACAATCCCGCCGCGGCTGAAGCCCTGGCGGCGAGCCTCAGGCAGCACGAACTGCGTGCCGCGGTCGCGATCGTCGGCATCCTCGACGACAAGATCGTGGAAGGCGTTGTCGGGCCGATTGCCGCGCAGGTCGACATCTGGATCGCAGTGACCGCGGCGAGCCCGCGCGCGATCGATGCAGCCGGACTCGCGCGGCGGGTTGCGAACGAGACCGGCAAGGCCTGCCTGGTCGCGGACAGTTTCGACCTGGCCATCGAAAATGCCGTCGCCGTCGCCGGGCCTGGCGGCCGGACGCTCGTTACGGGATCGTTCTATACCGTCGGTCCGATTCTCGAGCGCCTCTCCGCGCATGACTGATATATACTGCCCCCCGCCTGGGAAATGACCTGCCAATAATGGATCGAGCTTTGAAAGAACGCATCATTGGCGCGGCCGTGCTCGTCGTCTTCGTCGTGCTCGTCGTGCCGGTTTTCCTCGATGGGCCGCCGGATAATGGCGAGATCGTGAGTGAGCGTGTGCCCCTCCCGGGACAGGCTGCAGAGGGCGAAACGCGTACGGTAGTGCTGGAGCGGGACAGGGACGAGCCGGTGCCGGCGGCAGCTGTCGAGCCGGAAACCCGGCGGCCACAACCGGCGCAGACCGGCGCTGCGGAGCAACCGGAGTCGAAGCCCGAACCGGATCCTGCGCCAGAAACCGAGCCGCAGCCCGCGCCCGCGAAGCCGGCAACGCAACCGGCGGCCACGGCGGCCGAATCGCCGACCGGCATGTGGGCGGTACAGCTCGGCAGTTTCGGCAACGAGCAAAACGCCGAGCGGCTCGCGGCGGACCTTCGAAAACAAGGATTTGCAGCCTTCCTCAGCCAGCTGTCCAAGGATTCGGGCCAGCTTCATCGCGTCCGCATCGGGCCGCAGAAGGACCGCGAGAGTGCCGAGGCGATGGCGGAACGGCTCGCAAAGGCCGGCCACAAAGGGCAGGTCGTACCGCATCCATGATTAAGGGTGCGCCGTGCTAACGTTCTGTTAGAATTTCCTCCCATCCCGCTTCGAGCTGCGCCCGAATCCCTCGACATCGCTGATGCCGGTTATCGACATAATTATCCTGGTTGCCATCGTCGTTTCGGTGGCCGTCGGCATGGTGCGCGGCTTCGTCAAGGAAGCGATCTCGATCGTGGCACTGTTGCTGGCAATCTGGGCGGCGCTCTATTTCGGACCGGCGGTCGGCATGGCGATGGCGGGCTGGCTAGACTCCGAGGAGCTGCAGATGTGGTTCGGCCGCATCTTCCTGTTTGCCGTTATCCTGTCCATCGGCGGATTGTTGAGCTGGGGGCTGTCGAAGCTCGTGCGCCTGTCGATCCTGTCCGGCATGGACCGTTTTCTCGGCTCGTTGTTCGGCATTTGCCGCGGCCTGTTGCTCATCGCGGTCGCGATCATTGTCGGAGAGTATGCAGGTTTCTCGAACGATCCCTGGTGGCAGAATTCGATGCTGATTCCGCACCTCGAGGTCGTGGCAGATTGGATCAAGGTGATGGCGCCGCAGGGGTATGAACTGCTGACGCCGGATGTGCCGGCGGACACGCTGCCGGTTGAACTTCCGGAGCAGCTAAGATTGCCGGGCGGACAGTGAACAGGGAGTAATGCATGTGCGGCGTTATCGGAATTGTTAGCAGGAACCCGGTCAACCAGGCCCTTTATGACGGCCTGACGGTGATGCAGCACCGCGGCCAGGATGCGGCGGGCATCGTTACCTGGGGCGAGGAAGGGCTCAAGCAGCGCAAGGCCAACGGACTCGTTCGTGATGTGTTCCGTACGCGTCACATGTTGCGCTTGTCCGGCAACGTGGGCATCGGCCATGTTCGTTACCCGACAGCCGGTGGCTCGAAATCCGCCGAAGCGCAACCCTTCTATGTGAATTCGCCGTACGGCATTTGCCTCGCACACAACGGCAATCTCACGAACCACGATGAACTTGCTGATCTGCTGATCCGCGAAGATCGCCGTCACCTGAGCACCGACTCGGACTCCGAAGTCCTGCTCAACGTATTCGCGCACGAACTGCAGATCCGTGCCAACGGCCATCCGACGGCCGACCAGGTCTTCGATGCAGTCGAGGCGCTGCACAGGCGCTGTTCGGGCGGCTACGCGGTCGTCGCGCTGATCGTCGGCCATGGCATCGTCGCATTTCGCGACCCGAATGGCATTCGTCCGCTCGTGCTCGGCCGGCGTGCGGTCGACGGCGGAAATGACTACATGGTGGCGTCCGAGAGCGTCGCGCTCGATGTGCTGCAGTACGAACGCATGCGCGACCTGAAGCCGGGCGAGACGATCTACATCGAGAACAACGGCATTTTGCACAGCAGGGAACACAAGGGTGAAATCCGCCACACGCCGTGTATTTTCGAGTACGTGTACTTCGCGCGACCCGATTCGATCCTGGACGAAATTTCCGTTTACAAGGCACGCCTGCGGATGGGCGAGGAACTGGCCGGCAAGATCGTGCGCGACTTCCCTTACCACGATATCGACGTCGTGATACCGATCCCGGACACCAGCCGCACGTCGGCGTTACAAGTCGCCTATCACCTGGGCGTGAAGTACCGCGAGGGCTTCATCAAGAACCGCTACATCGGCAGAACATTCATTATGCCGGGGCAGGCAGAACGCGATAAGTCGGTACGGCGAAAGCTGAACGCGATCGGCCTGGAATTCCGCGGCAAGAACGTGCTGCTGGTAGACGATTCGATCGTGCGCGGCACGACGTCCAAGCAGATCATCAAGCTCGCACGTGAAGCGGGCGCGAAAAAGGTCTACTTCGCGTCGGCGGCGCCGCCGGTTCGCTTCCCGAACGTTTATGGCGTCGACATGCCGGCAGCCTCGGAGCTTATTGCCAACGGCCGCGACGTCGACGAGATCGCGGAGCTGATCGGTGCGGATCGGTTGATCTACCAGGATCTGCACGGGCTTATTCGTTCGGCGCGGCACGATAATTCATCGATCAGCGAGTTTGATGCCTCCTGTTTCTCGGGCGAATACGTCACCGGCGACGTTACCGAGGAGTACCTGCAGGATCTCGAGGAACGCCGGAATGACGGCGCCAAGCAGGCACGCGAGGCGCAACAAAAAGGGCTTGTTGCGCCCGGCGAAACCACGGCACGGAAGGGACCCAAACCGGCCATCGGCATGTAGCGCCCGGGACGCCCGACGCAGTCGTATGAGCGTACGATTCATGATCATCGACGGCCAGGCCGAGTTCCGCAGCCTGCTGATGCACCATGTGTCCACGCACTGGCCCGACGCCATCATTACGGACTTCGATCCAATCGCCGGCGGACACCTGCCCGACGAGTTTTCCGGTGCTGGCAACGACGTCATCCTGCTGGGCAGCGAACTTGGCGACCGGCAAGGCGTCGACGTCGTCAAGCGGTTCAAGAAGAATCCGAATTTTCCAGCGGTCGTGTATTTCGGTCGCAAGGACGAAGCCGGACCGGTACTCAATCGCGGCGCAGACGGCTGTTTCCTGAGGGAAGGCTTCAGCCACGATGCACTGATCGTGCGCCTGAGCGACATCCTCGTTGCACAGCGCCGAGGGTCATCGACCGGCTCGCTGTTCGTCGGCGACAAGGCGGCGGGTATCGAGCCGCTGATCAAGGGCTACCGATTTATAAAGAAACTGGGCACCTCGTCGCATTCGAGCGTGTATCTCGCGGAGCGCAAAGCCACGGGCGTCAAGATGGTGCTGAAGGTATTGCGGCAGATCCCGGACGTGAATGAGGAGAGTATTGCCGCGTTCGACCGTTTCCTGCAGGAATACGAGATGATCGCCGGGATCGATCACCCCAATATCGTAAAGATCTACGACCTCGGTGTTGCGGACGATCATGCGCACATTGCCATGGAGTACCTCGATGCCGGCGATCTCAGGCAGCGTATCAGCGAACGACTAATCGCGGCCGCCGCCGTGAAATACCTGCGGGAGATTGCGAGCGCGTTGGCGAGAATTCACGAGGTGGGCATCCTGCACCGCGACCTCAAGCCGGGCAATATCATGCTGCGGCGGGACAACTCGATCGCGTTGATCGACTTCGGACTGGCAAAGCGACTGCGCCTGCAGATGGAGATTACCGGCAGCGGCGAGATTTTTGGCACGCCTTACTACATGAGCCCGGAGCAGGGCCATGGCAATCCGGTCGACGAGCGTAGCGACATCTACAGCCTGGGCGTGATCTTTTACGAGATGTTGACGGGCCAAAAGCCCTATCACGCGGATACCGCGATGGGCATTATCTACAAGCATGCGCGTGCGCCGATACCGCTGTTGCCGGCGCGCCTTGCGGAGTCCCAGGCGCTCCTGAACATGATGCTCGCAAAGGACCCGAAGGACAGGCTGCAGTCGGTGGCCGAGGTCGAGGAATGGCTGTAGACGCGGCAATACCGGCGAACATCGAGGCATTTTTCGATACGCCGACGCCCGAGGCCTGGCTCGATGCGGCCGGCGAGCGAATCCCCGAGCTACTGCTCGACCATGCCAACTGCGAACTCAAGGCGGCATCGACCGCGCTCGGGTTTCTTTACCGCTATCCCGAACGTACAGCGCTTTCGCAACGCATGTCGAGACTTGCCAGGGAGGAGCTGCGGCATTTCGAGCAGGTGCGTTCGATCATGGCCGATATGCAATTGCCGTTCGAGCGCCTCACCGCATCCCGGTATGCGGGTGGGCTGCGTGATGCAGTGCGCGACGACGAGCCGCACAAGTTGCTGGACATGCTGCTGGTCGGTGCGCTGATCGAGGCGCGCTCGTGCGAGCGCTTTGCCCGACTCGTACCGAGGCTGCCGGAAAAAATCGCGAAGTTTTATGCGGGCTTGCTGGCATCCGAATCACGCCACTTCGAGCATTACCTAAATCTTGCGCAGTCGGAAACCGGCGCCTCCCGAACGAAGATCGACGAGCGGCTCGCGGAACTGAAGGCCGTCGAAGCTCAGCTGATTACGGTGCCGGATCCCCAGTTCCGCTTTCACTCGGGTCCGCCTGCCGGGGAATTGGACTGAGTTCCAGCCCATCCTCGTCCCAGCTCACGACGCTGCCCTGGTCGTACCAGTCACCCAGCACGACGCGCTTGGCAAATCGGTCGTCCACCTCGACGCCGTGAATGCCGGGGCGGTGGGTGTGGCCATGCAGCAGGATTTCGACGCCGTGTTCCGAGATCGTCTTTTTCACCGCGTCGGGATTGACGTCCACGATCGATTCACTGAGCGTCTTGTTGCGCTCCTGGCTGTGTGCGCGTGCATGTTGCGCGATCGCCAGGCGCTCTTCGAGCGGCTTTTCGAGCATCATCGCCTGCCACTCGGGATTGCGTGTCATGGCGCGCATCTGCTGGTACTCCACGTCGTCGGTACACATGGCATCGCCGTGGCTCAGCAGCACCGATTTGCCGTAGAGTTCGATCGGGCAGGGGTCCGGCAGGATCGTTACGCCGGTCTCTGCAGCAAATTGTTGGCCGATCATGAAGTCACGGTTGCCGTGCATGAAATAAACGGGCACGCCACTGTCCGAAAAGGCACGCAGCGAGCGTTTGATCGACGCGTAGTACTCGTCGGGATCGTCGTCACCGACCCAGTACTCGAAGAAGTCGCCCAGGATGTAAAGGGCCTCGGCGTCCGCCGCTTCCTCGTCGAGGAAATCGAGGAACTGCTCGCCGATTTCCGGGCGGTCAGCCTCGATATGCAGGTCCGAAATAAAGAGCGTGGTCATTTCAGTCGTACGTCACTTGCGACATCTTTTTGATGACGACCGGCACCATGGGCACATCGGAACGCAGTTTGCCTTGAGGCCCGGTCCTGACTGCGACGATCTCGTCTATCACTTCCATGCCTTCGATCACGTAACCGAATACGGCATAGCCCCAGCGATTGCTGCTGGAATCAAGGCGCACGTTGTCGGCCACGTTGATGAAGAATTGCGTGTTGGCCGAATGCGGGTCGTTGGTGCGGGCCATTGCGATCGTGCCGCGCATGTTGCTCATGCCGTTGCCGGACTCGTTGGGGATGGCAGCGTCATCCTCCTTGAGCTCGAGGCCGGGCGTGTAGCCACCGCCCTGTGCCATGAACCCGGGGATGACGCGGTGGAAGATGAGGCCGTCGTAAAAACCGCTGTCCACGAGTTTCAGGAAGTGGCCGACCGTAATAGGCGCCAGCTTGCCTTCCAGTTCGAGCTTGATGTTGCCCATCGTGGTCTCGATCAGGATGTGGGGATGCGCCGGAACCTTGTCGGCCGCAAGCGCAAGGCTGCTGGCCAGTGCGAGGGCCAGGGCGATCATGATCTTTCTCATACCGGAAAATCCTTGTTCGGGCGTTTTCGGAGCCGCGACCATAGCACTGTTGCCGCGAGACTCGTAGTAGGGAAATGCCTAATCCGACGGCAGTTCGAACAGCTGGAATAGCTGCCGGAAGGCGCGGCGAGACCCCTGTAGCTCGATTTTTCCACTTTCGATCGCATCGCTGAGCGAGATCCGGCCGTCGCCAATCGCCTGCAACGTCTCGGTCGTCGTGCTGGCGGTCGCATCGGCATCTGCGGCGGCCCCCTGACTGCAGCGTGCGGCGCCATCGCGGACGACGGCATGAAAGCGGTAGCCGGACAACGTCAGGTCGAGGGTGGTTTCGACGCCTTCGGCGCGCTCTGGCCGGAAGGCCGCCTCGAGCGCCAGCATGTCCCATTCCGGGCGGCTCACGGCGGCGTCCGGGGCGAGGTTGCGGAACTGGTGCCCCCAGCGAATCAGGGCATGCACGATCGGTCTCAGTGCCTCGCCGCATTCGGTCAGTTCGTACCCCTCGTCGGTTTTACGGGTAATGCCGTGTTCCGTGAGCTCGCGCAGCCTCGTTGCGAGCAGGTTTGTGCCGATTCCCGAGAGCTGGTCCTGCAGAGTGGAGTAGCGCTTTGGCCCCGTCAGCAACCCACGGATGATCAGAAGCGTCCAGCGCTCGCCGATTACGTCGAGGCCGAGTGCGAGCGCGCAATCCTGTCCATAGCTGCGTTTGGTCATGGCTTGACAAGTATAGGAATAAACTATACCTTTTTAAAGTACTATATGTTTTTAAAGTAATAGGAGGCGATATGAAATTATCGAACAACAGGACAGAAGCAGACCTCTTGAAGCGCGCACTGCTCGGAAACGCCGTGTTCTCGGCCATTTGCGGGCTTCTGATTATTGTTTTCGATACGCGAATCGTAGCCATGATGACCGACCTGCAGCACCACCTGTGGCCGCTGGGCCTGATGCTGCTCGGGTTTGCCGGCTCCCTGGTGTGGTTCTCGACCCGGCCCACGATCAGTTCGGCCTGGGTGACCTCGGTCATCGTTGCGGACCTGGCCTGGGTGGCAGGCACCGTCGGCCTGCTCGTCGGCTGGCATGGCATGCTGACGGCAGCCGGGCTGTGGATCCTGGCGGTGGTGGGGCTGTTGGTGTTCGCTTTCGCCGAGCTGCAGTGGCTGGGGCTCCGGCGACTCAGAAGCAGTGCACAGAAACCATAACTGCTTGATTGACGGGCTCCCGGCCCGCCCGTATTATCGTGCCCCCGCAGGACCCGGCTCAGGCCGGGTTTTGTGTGGCAGAATGACCGGCATCGGGGCATGGCGCAGTCTGGTAGCGCATCTGCTTTGGGAGCAGAGGGTCGGCGGTTCGAATCCGTCTGCCCCG
>JAACFJ010000180.1 GCA_009937505.1 Gammaproteobacteria bacterium
TTCTCGAAACGGAGTTCGGGCAGAAACTGAAGCGTCTCGGCATTTGCTACCACCGTAACCTCACCGACCGGGAAGCGTTCAGGGGCACCGAGCAAATCGGTGTCTACAACCACTGGCAGAAATCCATGCTTACCGACGACCCGGACGAGGCGGTCAAGATCGCGAAATCGCGAGGCCTCGAGGTCGATTGGGGGCCGGACCGGCTCCTGAAGACGCGCTACTACGTGTCGGCGTTCGAATACTTCCCGCAACTCGACCGCAACGTTCTCTACAGCAGCGTGGCCGACGACGGTATGTGGTTCGACGCCTGGCCCAAGGTCATGCACCTGCCTTACGACGAGCGACCGTTGAAGCTCACCTTCGGCGACGACACGGAGATGACGCGCGAGGAGAAACAACAGTTCGTCGACGCGTACGACCGCTTCGGCATCCCGATCCCGTGGAAGGCCGGTGACATCGCGGTCGTCTGCAACTATCGTTTCGCGCACGGCCGCCCCGGCATCCACCTCGACGGTGACGAGGAACGCGAACTCGGCGTATTGATTGGCGAAGCCTACGAGCGCGTGGGCGACCGCGCACCGACTGCCTGAATCTTTTCGCACGACCGCAACAAGGTTTTACGAGCCATTGGCGGGATGGCTGTGCCGGAAATCGGAGCCCGGTACGCCCTTCCTGCTCGGGATCAACGGCGCACAGGGCACGGGCAAGTCCACGCTTGCCGCCTATCTCGCGCTCGCCCTGGGCGAATCCGGCCGGCGCAACGCAGCGGTCCTCTCGATCGATGATTTTTACCTGACGCAAGTGGAGCGGCGACGGCTGTCGCAAACGGTGCATCCCCTGCTGGCAACGCGGGGCGTGCCCGGAACCCATGACGTGCCCATGCTCAGGGAGAGCCTTGCGCGCCTGCGCGAACTCGGCCCAGGCGAGCCGTATCAACTGCCCCGCTTCGACAAGGCCATCGACGACCGTGCGGACGAATCGTCATGGCCCACCGTCTCCGGACCGGTCGACCTGATCATCCTGGAGGGCTGGTGTGTCGGCAGCGTAGCGGAGCCGGAGGAAGGTCTGGACGAGCCTGTCAATGAACTCGAGGCGGACGAGGACGCGGACGGACGCTGGCGCCGCTATGTCAACGAGCGCCTGCGCACGGATTACGCCGACGTGTTCGCAGGGCTCGATGCCCTGGTCTTCCTGCAGGCACCCGGCTTCGAAGCGATACTCCGCTGGCGCATCGAGCAGGAACAAAAACTTGCGGCCTCTGCCGGCGCGGATGCAGCCGGCGTCATGAACGAGAAACAGGTCGGAGCGTTCATCCAGTACTTCGAGCGCATAAGCCGTCACAACCTCGGGGCCGTACGTAGCAACGCGGATATCGTGCTCGAACTCGACGAGTATCATGACTGCGTAGCCAGCCATTACCGGGAATGACATGATCAGGCTCTACACCTGGAGCACGCCCAACGGCGTCAAGATCTCGATTGCGCTCGAGGAACTCGGCCTCGACTATGAAGTGATACCGATCGATATCGGCAAGGACGAGCAGTTCGCGCCGGAATTCCTCGCGATCAGCCCGAACAACAAGATCCCGGCCATCGTGGACGGCGACGCAGCCCTGTTCGAGTCCGGCGCCATCCTCCTGTACCTTGCTCACAAGACCGGCAGGCTCGCGCCGACCGAGGGGAGCGCGGGATATTTCCAGATGATGCAGTGGCTGATGTGGCAGATGGCGCACTTCGGCCCGATGCTCGGGCAGGTGCACCATTTCCTCAAATTCAATCCGGGCAAGTCAGAATATGCCGAGCACCGCTATTACCAGGAGGCACTAAGGCTATACCGCGTCCTGAATGACCGGCTCGAGGGTCGCGACTATATCGTGGACGAGTTTTCAATCGTCGACATCGCGACGTGGCCATGGGCCTCGCGATTCGAGTTCCAGCAGATCGATCTCGACGACTTTCCCAATGTTGAACGTTGGTACCTGGCACTTGCGGACCGGCCGGCCTTTCAGCGAGGCTATGCCGTGCCGAACGAGAACTGGCGCATACCGCGACCCTGATACTCTCCGTAGCCTTGGGTACTGAGGAATGCAGTGGTTCTGCGGTACACCCGGGTGAATCGATACCGCTTGATGGACGCACGTAGCGAACAACCGGTGCCGGAGTCTCCGCCGCTCTCAGTCCGGCCTCATGCCGGCCAATCGGTAGACATCGTCGAGGACACGCATGGTGGCAATCGCATCGCTGCCGCCCGTGAGTGGCTCGGATTTGCCGTGCAGCACGTCGATTATGTGCCGGAGCTGGTGCGCGTACGTCGTTTCTCCGGCAACGTCCTCGCTGTTGTTACCGTCGGCCGTTTCCAGGATGAGTTCGTGTCCCATGTGCGGTGCGACGGGGTTGATAACCGTCATCGTGCCACGCTCGCCTGTAACCACGAGACCGGCGTCCAGCCCCTCGGGTAACTTGTCCGACATTGACGAGGATACCCATGCCCGGACGCCGCCCGGGAATTCGAGCCGCGCTTCCATTTCGATGTCGACACCGGACTCGTGCTCAATCGCCGATGCGGAAACTACCTCGGGCTCCGAACCCATCACGCTGCGCACCCCGTGCACGCAATAGCAGCCGAGGTCCATCATGGCGCCGCCGCCGAGCGCCGGATCGTAGCGAATCTCTCCGCGCTCAGGGGCAATCCTTACGTTGAAGTGAGCCCTAAGCTCCCGCAAGGCGCCAATTCTGTCGGACTCAATAACCTCCAGCACGCGTGCGAAGAGCGGGTGAAATCGATAGTGATACGCCTCGATCAGGAATTTGCCGCTGCGGTCAGCCGCGCCGACCATCGCCTGCGCTTCCCCGGCGTTCATCGCAAACGGTTTTTCGCAGAGCACGTGCTTGCCCGCCTCGAGCGCGGCAATCGACCAGCGCGCGTGACTGCTCGGCGGCAAGCCGTTATAGACGATATCGACATTGTGGCTGGTAACGAGGCTTTCGTAGTCAACCTCGACGTACGGAATTCCGTTTTCCTCTGCGAACATGGCTGCGCGATCAGGATCGCGCGCCGCGACGGAACTGACCTGGATGCCTTCGATCCCCGTTGCGGGGTCGATGATGGCATAGCGAGAAACTCGCGATGCGCCGAGCAGTCCTATTCGAATCATGTACTTGCAAACCGGTCGGTGATTCGGGTTATGCGAAAGCATGTTACTCGAACTTGCGTCTCGCAAGCGTTTAGAATGCTTAAACAACAGAATCTTCTCCCTCCGCACCACGATCAACAATATTCACCGGGGAAAATCATGAAGCGCCTCACGCTCATTGCTGCAATTTTCACGTTTGTTTCGGCTCCTGCATTCGCTGCCGACGACGACATGGTCGAACCGGGATTCAACGAGCAAACCTTCAAGGGACTGGAGATGCGAAGCATCGGGCCTGCTTTCATGGCGGGGCGCATTTCCGATATCGCGATCGACCCGAACGACCACAGCACCTGGTACGTCGGCGTCGGCAGCGGCGGTGTCTGGAAGACCGTCAACGAGGGCACGACCTGGGAAGCCATCTTCGAAGACGAGGATGCCTATTCGATCGGTTGCGTGACGATCGACCCCAACAACTCGAATACGATCTGGGTCGGCACGGGCGAGAACATCAGCGGCCGGCACGTCGGTTACGGTGCCGGCGTTTACTTGAGCCTCGACGGCGGCAAAAACTGGGAAAACATGGGGCTCGAGGATTCCGAGCACATCGGCATGATCCGCGTCGATCCGCGGGATTCGAACATTGTCTTCGTTGCCGCACAGGGTCCTTTGTGGTCTGCCGGCGGCGACCGGGGGCTCTTCAAGTCCACGGACGGCGGCAAGAACTGGCGCAAGGTGCTCGGCGATGGTCACGGCAATACCGAGCTCGACGATCGTTATACCGGTGTCAACGAAGTGCACCTGGACCCACGCAACCCGGATGTCATGTACGCGGTGACCTGGCAACGCTTCCGTAACGTCGCCGTACTGCTGGACGGCGGCCCGGCGGGGCTGCCGGACGAGATCATGGCGAAGACCGGCCTCGCAATCTCGCCGCAGGAGCCGGACGTGCTTTACGCCACCATCGAGCTCGCCAATCGCACCGGTGCGATGTTCCGTTCCGGGGACGGCGGGGAGAGCTGGGTCAAGGGTGCGGATTTTGCAGCAAGCTCCACGGGCCCACACTACTACAACGAGCTCTGGGCGAGCCCGCACCGGTTCGATCGCGTGTATCACGCCGACATGCATCTGCATATGACGGAAGACGGCGGCAAAACGATGATAAAGCTCGCACACGACACCAAGCACGTCGATCACCACGCCATGGCGTTCGACCCGGACGACGAGAACTACATCCTCGTCGGCAACGACGGGGGGCTCTACGAGACCCATGACCTCGGCAAGACGTGGCGCTTCATCAACAACATGCCGATCACGCAGTACTACAAGGTGGCCGTCGACTACGACGAGCCCTTTTACAACGTGTACGGCGGTACCCAGGATAACAACAGCCACGGCGGCCCCTCGCGCACCGACAATAATGTAGGTATCCGCCACTCGGACTGGTTCGTAACGCTCTCCGGTGACGGCCATCAGTCGGCCGTCGACCCGAACAACCCGGATATCGTCTATGCGCAGTGGCAGCAAGGGAACCTTACGCGCTTCGACCGCAAGACCGGGGAAAGCGTCTACATCCGGCCACAGCCCCGGGAAGGAGAGCCGCCCGAGCGCTACAACTGGGATGCGCCCAT
>JAACFJ010000181.1 GCA_009937505.1 Gammaproteobacteria bacterium
CCCCCAAACGGATTGACTGTTGTGCGCATTGCAATCGCTCCTAGAACGGGTTGACCGGGATGGTGACGACATAGCTGGGTGGCGTGTCGAGATCGGTGATCCCGGGCTCCTCCCAGCCTACGGTGATGGTAAAGAGCGGCGGGATGACCGTGTCGTCGAACTGCACGGTCACGTCGCCGCCACCGGTAGCTGCCGAGCCCGGCAGCGAGTCGCCGGCCTGCTGCTTCCACAGGAAGACATCGTGCAGGGCCATGCCGGCCGCGTCGCAGTCGACGTCCGCGGCGACACAGCCGTTGTCTGCACCGGTTGCGTCGGTATAGGAAATGCCTGCCGTGGGGTTCGCGCGGATGCGGTCCGCGACGTCGCCGGCGAGCGCCACCGCCTGGTGGCGGAACATCGACGTGCGCCCGGCCTGCAGGCTCTGTACGTACAGCCCTGCGATGCCGAGCATGCCGACCGACATGATGATCAGCGCGATCAGCACCTCGATCAGCGAGAAGCCTTGCTGTCTGTTCGATGACTTAGGAAATCGCATAGCAATTGTTCCCTGGATATCGTTTACACGCGTCGTCATGGGCAGGTGGCTCCCATCATTTGCGGCGAGTCCAATGCGGCCTGGATCAGCGTCCGGTCGCGCACGACCGTGGCGCGGCCGAGCGGCGTCGATACGAAAAGCCGGGCCGCCGAATTGCCGCCCGCCGCCCGGATGTTGCCGCGTTCGTCGCAAATAACGACCTGCGACACCGGTGTGTTGTTGGCCGTGTCCCTGCGCCCGAGCCCGCTTGGTGCGTACATGAAATAGGTCGCATTGTTCGCGACCCGCAGCAACACGCCGTTGTCGGCGGGTGGGTGCGTTCGCAGAATGGCTTCGCCGGCGCCTCTCGCCCGGTCCGCGTCGTTGTCGATAAATACGACGTAACCCTGGTTCCAGGTGCCGTCGCAGGTGCCGGTGCCCGTCGGGTCTGCGCTGGCACAAATCGTGACGTTGCTCTTGGCATGCGCAGCCTCGGTGCGCGCCATCATGAAGGCAGCATGGAGGTCGTTGGCCGTGCCGGTCATGCGGCTGTTCAGCGTGTATTGCCTCAGGTTGGGGATGCCGAAGGTCAATATGACGGCCACGACCATCACCGTGATCATGAGTTCGTAGAGCGTGAAGCCGGTCTGCTGTCGCTTGTCCATGCACGCAATATATAGCGCCATTTCCAGGTGCTCCCGGGTATCCGCGATTTGACCTAATCCGCACAGGAATACGGCGTTCCCCGCGGCGACCGTTCGGCTACGCGCGGCCGTCCCGTATAGCTTATGACAAGCGCCCTCGGCGTCACGCGCCCGGCGCGGTCGCAAACCACGAGCGTGCCGTTGGTCGCCCTGAGGAAAGTCGCTCTGAGCGTGAATCCGCGCCTGTTTGCGGTGATTTTCACCGACGGGCTGGCCAGGTGCCGGTAAAGCAAGATCTCGCCGTCATCGAGCTCCGGTGGCTCGTCGCGGTCGCTGTTCTCGAATACCAGGAAGCCGCCGGACCAGTCCCGGCCGGGATTGCACGAGTCGCCGTCCGCGGTGGGGCAGAGCGAGACGACCTGTTTGCGCATGATGGAGCCCTTGCGCGCGAGGTGGACGGCGTGAAACAGCGCGTTGACTTCCACGCGCTGGGCATTGCGGGCCTTGAGCGCGGAGAACGAGGGCAGGCCGAGCGTGAGGATCATCGCGGCGATCGCGATTGTCATCAAGAGCTCGAGGAGTGAATAGCCGTGATCCCTGGCAAACATCGCTGGCCTCCTTTGCGGGGGTCAACATGTCACGCGGAATGACTGCGTGCAGCCCGGAAATCGGCCCAATAACACCGGATTGGCCGGTTGATCGCCGCTGGTGGTTATCCACGGCAGGAATTGGTTTATACTCAGTCCAGATTCGAATCCCGGGGGCCATCCATGTCGCGTTCCGACATCCTTGCATTGTTCGAGCAGTACGGCATTCTGTCCACACCGCAACGTTTGGAAGTCGCTGAAATACTTCTGGAAAAGCCGCAACACATGTCGGCGGACCAGATCATCGACCAGCTGCGCGAAGCCGGCAGCAGCGTGTCCAAAGCCACCGTGTACAACACGCTGAATCTCTTCGGCGAGCGCGGCATCGTTAAAGAGGTGATGGTCGACCCCGTGCGCAAGTTCTACGATTCCACGACTCGTCCGCACCATCACTTTTACAACGTGGACACGGGTGAACTTCGCGATATCCCGGACGAGCAGATTCGGTTCAGCGAATTGCCGCTGATGCCCAAAGGTACCAGGAGCGAGAGCATCGAGGTGCTGATCCGGATCCGGGGCGAGGGCTGAAGCGGGGCGAGGGCCCGCGGGACTTTCCCATTCCGGCGCGTGCGGCTATACTGCGCGCCGCCAAAACGTGCCTCATGGCGGTGCCGAAGTAGCTCAGTTGGTAGAGCAACGCATTCGTAATGCGTGGGTCGGAAGTTCGAGTCTTCTCTTCGGCACCATTTCGACACTTTAGAAAGCCCCCGCTGCGGGGCTTTTTTGCGTTTTGTGGCTGGGCGGTGTTCGCGGTTCCAGCAACCGCAACGGGCGCCGCACACCCGTGTCGCACGGTGGCGACGGCCAGAAAACGTATTCCGACCAGTCGGTTACAAAGCTTACATAATGCTGCTTCGCAGCAAACTGTCCCTTTATTGAGACAAACGCTTGACGAGTCGCAGGTTCGAGGCGGTCCCGAACCCGCTTACCTGTGCGCTTTTCGACGTAATCCCGAAGTTGGCACGGCTCTTGCTTTATGTTCAGTCGTGAGTCGACTGGTCAATTTGGGCCGCTGCGCAGGGGCGTGATCACCGACTCGTTGCCGTTGCGGCGTTCAGCCCCGCGGTTGCAGAAAAGATTACTGACTGAAACGCGGTCCGCTGCGTACGGACCGCCTGGCCGATTGTTGTGGAATGGAAATTCAGGGATTACGACAGCCAAGAACACGAGAGCTAGCAAGCATTCTTGCCATGGCAGCATTGCTCGGCGGTTGCCTGGGGTCAGAAGAACCCGCCGGCGGCGGACTCGGCGTCGCGCCGGTCAGCAATACGGCGCCGCAGATCGGCGGCGACCCGCAGCATGTTGCTGTCATGAGCGAGGCATACACGTTTGCGCCGTCATCGTCTGATGACGATGGCGATGCCCTGGCGTTTTCTATCCGGAACAAGCCGGCGTGGGCGGCATTCGACGCTGCCACGGGCGGACTCGAAGGGACCCCGCAGTTCGGCGACGTCGGCACGTACGACGACATCGTGATCTCGGTCAGCGACGGCAGCGCGGCCGCATCGCTGCCGGCATTCTCGATTGCCGTCAGCCGCGATGAACTGGGTGCCGTCACGCTGGAATGGTTGCCGCCACAATCCAACACGGACGGCTCTCATGCCGGCGACCTTGCGGGCTACGTGATCTACTGGGGTACGGAACCCGGCAACTACGAGCAACAGTTGAGGATCGAAAACGTCGGGCTCACCGCCTACGTGCTGGACAGTTTGCGACCGGCGACTTATTACTTCGCGGCGACGGCTTTCAACTCGGCAGGCACGGAGAGCGACTTCTCTAACGAGGTAGTTCGTTCGGTCGTGGTTAACTAACGGGATTTCCGGGCCTCGCCTGTTACGATAGGCCTCAATACCTAGGAGGCCCCATGAAATTGCCCGCCCGTTTCGACCCGACCGGGTCATCCTGCGCCGTGCTGGTTGCGTTACTGGTTCTTGTTCCCGGCGGCGCGCCACACGCTGCCACGCTCGCCGTTGCCAACAAGGCGGAAGCCACGGTGTCGCTGATCGATCTGGAGCAGGGTGAGGTGGTCGCAACGCTGCCGACGGGCGAGGGCCCCCACGAGATCGGTATTTCGCCGGACGGCCGCTTTGCGCTCGTCACCAATTACGGGACTCGCGAGCGCGGCGGCAACAGCCTGACGCTCATTGATATCGCCTCTGCAACGGTCGTCAGCACCATCGACCTGGGCGACTACCGCAGGCCGCACGGCGTCGAATGGCTGGACGGAGAGCAGGCCGCCATAACGGCCGAAGCGAACAAGGCGCTGATCCTCGTCGATGTCGCCAGCAGGAAGGTCACGCTCTCGATCGGCACGGACCAGGAAGTTTCCCACATGGTTGCGCTGGACCCCGCGCGGGGGCGTGCCTACACGGCAAACATCGGCTCCGGATCGATCACCGTTCTCGATCTTGGGAAGGGAGCCCGCGAGTCGAATATCGCCACGGGCGACGGCGCAGAGGGTATCGCGGTGTCTGCATCCGGCAAGCATATCTGGGTAACGAACCGTGCTGCCGACACGATTACGATTCTCGATGCCGGCACACTGCAGAAGGCAGGCGAGATTTCCTCGGAGGGCTTCCCGATACGCGCGACGGCGACGCCCAAAGGCCAGGTGCTGGTCACGCGGGCGAGGGCGGGCGACCTCGCTATTTACGACGCGCATACCTTCGAAGAGCTTCGAATCGTCGCGTTCGACCTCGAAAGCATGGACGTCGAGGAGCGCCTGTTCGGCGACCGCTTCGGCAACAGTTCGGTGCCCATCGGCGTAATCGTCGATTCCGAGGGCGACCGTGCCTGGGTCGCGCACGCGAACGCGGACGTAATAACCGAGATCGACCTCCGGAGCGGGA
>JAACFJ010000065.1 GCA_009937505.1 Gammaproteobacteria bacterium
CCGCTGCGCAGCGCCCTGCCCTTGAAACCACCGAAGCCTGCAGGCAGGTATGTCGATGCCGAACCGAGTACCTCGTCCACTTCTATGCCGCCTGCGAATGCCAGGTAATTGCGCGCACCCGATTTCGCCGGACCGATTTCGAGCTCGTCGCCCGCCGCTACGGCCAGCGTTCGGTGCCGCTTGACGCGCTCGCCGTTCAGCCAAGCTTTCGCCTTGGCGCCCGTAATAGCCGCGAAACAGTTCCGCTCGAACCGAAGTGCCACTCCTGTGAGCGTCGTCTCGAGCGCCGGAGCAAGTAACGCGTTGCCGACAAGTTGATTGGCGAGTGCAAGCGATAGCGGATCGGCCGCGCCCGATGCGGGTACGCCGAGATGGCGCTGACCTCCACGCGGAGCGGCCTGAACCGTAGTCTGCAGACCCGGCCTGAGGATCCGGAATGTCATTCCGCCCGCCCCGCGTCGAATTCCCCGGCGCTTATAGCAACGAAGCGCACGCGCGTGCCCGCGCGCAGCCGGAACGGTTGTTCCGCGCCGGCATCGAAAAGCCGCATTGGCGTCCTGCCCACAATTTGCCAACCGCCTGGCCCGGACAGCGTGTAGATGCCGCTCCTGCCGCCGGCGATACCGATCGAACCCGCCTCCAGCCGCACGCGTGGCTGCGGCCGGCGCGGTACGCCCCGCGCCGCATCGAAGCCGCCGACAAATGCAAACCCGGGAGTGAAACCGAGCATATCGACCCGGTACTCACCGCCGGTATGGCATTCGATGAACGCGTCTCGAGACATGCCAAGCAGCTCGCAGACCTCGTCAAGGTCGGGACCCTGGTCCCCGCCATAGCAGACGGGCACTTCGACAAGTTCAGCCGTATCGCACTGCTCTGCGGGCCTGTCGCGCAGCGCGGACGACATCCGTCGTTTCGCTTCCTCCACGCCTATCCTCGCGAGATCAAACTGCGCAACGCAGCTCTCGATGCCAGCGACACACTCGAGCCATTGCCCGGACTCGCGCAGGTGGTCAGCAAGTGCCTGCGCCGAGCGCGTGTCCGTGCATTCCACGGCAACCAGGTCGTCGCCGCACAATGTAACGGCCGTGCTCATGGCGGCCGGGTCATCAATCGACGCCACGGATCTCGATACCCTCTTTCTCGAGCGCCTCGCGCACAGCCCGGGCCGCTGTAGCGGCTCCTGGTGTATCGCCGTGAATACACAAGGTGTCCGCACGGACGGGGACGATGCTGCCGTCCCGGGCAGTGACTTCCCCGTCGCGCGCGAGACAAACGGCCTGGCGCTGAATACGCTCGATGTCCGCATGAACCGCGCCTTCCTCCGAGCGCGACACGAGTTGCCCGTTCGACTGGTACGCACGATCGACGAATGCTTCGGCGACAAACCTGAGGCCGTGCGCGCGCGCGGCCGACTCGAGTTCCGTGCCGGCCTGTCCGACCAGAACGGGCTTACCCGGCATTGCCGCTAC
The DNA here is from genome assembly GCA_009937505.1 of Gammaproteobacteria bacterium. Lineage (GTDB taxonomy): Bacteria > Pseudomonadota > Gammaproteobacteria > Steroidobacterales > Woeseiaceae > UBA1847. The sequence goes on from JAACFJ010000065.1 coordinate 1,473, forward strand.
GGCACTCGCGATGACATCTGCCAGGTCCGCATCGACGACTGCATCGGTATATAGGGCACCATGCGGTTTCACGTGCGTGATCGTCGCGCCGAGTTCGTCCGCTACGCCGCTGAAATCCTCGAGCTGCAACCGCAATGACTCGCGCAGCGATTCACCGGACAGGAAACCACTGCGGCGGCCGAAACCCTCGCGATCGGGGTACGAGGGATGCGCGCCGACACTCACGCTATTGGCCATCGCTGCGCGTATCGTTGCGGCAATACTCCCCGAGTCTCCGGCGTGCCCGCCGCAGGCAATATTGCAGCTCGAGACGACCTGCAGCAGCTCCGCGTCGTATGCGTCGCCTTCACCAAGATCGGCGTTCAGATCGATCGTTGCCATTTCCTGCTCCCCGCACTTCGGCCGGGTCTGTTCAATTCATACGTTGGTTAAAGGTATCTGATATACACTGCATAGCACGTTACGGCGAGCGAGGACAACGCGATGAAGGTTGCTCTGATAACCGGGGCAAGCTCGGGTATAGGCGCCGCGGCTGCGATCGAATTCGCGGATGCCGGCTGGTCGGTCATGGCAGCAGGAAGAGACCCGGGACGCCTCGAGGAGGTGGCCGTCGCATCCGAAAACATAGCCACCTGGGAGGGCGATCTCGATACCGCCGAAACCTGTGACGAACTCGTCGCCGAAACCATCGACGAATTCGGCCGCATCGACTGCCTGGTGAACTGCGCAGGCATCCTGGTCCGGGGCAACGCGGCCGATACCAGTGACGACGACTGGCGGGACACGATGCATATCAACCTCGACGTCCCGTTCTATCTCAGCCGGGCCGCCCTGCCGTTCCTGCTGGATACCGCAGGCAGCATCGTGAACATCGCATCGGACTGGGGCTTGCGGGCCGGCGCCGATCACGTCGCCTACTGCACCAGCAAGGGAGGGCTAATCATGCTCACACGGGCGATGGCGAAAGACCACGCTCGTGGCGGCCTGCGGGTCAATGCGATCTGCCCTGGCGACGTGGACACGCCGATGCTCGTGACCGAGGCCGAGCTGGTAGAGGAGGACATTGACGAGTTCCTTGCCGACGCGGCAGAAGACAGCCCGAACGGACGCATTGCCGAACCCGGCGAAGTCGCATCGCTGGTGCTGTACCTCGCGAGCGACGCGGCGCGCCACATCACGGGTACGGCGATCTCGATCGACGGCGGCGCAACCGCCTGATACCGCCGATTATTGTTTTCGTGCTTCAAGAAGCGCTCCTGCGCTCACCAGATCTGCCTCAGGAGCGCGCCTCGGCGCACGATCGCGTCAAGCGCCCGAGAAATCCACGTCGCTGAACACCAGCGACGGCGTCAGCGTGGTTGAGTACGGGTACGGGTCGTCGCCGATCAGCTCGAGCCTCGTGAACAGGTCGCGCAGATTGCCCGTTACATTCATCTCGCCCACGGGACGGCCGATCTTGCCATTCTCGATCATGTGCCCGCGCAGGCCGAGCGAGAAGTCACCCGTAGTGCCATCGGCATTTCCGCCGAGCCATGAGGTTACGTAAACGCCCTCGCCCACCTGGGACAGCAATTCCGCCAGGCTGTGATCGCCGGGCCTGACAACCCGATTAGACGGTGAGCCCGTCGTCGGTGCCATATCGCCCTTGCGGCCGTAATAGGTATCCACATAGATGTTCCTGACGACCCCTTCCTCCACGAGCGGCAACGCCCTGGCCGAGATGCCTTCGCTGTCGTAACGGCGCGACGCGAGACCACGGACGATCAGCGGATCATCGACTATCGTCAGCTTCTTGCTGAACGCCTGCTCGCCCATGAGCGGCGTCCAGAACGAACGGTCTTGCTGGACACTGCGTGCGTTCGCCGGCCCGAGCAGCCTGCTTATCAGCGACGCGGCCGCCCTGGCGTCGACCACCATCGATGACTTGACCGTGGGCCCCTTCTCGGAGCCCAGTCGCGACACGGTGCGGTCGAGCGCTTTTGCCCCGACAACCTCGGGATCCGGCAGGTCTTCGACATGAGCTCCACCGGCATAGAATCCGTCTTCCGCTCGCTTGTCGCCCTGGTCGCGCAAAGTAACGGACGCGCTGAACCAGCAGTACGTCGACTGCTGCTCGTCGAGAAAGCCGTTGCTGCTCGCGGACGCAGAACGCTGGGTGCCGTCATAGATGCCCGACGTTGCCGAGATGACCTGTTCGTGCTGGTGTGACTTCTCGTCGAGAGCGCGGCACCAGGCGATGCGTTGCTCTCGTTCCAGCGCCTGGACGTTAGTGTCCACGAGATCGAGGTCGGCGGTGGGACGATTCCGGAACAGGGCCTCGGGCGTTATGCGCCGATACTCATCCGGTTCCAGCGCCGCCGTAATCGCTACTGCTTCCGCGATGAAATCCTGCAGCCGGTCCGGAGTCAGGTCAGTCGTCGAGTGGCTCGAATATCGGCCGCCCGCGTAAATGCGGATGCCTAGACTCTGCGACGTGGTGTCCTTTACCTTCTCCAGCTTGCCCTCGCGATACTCGAACTGAACGTCACGACTCTGGCTGACGGTCGACCAGGCGTCCTGTGCCCCGGCCTTTTGCGCAATATCGACGGCCTGCGCGGCACGTGTCTTGAGATCAACCGACATTTTCGCCTCCCACCGTCATCTTCGACACGAGCACGGTCGGGATACCTTGCGAGACCGGCACGCTCTGGCCGTTCTTGCCGCAGGTCCAGCCGCCCGTATCCAGGCGTGCGTCGTTAGCGACCATCGTGATGCGTTTGAGCGATTCCGGACCGTTGCCGATGATGTTGACGTCCTTTATCGGCGCGGTGGCCTTGCCATTCTCCACAAGCCAGCCGTTCTTGACGTAGAACGTGTAATCACCTGCGCCGATCTGAACCTGGCCGTTCGTGTACGTCTCGCAAATAATTCCGCGGTCCACGGCAGCGACGATCTCTTCCGTAGTGTGCGGCCCGTCCTCCATGAACGTGCAGCTCATACGCGGCATTGGCGCATACTTGTATGACTGCCGCCGGCCCGAACCTGTTGGCTGCAGGCCGTACTGCTTCGCGCTGATGGTGTCGTGCAGGTAAGACTTCAGGATGCCGTCCTCGACAAGCACGGTGCGGCCGGCCTTGTTGCCCTCGTCGTCGAAATTCAGCGCTCCGCGCTCGCGTGGAATCGTCGCCTGGTCGACAACCGTAACGAAAGGCTCGGCGACCTTCTTGCCGATCATGTCGGTATATATGCTGGTGCCCTTGCGATTGAAATCGGCCTCCATGCCGTGCCCGATAGCCTCGTGCAGCAGTATGCCGCTTGCACCGGAAGCGAGGATCACCGGCATTTCGCCCGCGGGCGGGCGCCGTGCATCGAACAGGACCATCGTGCGGTCGACGGCCTCCTTCACCATCGTGTTCAGGCGTTCCTCGGTATACCACCCGAACTCCTCGCGTGCAGCGATATTGGAAAACCCGGACTGCACTTCCTCGCCACGCCGCGCCGTAACCGTCACGGTAACGCGCGTCATCGGCCGGTGATCGGTGACCAGCGTGCCATCGAGCGTTGCGATCATCACGCGCTCGTCCTGGTCCGCCCAGTAGACGGCCACTTTTTCGACCGCTTCATCCATCGACTTTGCCTGCGACTCGACGAACTTCATGAGCGGCAGTTTCCGGTCGATGCCGACGTCGGACCACGGCACCACTGTCTTGTACAGGTCGCCCATGCCCAGTGCGTTGAATGCCTGCGGCGCCACGACACGGCTGCCGGAAGCGATCGCAGCGGCAGTCTTCGCGGCCGCGAGCATAGCGGGTAGCGTCAGGTCTTCGGTGAATGCATAGCCCGTCTGCTCGCCGATGACGACGCGCAGGCCAACGCCCTGCTCGATCGTGGAGTTCGCGCTGGAAACGATGCCGTCTTCGAGTGTGAGGTAGTTCGTGCGGCTGTGCTGGAAGTAAAGGTCCGCGGCGTCAGCGCCGTTGGCCGACAGCTCGCTCATGACCTGCGCCGTGGTCGCCTGATCCACACCGAACCAGTCCATGAAAGGATTTTCGGGCGTCTTGTTGGCGACTGCCGTGGCCTGCTGGATACCGCAACCCGAAATGAACGCGGGCATCGTGAGCACCGCGCCGCTGGCTGCGGCCCCGCCGAGAAACTCTCTGCGCTTCATACTGGATAATCCCCTTCATTCGAAAACTTTCGGTTAGATGCACGGATACGACAATAAGTTGCACGGCTCAGGCCGCCTTTTGCCCCGCCGCCACGTCTGGCAACTTGCGCACGAGCACGCGAACCTTGCTCGCTATAGGCACCCAGCGGTAGAACGCGTTGGCGACCGGCTTGTTCGAGTAGGTGCGCCATACCATAAGTTCGAAGCCCGTCTGATCGAGCAGGTATTCGAACGACCTCCGGCAAAACTCGTTGACATGTCCCGGCCGCCAGTCCGGCGCATACTTGGCGTTCTTTAGCCCACGGTTTTTCAGGATTCGCTTGAGCTTGTAGCTGAAAGAACCGGTATTCGGAAACTCCAGCAGCGCGAGACCGTTGTCCTTCAGGAGGGCCGCGATCTTCTGCATCGCGAGGATCGAATCCGGCAGGTGTTCGAGCACGTGCCGGAGCGCGACGACGTCATACCTGCGGTTCTCGGGGTTCTCATACTGGAGGAAGTCGGACACCACCACGTCTATGCCCTGGTCCTCCCGTATCGATTCCGCTGCCTGTTGCGACAGCTCCATCCCGGCGACTTCCCAGCCGGCTTCGCGCGCCAGGTGCAGCAGTCCCGCATTGCCGCAACCGATGTCCATCACGGATCGCGGCGAGTCCGCGTACTGCTGCAGGAACCCCCAACTGTCGAGGTTGAGACGGTTGGATTTGTGCTCGACATCGCGCGGGCTGACATACACCTCGGTGTACTGGGTCTGATCGACACCACAGTCGAGATCGTAATTCCACAACGCGCAATCGTCGCACTTGTAGTACACGAGGTCGCGGTGCCTGCCGTCCTTCATCCAGGGATGCAGGTTGGAACCTCCGCACAGACGACAGTTGTTGATCATCGCGTCAGGACCTCGCTCGCCAATCGCGGCGCGACAGCGCCCACCCGACTCTGATTGCTACCAGGCATACCGCCATCATCTCCGCCGAGACCAGCGACGCAGTAACAGGAAACCGAAAAGCATACCGCCGAGATGAGCAAAGTGTGCGACGCCCGGGGCATAGCCGCTGACCCCCAGGAACAGCTCCAGCACCCCGTAGACGATCACGAATACCTTCGCTTTCATCGGAATTGGCGGGAACAACAACATGACCGTGCGGTTCGGAAACGACATCCCGTACGCCAGCAGGATCCCGAAAAGGCCGCCCGATGCGCCGAGCGTCGGATAAACGCCGCCCTGAAACTCCACGACGATTAGCTGAATAATCCCGGCGCCGATCACGCAGGTCATGTAGTAGGTCAGGAACCGTTGTGGCCCCATCAGCCGCTCGAGATCGCGGCCGAACATCCAGAGACCGAACATGTTGAAGAAAATATGGCCCAGGTAGTCGGTGCTGTGCAGGAAACCGTAGGTAACGAGCTGCCATGGCATGAACGACGGGCGGTGTTCCGGCGCAATCTGCGAAAGCAGCTCCGGCGGAATATTGATCGGCCAGAGCGCGAAATTCTTCAGCATGAATTCGAACTGAAATTGCTGCAGCGCGAATACAAGCCCGTTCGCGACAAGCAGCGCGAAAATCACGTTGGGGATGACGCTGTTGTCGGCCGGGCGCCGGTTGCCGAATCCGGGTTGATTCAATTTACTTACCTTGCTCTTGGGCGGCGGGTGCAGAATAGTGTCACGTTTGCCGCAGTATCTCTAACGTCTGATCGCGGGTAGCCGGAAAGGTTTCCGTCACCAGCCGCCTCCGCCACCGCCACCGCCGCCACCACCGGAGAAACCGCCCCCTCCGCCGCCCGACGACGAGCCGGGCGGCGTCACCGAGCTGCTGATGGCGGAGCCGAGCCCGCTTGCCACGGATCCGATGTTCGAGCTGATACTCGAGCTATCCCAGGACCCGCTGTACCAGGCCGGCTGGTAACCGCGTCCGTCGGGTCCGCGGATCGCCTCGAGCACGCCGGCGAATTTCTCGGCCCAGTCCTGCTCCACCCCGAGCGCCAGCGCGAAAGGCAGGTAGGCCTCGAAAAGTTCCGGGGTCTTTTCCGGGGGGTTGCGCAGGTTCATCTCGTCCTTCTCGGCAACCTCGAGGTAATCCCTGAAGCCGAGCATTTCGTCGAGAACCTTGCGGCCGCGCAGCGTCGGCCGCTTCATGATGATCGCGAAAAACGCGACCGTGAGGAACATGATGACGATTGCCGCGATGAGCGTGAGCGACGGGCGCCCTCCAACCAGCAGCGCAAGCGCGGTCGTAACAAGCACGATCGCGATTGCCGGAACGTTCAGCAGGCCGTTCAGCCGGAAATAGTGCTTCTTGTAATCCTCGCTGAGCGACGCCTTGTGCGCCCGCCGGGCAACGCCCAGCAGCGCGTGGTTGTCCTGCTCCAGCACAACTCGCTTGCCGTCCCTGAACAGCGCCTCGTAGAGTTCACCCTCGCCGGTTGCGAGCGGCGGCGCATCGGCAGCGGGCTCGAGTCTGAACAGCGTGTGCTTGCTGCCGAGGTCGTTGATCCGCAGGTAGCCTTTGACGGCAAGGCTGACTATTGCGGCCGTCATGGTCTTGTTGTCGTAGTACATCTGGCGGATGTATCGCAGCGAGGCCGGCGAAAAACCTCCCGGCGGCTTGTAGCGTGTGACGAGGACGCCCTCCTCGGGGTCCTTGCCGTAGCGGCGCCAGACCGGGATGGCATAGGCGAGCAAGCCTGCGTAGCCTGCGAGCGCGATCAGGAGATTCAGGTTGTCCTCGAGAATCCAGGTCGCCCGGTCCACAGCCGTCGGCTCCTTCACCAGGCCCTTGGGCCACATGACGACGATCGTGAGACCGTTCAGCGGGCCCAGGGGGGCATTGGCCTCGAAATGGGCGACACCCTCGGCATCGACGTGGGACGTGTAGTCCCGGGCCTTGCTGCCACGCGGGCCGGTATAGCCTGCGGTCTCGATCTCACCCGGCGGCAACGCAAAGTCGAAACGCACCGTCGCACTACCGCGGTCGAGCGGGAATGCCCAGTCGAAACCCGTTACGTTCCAGTAGAGCTCGTCGTGGTTTTCGAAGAACCCGAGCATCCTCGATGCGCGGTACCGGAACCGGTAGGTATGTATACCTTGATCGATATACCGGTCGCTGCGCCCGAAATAGGTGCGCACTCCGTTGCGGTCATCGACCGAGTGAAAACTTTCGGGCGCATCGTTGCGCAACACCGCCAGGGGTTGGAAATCGACGACGTAGCGGTTGCCGAGCCTGTCGAAATACTCGGTCGGGAAATCGCGGTAGATTCCGCGGCGAATGCGATCGCCCTCCGCGCGGACCCGGATCATTTCCGTCACCTCGATCCAGCCATCCTGCATTACCGTGATATCGCTGTGGAATTCGAGGATGCGCTCGTCAGCGCCCGCCAGCAGCGGCAATGCCAGCAGTACGAGGCAGGCGAGCTTCCTCACTCGACGGATCCGATCCTGACGAGCGGTACGTTTGCGGCCTCGTCCGCCGTCCTCTGGAAGAACTCGCGCGGCTCGAACCGGAACATGCCCGCGATCAGGTTGCTCGGCACCGTTTCCGTCATCGTGTTGTAGTCGCGTACTGAACCGTTGTAGTAGCGGCGCGCGAACTGCAGATAGTCCTCGGTCTCGACGAGTTCGGACTGCAGCTTCATGAAGTTCTCGTTCGCCTTGAGGTCCGGGTAACTTTCGGCGAGCGCCAGCAGCCGGCCCACACCTTCGCTCAGGGCCTGTTCCGCTGCACCGCGCGCATTGACGTCGACCACCCGCATTGCTTCGGCCCGCAACTCCGTTACGGCTTCGAGCGTGGCCCTCTCGTACTTCGCGTAAGCGTCGACGGCCTTGACCAGCTGCGGAATCAGGTCGTGACGCCGCTGCAGCTGCACGTCGATGTCGCTCCAGGCCGTGCTGACCCGGTTACGACTGCGCACCAGACGGTTGTAGAGGACCACCACCACGACGGCGAGTGCGACAAGGATGATCAGCGCAATAGACATCGACATTGACGGAATCCTACCACCATCGCTGTTCGCCGTGCGGGGTGTTCCTCGACGGAAGTAAAGCGCAGCTCAGCGACAAATCCGCCGGGAGCCAATTTGGACGCGCTTGCGCGCCCGAAGGGCCAGCGACAGGACATCGCTGGTCATCCATGACGGAGAAGAATACGCCGCCTGCAATACGACGCCAAATGCCTGGAAAAACGAATCGGAGCGGCCCGCTCCATCCCTATCTCAATACCAGAACGACACGAAGACCTGGTAGACGTTCGCCTTGAGCTCGTAAAGTGCTTCGTCACCGAGCGACCCGGAGGTTATATCACTGAACTCGTGATACTCGACGAACAGGTGATCGAGCGAGAAATTCAGCGTGCCGCGCTTGAATATCCCCCACCCCTTGTTGGGTTCGAGGAACTCGTAGCTCACCTTGCCCCGGAACGTGTAACTCGTGAGTGGGCTGAGTTCCTTGTCGCGGCCGCGGAAATTCGTCGCCTCGGAACGCGAGAATATATCCCTGAAGAACGCCGCCCCGGTCTGGTCGTGATAGCGGAACTTGCCTTCGAACGTAAACGGGCCCCAGGGGTGCACGTAGGTCATGGAAGCGGTATGCCCCTCGATCTCCCAGGTATCCGTGTAAAAGCGGTATTCGGCTTCCAGTGCCGCCCGGTACGGCAGGAAGTATCGGGCCCGAAGCCCTACCGCGTTCGAGGTCCGGGTCTCAGGGTACAGCTCCGGTTCGAAGCTGTAGCCCAGCGCGCTGCCCGAATCGACGTAGCGCACCGATCGATACGGGTTATTGAGAAAGCCCTCGTCCGTGACGGTCTCGAAATTGAGTGTCGCGATCAGGTTGCGCGTGAGGATTTGTGTCACGCCTACCCCGTAGTGCTGGCGCGTGTTGTCGCGCCGGAATGTCGGATCATCCGACCGGCCGACAATATCTTCGCCAAAAGCGTAGCTGAGCGTCAGCGTTGTCAGGTCGCCGAACATGTCTTCGCTCACGGAGAACGCATAGGTGCTCGCATCGAAATCGGATTCCACACTGCTGATGTAGTTCAGGCGCATCGTGGTATTGCCGCGCAGGTAATCCATGCCCAGGGACCACTGCGTGCGCTCCTCGGTATAGGGGCTCGCTGTCGTGATCACGTCGATCGACGCCGAACTCACCATGTCCAGGTAGTAATTGCCGACGAATGAGAGACTCTTGCCCGCTTTCTTGCGGACGAGCACCGACGGCCCGTCGATCGTAACGCCGCCGCCCTCGTAGCGGTGGTAAAGCGCGTCTCCGCGGTCCTCCGGCAGCACGCCGCCCAGCACGCTCCCGGGCAGTGCCAGGAAGCATGTTATGAATACGATTGAGCGCCGGAGGTTCACCTGTGAATGCTCCCTAGTTACACCCGCAGCCGCCGCCGGCAGCGCCTTCGCCGCCCCGCGCTCCCTCTCGAGCCTCGTAGACATGCTGTATGTACGCCGTCGATACGGGATCGCCGTCGAGCGCCATGATCGGATCCGCGAGCCGGTCGCGTTCGTAGGGCTTTACCCACGGCTCGACGCTGCAGGCGGAAAGCCCGTAACACGCGAGCACCGCAAGCAGTATGCGTCCGGGTTTAATGAGTTCTGCTTTCATAATCCCTACTCTAGCCATTGATCGAAGTACTGACCGTGACTCCTGCCTCAGAAGAAGAACGTGAATCCCAGCGTGCCCTCGAGGTTGTGCACCGTCTTCTCCTCGCCAAGGATGTCTATATCGTACAGGTGGTCGCGAAAGTCGAACCGCAACGTCCAGGCATCGTTCAGCAGCAGCCGAAGTCCTGCGCCGAAGTTGACCGTAAAGCGATCGTCGTCGGCGAACTCGGTCGAACCCAGCCCTGCGATCAGGTAGAACTGGGTGTTGTAAGCGCGTTTCTCACCGATGAAGCCCTCGCCAGGCAAGATGTTGTAGCCGAGATTCAGGTTGTAGTAAGTGAGCATGCGATCCTCGAAAAGGCGCGCACCGCCGCTCAGTGATTCGAAACTCGTGAGGCCGGCTTCCGTCTGGCCGACGGTACCCTCGACGAAGAAACCCTCCGTCAGGTGATACGCGAGCCTGGCACCGTAGGCCAGGTCGGTCCCGAAATCCTCGATGCTCATGATCCCCGCAAACGCGCCGATCTCGAAGTTCTCCTTGTCGATCTTCGGCTCCTTGATCTCGCGCCGTTCGACCTCCGGATCGATGACCTGCCCGGGCGACTCCGCGGTCGGCGGCGGCGCTTCGTCACGACCGAACCCGAACAGGTTCTTCGTGGCCGCGCATCCGGACAACGCAAACTGCGCCATCAGGATCAGAAAAAGAACGCGAAACCGACTTTCCATTCCTCTACTTCCTCGTTGTCGTTACGGCTCGTGAATACAACGTGAGTCTTGTATTCCGCCCGGAACAGGAATCGCCGCGTCACGTAGACGCGAATCCCGGCGCCGGCGTGGCCTATCTGGTCGTTACGATCTTCACCCTGGATAATCGTCGACTTGGGCTCGGTACGAATAACTCCGGCACCGAGGGTGAAGAACGGCGACACGCGCCAGTCGGGCCACGTTTCGTGAACGACGTTAACACTTGCCGTCCAGCCGTTCGAAAAATTACCCAAAATCTGTGAACCCCATACCTCTAAGGAGACGTGGGGGTTGAGCGAGTACGCACCGTAGAGAGAGACCGTGTTCGCGCCGCCGAAATCGCCTGCCAACACGCCGATTTCCCACTTCGAGTTCGTGAATTCCTCGAGACCCGCATGCCGGAAGTCGACTTCCGACCCGTCGGGATTCAGTGTGAGTTCCATCTGACCGCGATCGACCCAGCCTTCGTCACCATCGGCGTCACGAACCAGGAACCAGTCCGTGCGTTGCTTGATGATGTCAATCGACTCGCCGCGATCGACGACGTGAAAAATGGGGTAGCCGCGACCCGGACCCGTATGCATTTCAAGATACGGGTCGGCGACCGCCACACTACGAAGCTCCTTGGCGGCCTTTGCTTGTTCGGGGAAGATGGCCAGTAGCGCGAACAGCGCCAGGCATGCGACCCAAAATAAGTTAGTTGGCCGGGGCGTCGAATGGGTTGTTGTAGTACTGGGCTCCGACATCTAACCATTCCGCTATTAGGCGTCTCTCCGCTATGGACAAGATGTTGTAATGCAAATCATTGGGGTCTTCGAACCGGTCGAAGAAATCGTCAGACGCCGCTGCCCCAGCTATCGTGGCGGGCGACGCAATCGGAATCACATCAAAAATTGGGTTGCCATCGATGTCGATGCCCACCTGCTGCTGAGCGTCGACGAGCGCGCCGTTCACCACTTCCTGAAGATTATCAGTAACTAACAGCTCACGATAGGCATGAAAGTGGTCCGGCTCGTCGGGCGACAGTCCGTCCTGCAATTCGACCTGTCCGGCGGGAACGCGCACGACGCCAGCCTCATCGACCGGCGTATGGCAATTGAGGCAATTGTTGCTCAGCTGCACACCGTTCGCATCCAGTATCGGCACCGGAGGATCCACCGACTCGTCGAAGACGAGGCGTGCCTGGCTCCACAATGGATGAATGACGGTCTCGTAATTGATTACCGAGCGGCAATTCGGCGACCAGCTCTGCGCACAACCGATGCTCGTCGGCAGCGGCGTTGTCAGGTCCGTATACAGCATGTCGATATCGGGATTCTGCGCCGCGATCGCTGCATCGGCCGACCACACATCGCGAAATATGATGTTCATCGACGGCTCGAGTGAGGAGCAGCCGTCGTTTGTGCACGTGACGCGCGCACGTACCTCGGCCATCGTCTCGCCGATGTCGCCGACGAACCATCTCGGATCGGTGTTCGGGAATTCCACGCCCGCCGTTTGCGCGCCGGCCCAGGCCGAGTCGAACGCCTCGCGGCGTCCGTGTGAAAGGCCGCTGTTTTGCACATGGCAGCCGCTGCACTCGAGTTCCTGGCCGGGGACCAGCGAGATCCAGTTGCGATGCCGCGGCGTTATCCGCTTGCCGTCTTCATCCAGCACGCTGATCTGCAGCGCAGTGTTTGCAGGCACCGTCACCATGACCGAGCCGTCAGGTTCGATCATCGCGTAGCCGACGATCTCGCGCATGCCGTTCGCCTGGCTGACGCCGAAAGC
>JAACFJ010000066.1 GCA_009937505.1 Gammaproteobacteria bacterium
CTTACCTGCAGGATCGCCTGGACATGATGCTCGACAATATGCTGCTCGGCGCATTGCTCGTCTTTATCGTCCTTTCGCTATTCCTTCGGATGAAAGTCGCAGGCTGGGTGATCGTCGGCATTCCGATTACTTTTTTCGGTGCCTTGTGGCTCATGCCGGTCAATCCATGGCCTGTCACGATCAACATGGTGAGTCTGTTCGGTTTCATCGTCGTCCTCGGCATCGTCGTGGACGACGCGATCATCATTGGTGAGAGCGTGTACACGAAGATACGCGCCGACGGCCAAACATTGGATAACGTCATCGATGGTGCACAAAGGGTGGCGGTCCCGGCGACGTTTGGTGTTCTGACGACGATGGCCGCGTTTGGGCCCATGCTGTTCATCGGCGGCATTTTCGGGCCGTTTTTCGAAGCTATTTCGGTCGTCGTTATCCTCTGTCTTCTGTTCTCGCTGATCGAATCCAAGTTGATACTGCCGGCTCACCTGGTTCACGCGAGAATCCCGCCCGTCGACGAGGACGACCTATTCCGTCCCGAGCGGCACATTGGCCTGTTCGAGAGGGTGCCGCGGTTCTTCCTGAAAATTCAGCGCCGTGTGCAGCATGGCTTGCACACGCTGATCCACGAGTATTACCGGCCGTTGCTTTCCCGGTCGATTGATAACAGGGGGGTCACTGTCGCCATCTTCATCGCCGTGCTGATCATTACCGGCGGCATGGTCTCCAGCGGACTCGTAAGGCAGGTCATGGTGCCGGAGGTCGACAGCGACTTCATCCAGGTTGAGATGCGGATGCAAACCGGTACTGCACCGCACGTGCGGGACGCGGCCCTCGACAGGATCGAAGGCGAGTTGCTCGCAATGAACCGTGGGCTTCTGGAACAACGCCCCGATTCCGTACCCATGATCAAGCAGGTGGGCGTATTCACCAACGGCGACACGGGCGCCACCATGGTGGTCGAAATGCCCCGGGACGAGGACCGGCCTTACGAAGGCACCGCGATCAGCGACATGTGGCGCGAGCGGGTCGGCGAAATTCCGGGTATCAAGACACTGACTTTCTCGGGCGCGATCCACCTCGGTGGAGGGCCGCCACTGAGCTTCAGGCTGAACGGCAACAACTACCAGGCGCTCGAAGCTGCTGCAGCGGAACTCGAGCGGGAGCTGGGTTCCTATGCCGGCGTTTTCGAGGTGCAGAATTCGGCCGTCAGCGGGGGCGCCGAGATTCGCCTTGCCATCAAGCCCGAGGCGGAAGCACTGGGACTCACGCTGGTGTCACTCGGAAGGCAGGTGCGCCAGGCCTTTTACGGCGAAGAAGCGCAGCGCATCCAGCGCGGCAAGGACGAACTCAAGGTCATGGTGCGCTACCCGGAGGACCAGCGTCGCTCGATCGCCGACCTCGAAAACATGCGTATACGCACTCCGGCAGGCGACGAAGTACCGTTCGGATCGGTAGCTGACGTTACTTTTGGCGAGAGCTACTCCAACATCCGGCGTCAGAACCGGCAGCGCACCGTAACAGTCAGCGCAAATATGGATCCGGAGCGCGTCGAACCGCAGGAAGTCATCCGGTCCATACGCGACAACTTCATCCCGGAATTGCTCGCACGCTATCCGGGTGTCAATTTTGATCTCGAGGGGGCCAGCGAAGAGGAAAGGAATTTCATCCGCAACCTGTCCATTGCATCGCTGGCCGCGTTTTTCCTTATCTATGCCCTTATCGCAATCCCGCTGCACTCTTACAGCCAGCCGCTCATCATCATGTCGGTGATCCCGTTCGGTTTCATAGGTGCCGTTTTCGGACACATCATCATGGGCAAGGCGATCAGCATGTTCTCCATGTTCGGTCTGATCGCGCTGGCCGGCGTCGTCGTCAACGACAGCCTGATCATGGTGGATTTCATCAATCGGGCAAGACGGCAGGGTAAGGATCTCAGGACCGCGGTCATTGAATCCGGCACGCAACGATTCAGGGCAATAGTCCTGACGTCCTTTACCACGGCCGCCGGGCTGATGCCGATCATGCTGGAGACCAGCCTGCAGGCGCAGTTCGTCATTCCCATGGCAATATCCCTGAGTTTTGGAATCCTGTTCGCAACGGTGATTACCCTGTTCCTGATACCGACGCTATACCTGCTGCAGATTGACTTCATTGATCGCGCACGCTACCTCTGGGACTTGTTGCTGGGCCGGCCCGAACGCTCGGAATCCTCGGCTTGAACGAACAGGCAGACGAGGCAGAACAACGGCAATCGGAGCGCGACGGAGTCATGACGGCGCTGATCGCCTACGTCATGTGGGGCGTGTTCCCCATTTATTTCAAACTCGTGCAGTCGGTGCCGCCGACCGAGGTGCTCGTACATCGCATCGTGTGGGCGGTACCTTTCGGCGCGTTGATTCTCCACGTTCGCAAACAGTGGCCCGAGGTCAGGGCCGCATTCGGGTCTCCGTCCACGCTGTTCTGGCTCGCGCTCGCGGCGTTGTTCATCTCGGCAAACTGGTTTATCTATATCTGGGCCGTGCAGCAGGACGAAGTCCTGCAAGCAAGCCTCGGCTATTACATCAACCCGCTCATGTACGTGCTCGTCGGTGTCGTGTTCCTCAAGGAGCGATTGCGCCGGCCGCAGGTCATATCGGTCCTGCTCGCGGCAATCGGCGTGTCCTACCTGACGATCAAGGGTGGACAATTCCCGTTCGTCGCCGTTTCTCTCGCCCTCTTATTTACGCTCTACGGCGTGATCCGCAAGCAGGTTGCGATCGGCGCGATGCCCGGGCTGTTCATCGAAACGCTGCTGCTGTTTCCCTTTGCACTGGCCTGGCTGGGTTGGCTGACCCTGCTGCAACAGGCCGAGTTCGCGCACGGCGCGCCGTCCACCTCGTTGCTGCTGGTACTGGCCGGCCCCCTGACCGTGGTGCCGTTGTTGCTGTTCGCGATTGCCGCGCGGCGCCTGACACTTACCGTGATCGGTTTCATGCAGTTCATCGCGCCGACGCTGCAGTTCATCGTTGGCATCTACTACGGTGAGCATCTGACGGCGGCGCATCTCGTCTGTTTCGCCTGCATCTGGGCAGCCGTCGCGATCTTCAGCGTCGACGCTTTCTACCAGCAAAAAAGAAAGCCCCCACGAATCGAGTCCGCGGGGGCCTGATTATCGGAGCGGCAAGCCGGCGCTTATTTCGCGGCCTTGCGTTCCTGCGCTTCCTTGATGACTTCCTCAGCCACGTTCTGTGGGCACGGTGCATAGTGCGAGAATTCCATCGAGAACTGCCCGCGACCGGAGGTCAGCGTACGAAGATGGCCGATGTAGCCGAACATCTCCGCTAGCGGCGCGTCCGCCTTGACGCGCACGCCCGTCGCGCCCGCATCCTGCGACTTGATCATGCCGCGGCGGCGATTGAGATCGCCGATCACGTCGCCGACATTGTCTTCCGGCGAAAATACGTCGACCTTCATGATCGGCTCGAGCAGCTGCGGACTCGCCTTCGGCACTGACTGCCGGTAAGCGGCCTTGGTGGCAATCTCGAAGGCGAGGGCGGACGAGTCGACCGCGTGGAAAGCACCGTCCAGCAGCGTAAACCTGACGTCGAGCAGGGGATAACCGGCAAGTGTGCCTTCGACCATGCTGACCCCGAAAGCCTTCTCGATCGCACCCCAGTACTCGCGCGGCACGTTGCCGCCCGTAACCAGCGACTCGAACTCGTAGCCGGCATTCGTCTCGGCGGGTTCGATTCGATAGTCGATCTTGCCGTACTGGCCGGAGCCACCGGACTGCTTCTTGTGCGTGTAGCTGTCCTCGATCGTCTGCGTGATTGTTTCGCGGTAGGCCACCTGCGGCCTGCCCATCTCGACATCCACCTTGTGTGTGCGCCGGAGGATGTCCACCTTGATATCGAGGTGCAGTTCGCCCATGCCCTTGATCAGCGTTTCGCCGGAGTCTTCATCCGTCGCGACCTGGAATGAAGGGTCCTCCTGCACCATCTTGTTGAGGGCAACACCCATCTTCTCGTTGCCGGCCTTGTCCTTCGGCCTGATGGCGACCGAGATCACCGGGTCCGGGAAGACCATCGGCTCCAGCGTTGCGGGGTTGTTCGGGTCCGCCAGCGTATGGCCCGTGCGGGTGTTCTTCATGCCCAGCAGGGCGACGATATCGCCCGCCTGGGCGCTCTCGAGTTCCTCGCGCGAATCCGCGTGCATTTCCACGATGCGGCCGATGCGCTCGGTCTTGCCCGTGAACGTATTGAGCACGTTATCGCCTTTCTTGAGCGCTCCGGAATAGATACGCGTGAACGTCAGCGCGCCGTAACGATCGTCCATGATCTTGAAGGCGAGCGCACGCAGAGGTTTCTCCGGATCCACGATCGCGTGGCCGCCGGTCTCATGCCCCTCGAGGTCGATCTCGGGCTGCGGCTTGACCTCTGTCGGATTCGGCAGATATTCAACAACTGCATTAAGAACATTCTGTATACCTTTGTTTTTAAATGCAGAACCACAGTAGGTCGGGAAGAAGTCCAGGTTGATCGTGCCCTTCCTGATGCAGCGCATCAGGTCTTCGACCGAAGGCTCGTTGCCCTCGAGGTACTGCTCGAGCAAATCGTCGTCCTGTTCGACGGCGGCCTCGATCAGTTTCTCGCGCCATTCCTCGACGGTGTCCTGCATGTCCTCGGGCACGTCGGTGATTTCATAGTCCTCGGGATCGTCCCGGCCACCCCAGACCCAGGCTTTGCGCTCGAGCAGGTCGACGACGCCCTTGAAATTGTCCTCCACGCCGATTGGCAAGGTCATTACCAGCGGATTGGCCGCCAGCACGTCCTTGATCTGCTGCACGACGCGGTAGAAGTCCGCGCCCACGCGGTCAAGCTTGTTGACAAAGATGATGCGCGCAACTTCCGAGTCGTTGGCATACCGCCAGTTGGTCTCGGACTGCGGCTCCACGCCACCGGAACCACAGAAGACGCCCACACCACCGTCCAGGACTTTCAGTGATCGATAGACCTCGATCGTGAAGTCCACGTGTCCCGGTGTGTCGATGATGTTCAGGCGATGATCTTTCCATTCGCAGCTGGTCGCAGCAGACTGAATCGTAATACCGCGCTCCTGCTCCTGCTCCATGAAATCGGTCGTCGCTTCGCCGTCATGGACTTCGCCCGTGCGATGGATCTTTCCCGTCAGCTTCAGTATGCGTTCGGTCGTGGTCGTCTTGCCGGCGTCGACGTGGGCAAAAATACCGATATTTCTGTAAATGCTTAGGTCTTTCATGTCGAATCTTCAGCTATGTCCTAGTCAAAACGCACCCACGCCCCCATATTCGAATGACGTCACTCTCGGCATGCCAGAGAACATGGAGCTTCGTCGAGCAGGGTGGGTGCCTGTGTTCAGTGCCGTCCGGGAAATGCCTGCGGGCGTCTTTCGTGGCGCTCTTGCCCGGTCCAGAGCGGCTTTCGGGCGCGGATAATAGCAGCGCTGCCGCCCCTAAACCAGTAATTTCTAAGGCTATTGGACGCCGAATCGGGAAATGGCGGCCGTCCGCGCAATTTCAATGGCCGGGGCCTGACTCAAGCCGTTTTTTTGGCGCTAGCGGCGTAGTATGGCCCACCAGCGGGCTACGTTGAGAAGGCTCATCAGGGACGCGGATACATAGGTCAGGGCGGCCGCCGTGAGCAGGCGGCGGGCGTGCGGGCGGTCCACCTTTTTCAGGACCCGCTGTTCATCGAGCAACGGTAGCGCCCGGTTGAAGCTGGCGTCAAACTCCGTCGGCAGCGTGGCCAGGTGCACCAGGGTCGATGTCGCGAGCGTGAAGAAACCCGCGAGGAACATGATGATACCGATGCTCGGCACGCGGGTCAGGGCGCCTACGAAAGGTGCCACCATGAGGGCGCCGGCGCCTATCCGTTCGACCGGCCGCGCGACCCGTACCAGGTAAGTGCGAAGCCTGAGCGGCCCGTAACCTTCCTGATCCTGTATCGCGTGTCCGACCTCGTGAGCGGCGACCGTGATGGCGGTCAGCGAGCGGCCCTCGTAGTTGTCTGCGGTCAGGCGAACGACTTTCGCCAACGGGTCGTAATGATCGCCCTGGTCCGTCGATTCCACGGCCACGTGCTGCAACTCGAGTTTATTGAGCAGATAGCGGGCAAGCTGCGCACCGGTCCCGGCATAGCGATCGGGCGGGCTGCTGTAGCGCTCGAGTACTCTGCGGACCCAGAGGCCCGGCCCGAAGATCAGCGCGAGCAGCAAGATGGTCATGACCACGAATCCCATGGTGGGATCGTAACGTGCCTTTCAGGTGACGAATAGCGTATCGTCCTAGCGTCGTCGAATAATTCAGGCAATCAATGATGACGCTGCAACAGATCTTCCTGTTCGTCATTCTCGTGCTCGTATTCGTGATGCTCATCTGGGGGCGCTGGCGCTACGACCTGGTCGCTTTCATCGCGCTGTTGGCGGCGTTGCTGACCGGCGTCGTACCGGTTTCCGCAGCCTTTTCCGGCTTCGGTCACCCCGCGACCGTGATTATCGCCCTCGTGCTGATTGTCAGCCGGGGACTGTCCAACTCGGGCGTTATCGAGCTGCTGGCCCGCTATGTCGTCGACGCGTCGCGCAAGCTCGCCGCTCACGTCGGCATCATGTCGGCGCTGGCGGCGTCCCTGTCGGCCGTGATGAACAATGTAGCGGCGCTCGCATTGCTCATGCCCCTCGATCTGCAGGCCGCAAAGAAGAGCGGCCGCAGCCCCTCGCTCTCCCTCATGGCGCTGTCGTTCGCATCCATCCTGGGCGGCATGATCACGCTGATCGGCACGCCGCCGAATATTGTCATTGCCGAGTTTCGCAACGACGCGCTGGGCGAGCCTTTCAAGATGTTCGATTTCGCGCCGGTGGGCATCGCGTGTGCGGCCGTCGGCGTCGCCTACGTCGCACTGATCGGCTGGCGCCTGTTGCCGGCTTCCCGCACGTCGGCGCACGCGGGCGAGGAATTGTTCGATCTCGCCGACTATATCGCCGAGGTCCGCGTGCCCGACGGTTCCCTGGCAATCGGCAAGCGCATCCGGGAGCTGGACGACCTGGCCGAAAAGAGCGATATCGAAATCATCGGCCTGTCGCGGCGGGGCAGGCGGCTCCCCGGGCTCGCACGGATAGCCACGATCGAGGCGGACGACATCCTGGTCATCGAGGCCAGTCCCGAGAGTCTCGATGAGGCGCTGGGCGTGCTGCAGCTCGAATACGTCGGCAAGTCGGAAGGCGTGCTGGATGATGGCGACCTGGAGTTCAGCGAAGTCGTAGTGCCGGAGTCCTCCAGGCTGGCTGGCCGGTCGGCCGTGTCGTTGCGCCTGCTGTACCGCTATCGCGTAGCGCTCGTCGGCATATCCCGCGAAGGCAAGCGGTTTCGCGACAACGTTCGCAAGCTCGTGTTACGGCCCGGCGATGTATTGCTGCTGCTGGGCCCGGAGGAGCGGCTCAACGACGTTACCGGGCAGCTGGGCCTGTTGCCGCTCGCCGACCGCGGCCAGCGTGTCATCCAGCGACAGAAGGTCTGGCAGGCTGTCACTATTTTCGTCGCGGCCATCGCGGCAGCCAGCGCCGGCCTGGTGTACTTGCCGATCGCACTCGGCTGCGTCGTGGCTGCCTATATCCTCCTGAATATCGTGCCGTTGCGCGACGTCTACACCTCCATCGAGTGGCCGGTCATCGTGCTTCTCGGCTCGATGATTCCAATCGGCGGCGCATTGCAGGCCACCGGCGGGTCGACGCTGATCGTCGACGCCATCCTCGGGCTGACGAGCAGTGTCTCGCCAGTCATGGTGCTGACGCTCCTGGTCATCGTGACGATGACCTTGTCGGACGTGATGAACAATACCGCGACGGCCGTCATTGCGGCGCCCATTGCGGTGGAAATCGCCGGGCGCCTGGACGCCAACCCGGATTCGTTCCTGATGGGCGTGGCGGTCGCTGCATCCTGTGCGTTTCTCACACCCATCGGGCACAAGAACAACACGCTGATCATGGGCCCCGGGGGCTACCAGTTCGGCGATTACTGGCGGATGGGCCTGCCGCTCGAGATCCTGATCGTGCTGGTTTCCGTGCCCATGATCCTGCTCGTGTGGCCGCTATAGGCCGCATTCTTATGTCAAGCGGCTGTCGCAGATCGCATGACTCGGGCGTCACATCCTGACACTCGAGGTCGCACATATGATTAATTTATTTTCTAGAAAACATATATAAATTACTAATAAATATAGCTTTTAAAAAATAACATTCGACAACATTCTGTTGGCACACGGTTTGCACTTTCCTGATAGACCATTGACTACACCAGCCAATTCGCTTGGCGCAACGGAGGCTATGATGGAGCGAGCGACTATCCAGGACTGGACATTCAGCAGGGTGCCGATGAAGGTCGGCGACTACCGTGAAGTTCAATATCGCGTGTACCGCGATGGTGACAGGCACTACCAGGAGATTCGCGACCCCGATGGGGCGCCGATACACACCCTGGAACTTCCGCGAGGCATGAAGCTCGATCGCGGCAGCTACGAAGTACTGCTGCGCTACGTGCTGGTCGACGTCGTCGCGGCGTAATCCTCGACCGTTTGCCAGGTCCGCAAGAGGTTCTCGCCGAGGATCTTGCGGATGTCGGTCTCGCTGTAGCCGCGGCGCAGCAGGCCTTCGACAAGATTCGGATATGCCGACACGTCCTTGAGGCCTGTCGGCAGGGAATCGCCGACGCCGTCGTAATCGGAACCGACGCCGACGTGGTCGACGCCGACCAGTGCGACGACGTGATCGAAGTGATCGAGCACGTCGTCGAGAGAGGCGTAGGGCATCGGACCGTGCTCGGCTTCCCAGGCGTCGGCAAACTGCTTTTCCGCCTCTTCGCGCGAGAGTTCGCCGTGCTCCGCAACGAAAGCAAGGGCCGCAGGCCAGCGCCCCAGCGAGTACACACGCGCTTCCTCCGTGATGAATGCCGAGCCGAAGTTGATCATGATGACACCGCCTTTTGCGGCCAGCGCCGCGATCATCTCGTCACTCATGTTGCGCTCCCAGTCCGGCGTGAAGTGGCGCGCCGAGGAGTGCGATGCGATCACGGGCACGGCGCTGATGTCGAGCACCTGCCAGAAGGCCTCATCCGAGACATGACTAACGTCGACCATGATGCCGAGGCGGTTCATTTCCCGCACGACCTCGGCACCGAACTCGCTGAGCCCGTTCCACTGCCGGTTCTCGTCAAACGAGGAGTCCGAGATGTGATTCGACAGGCTGTGGGCGAGCGTAATGTAGCGGATGCCACGCTCGTGGAAGTGCCCCAGGTTCGCGAGGTCGCCCTCCAGTGGCGAGCCGTTTTCCATGCCCATCGGCAGCGACATGACGCCTTGCTCGAAATTCCTGCGGACATCCGCGGGAGACGTTGCAATGGCAAACTTGCCGCCCGATGTCGAAGCAATATTTTCCACTAAATCAATGAGTTGCTCAGCCTCTTCGTGCGACTTTCCTTCCGCTTCCAAGGCTGCGGGCGTATAGATCGACATGAAAGCGGCATCCAGCCCGCCGGCGCGGGCGCGAGGGTAGTCGAAGTCACCGCCGTCGGTCGCCTGGCTGACGTCGGCGGGTGCTTCACTGAGCCGGTACGGCACATCGATGTGCGTGTCGACGATGAGGGATTCATTCGCAATGCGTTGGGCCTCGGCGGCGAGATCGGGAGCCGGCGTGGCGCTTCGCTCGCACGCGGTCAGGACCATAGACGCGAGCAGCAGCAAGCTGTACTTGTAAGTCATTGATTCGAATTCGACTGCTTGAAACAGGCGCGCATTGTAACCATATTGGATCGAACAAGCCGCTTTTCGTGGCGCCGAGAATGGCAATCACAGGAGAGTTCGATGAGTGAAGACAATCCGCCGGCAGATCATGTCATCTCCAATAACAATGACAGCGGCATTCCAATCGAAGAGAACATCAAGTCCCGTTCGACCTGGCTGCGCCTGTTGTTCATGATCGTCTTCTATGTGCTCGCGACAGTCACCAGCGCCGTGCTGTCCGTGGTGGTGGTGCTCGGTTTCTTCTGGGTATTGTTCACCGGCGAAAAGAACCGCCAGTTGCAGCAGGCGGGGCAGGTGATTGCCGCCTACCTCTACGAGATCATTCGCTACCTGACGTTCAATACCGAGGACAAGCCCTTTCCTTTCGGTAACGAATTGCCGTCCGCAAACGCCAAGGATTGACGGCGGTCAGATCAGTTCCCGCTGGCCCGGCTGCCAATGCGTCAGTTGCACCTGGGCGGCACCGACGCCCAGTCCTCTTACCCACCGGGCAGCCGCATCCAACGACACCCAGGTCTTGACCTTGCCCTTGAGAGTCTCTGCGGTGACGGCGCCGTTCTGCGTTCTGGCCTCGATATGAAAGCGTGCGCCGCTCGCGATAATACTGATCTTCTTGACGGCACCGGCTGCCACCAGCGCTCTCAGCATTCGCTCATCCATTCCTTCTCCTCGACGACAAATCGGGTTTCTCATAGACGGTGATACCGGACTGGTCGCAATGCCGGCGGATCAGCACTTCGACCATATTCGCAACACTGCGGTGCTCGCGTGTGGCTGCCTCGCGGACAGCGTCCTTGAGGGCAGGGTGGATGCGCAGATTGAGCGTTGAAGTGCGGGTCTTCGCCATGCCATACAATATAACGCAATTAACTACGAAATGTAACGCATTTTGCTTGATCATGACGCCTAAAATGCGGCTGGTTCGGCGCAAATGCCCGGAGACTGCGCTAAGTTCCGCGCATGACATTGAGTTTCCTGCAACAGCACTGGGCCCTGGTCAGCGCAAGCATCGTCGGTGCAGCAGTCTTGATATTTGCGGGGTGGCGTGCCTGGCTCGATTCGCCGCGGGGTCGGCTCCGTGTTGCGCGGCGCCGTTTGCGCGCCAGGAGTCTCGAGGCGCAAAGGCAACGCAAGACGCTGAACAGGCTTTCGACCAGGCTCGACGGCCTCGAGGCAAAAGCCGATTCCGTGAAGCCAAGGCATCTCCGGGAAGCTGCCGAGGCCGTGCAGGACGCCGAGGCGCTGCTGAAGATTGCCGCCGACCAGGTGCTGATCGCCGAGAACCACGTGCGCAAAATCATCGTCGAGGAGTTTCCGCCAAAACGTCACGAGCGCATGCGCAGCAAGTACCTGCCCGGCGAACGCGGCGACGGCAAACCCTTTACCTTTTGACGTGGCGCGGACAGGCTCGGCGCGGGTATGATTCTGCGGAGTTGGCCCAACGGCCGAGGAGATTCGATGACACCCACCCTGATGCTGAATTGCGCGCCCTCGCGAGTAGGCGCCGCTGGAATCGTCAGCGCATGACCAGCGTGGACGACATGCGTGTCACCAGCGTCAATGTCGGACGCGAAGAGACCATCGATCACGGCAATCGCCGTTTCACGACGGGGATCCGCAAGCGAGGGGCCGACGGCCCGGTCTATGTCGGGTCCGATGTCGTGGCCGGGGATACCATCTGCGACACCAAGCACCATGGCGGCGCGGACCAGGTCGTGTATGCCTACAGCCTGGACGATTACGAATGGTGGTCAACGCAACTGGGCAAGGAGATCGCGCCGGGCACGTTCGGCGACAACCTCACGATCGAGGGCCTGCCGACGGACATGAACGTGGGCGACCGGCTGCTGATCGGGGACATCCTGCTCGAAGCAACCGCCCCGCGCATCCCCTGCAGCACGCTCGCGGCACAGATGCAGGACCCCGGTTTCGGCATGGCGTTTCGTAAGGCGGAGCGGCCCGGTATCTATTTCAGGGTGCTCAACGAGGGCGAAGTGTCGGCCGGCGACGCCGTGACCTACATCGAGAATCCCGCGCCTGTCGTATCCATCCTCGATCTCTACCGCCTGGCCTATGACCTGCGCCCGGATCCCGCTGACCTGGAGCGTTACCTTGAGGCGCCGCTGGCCGAGCGCATGCGGGCGTCCATCGAGGAAAAATTATCTGCGGCACGGCGGGTGTAAGAGCGCGCCCCATAAAAAAAGACCCCGCCGTGGCGGGGTCCAAAGGGGGAGCTAGAGCTCGGGGTAATGCTGTTTACGACGGTACTCAGGGCGCTGCCGGAGTATCGTCGATCAGGATGACGCCAAGATTGGTCGGTGCGTCGCCGGGCAGGGCGTCGCGCGCGATGACGGTGTAAATGCCGCCGGTTTCGAGCGGAACGCCCTCGAGCGGACCGATAGCCGGCGTACGTGAACCGCTTACGGTTACCGTGATGTCGTAAGTACCGCCTGCGACGGCGAGGTAGCCGGTGTTGGCGAGGTAAGGCACGTCGGCCAGCGTCGGTGCAACGCTCTCATCGCTGATGTCGGTGCCCGGCGCCGTCACGTAGATGTCGACGGTATCCGGTTCGAGCGAAGCGGCGGTGACCGACGCATGGATGATGCGTACCTTGGCGAACAGCGGAATCTGGCGGGGGTCGTCGTCAGCGAGCGTGACGGTCAGTTCCTCGATGGTCCCTTCGGTACCGCCAAGGCGGCCGACGGCGATAACGTCCGTCTTCGTCCCAGCCGCAAACTCCAGGTCGGCAGGGCCGATCGCAGCGCCCTCGACGCCCGCGCCGACGGGCGAGACGGCGACCGAATACGTACCCGCCGGAACCTCAGCGAAACCGTCTGCCGGGGCAAAATTCGGAAACTCGAGACTCTCGATCAACGCTGTGCCGTCGGCGAACACATCGACCGCAGGGGTGTTGCTGGAAGCATGCACGACACGCAGCGCCGCCGGCGTTCCAGCACTAAGGATTTCGCTGGAGCCATCGCTATCAAGCACTACCAGGCTCACCGGTGATTCGCCGAGTGTCGTGTTGGGAACCGCCGCAATGACCAAGTCAGCGCCGTCGGCCAATGTGACCGTGCCGGAATCGTAGGCCAACAGGAATTCCGGTTCGCCGGGCGTACCGACGCCCACGCGGATCTGGTAGTCGCCCGCCGTAAGTTCGACGGGACCGTCAGCAGGCAGCGTCTCCTTGAAATTAAATGACCCGAGCGGTGTCGCGCCAACCAACTCTGCATCAGGGGCAGTCACAAAGACATCGACCGGACCCATGACCAGGTCCTGAACATTGCGTGCAGCGTGCAGCACCCATACCCGGGCCGCGCCCGCCGAAACAGGCGTGCTCGGCTGGGTTAAGACGACCGGCTCGATATCCAGGACCCCGTTTAGCGCGACGACTGTGTTTATGGTGTCGGCCGCGAATTCGAGGTCGGCCGGCCCGATGACGGTCGTGTTTCCATCCGGAAGGATGCCCTGAACTTCTACGGAATAGCTGCCCGCGTCGAGATCACCCCAGCCAGAGGAATCTTTGTAGTCGAGGGCATTGAGGAGCGTCTCACCATCGACGACTACGTCAACGGCCGGAGCGTCGGGGGACGCGTGCAGCACCTGCACGGTTGTGTTAAGAGCCGGCAGGTTGGCCGGCGGAGAATCATTGTCGTTAGAGTCGCACGCGGCCAAAA
>JAACFJ010000067.1 GCA_009937505.1 Gammaproteobacteria bacterium
TCCTCAGCCACGCGGACGGGGACCCGGGCGCGTACGAAACCCTGGTCCTCGGCATCGGCAACGTACTCTGGGCTGACGAGGGTTTCGGCATCCGTGCCGTGGAGGCCCTGAATGCGCGCTACACGTTCCCCGAGGACGTGCGGCTGATGGACGGCGGAACACAGGGGATTTTCCTGCTGCCGTGGGTCTGCAGCGCGCAACGCCTGCTGATCTTCGACGCTGTCGACTTCGGCATGGAGCCCGCGACGCTTCGCAAGGTTGAGGGCGAAGATGTGCCGTGCTTCATGGGCGCAAAGAAGGTCAGCATGCACCAGGCGGGCTTCCAGGAGGTGTTATCGTCGGCCACGCTATCCGGCGCCCTGCCGGAAGAACTGGTGCTGATCGGCGTGCAACCGGAGTTACTGGATGACTATGGCGGCAGCCTGACCGCTGGCGTCAAAGCGCGCATCGGGGAGGCTGTCGAGCTGGCCTGCGAGGTGTTGCGCGGCTGGAATCTCGACGTCAGGGAACGCGACAAGCCTCTCGAAGCTGCCGAGCAAATCGGCCCCGGCGCGCTGGACATTCGCGATTACGAAGAGGGAAGGCCCAGGCTGGACGGAGAAGTACGGTGAGCCATATTCTGATCGACCGATTAATTGACGAACTCGGCTACGAGCGTGTGACGCTCGACAACCACGATGAATTCGTCGCGACCGACGGCATGAACGTGCTGTTTTTCCCGGGCGATCCCAATACCGTCAAGGATGCGACCGACGTCGCGGTCGTATTGCCGGAGCTGGTTGCTGCGCTCGAGGGACAGCTGAACCCGGGTGTCGTCACAGACACGTTCGGGGACGGCAAGGTCCTGAAGCGGCAGTACGGATTCAGTCACTATCCCGCGCTCGTTTTCGTCCGCGGCGGTGACTACGTCGGCGCGATCTCCCGGATACAGGACTGGGCGGACTATCTCGATCAGGTCAGCAACCTGCTTGTCGCGCCGCCGTGTCGCGCGCCGGGATTCAGCATCCCCGTAGTAACGGAGGGCAATGCATGAACATCAGGGATATTCCGGTACGTGTCGTCGGTCCCGGCAGCCAGCCGACCGGCAGCGATGGCGATGCGATCACTTACATGGACATGCCGGGCGACATGTCGACGTTCGTTACTCCGGTCATGCCGGAGCCGGAAGACGTGCTCTTCATGGACGGTGCGCGCGAGGCGATGGACTGGCTCGGTGCCGCGCTCGACGAATACGAGCCGGGCGGCGAGCCGGCGCTGGCCGACCTGAGTGGGCTCGACGAGGAAAGCAGGGATGTCGTCAACCAGATCCTCGGCGAGGGCGAGGTCAGTATCGTCTGCGACGGCCAGGTGCGCGCGCACACGCAGGAGTCGGTGCTCGCCGGTGTCTGGCGGACGCTGTTCTTCGATCGTGACGATCGCGTGGTCTGCGATCTGCTGGAAGTGGCCGAGATTCCGAAGGTCGTGGGCTTCGCTGCCGAGTGCGATGGCGCCGTGGATACTGCGGCGGATGGCGTTGCCGGGGAGCTGGCAAATGCGCTGCCCATCCTCGTCGAGCTGCAGTCGCATCACGAGAAGTACGCGCAGGGCAACCGTCCGCATTCCATCAACCTGACGCTGCTGCCGCTGTCGGAGCCGGAGCTCGAGTTCATCGACCAGCGGCTCGGCAGGGGACCGGTCGACATACTGTCCCGCGCCTATGGCAAATGCGAGGTCATCAGCACGAAGACGGCTGGCATTTGGTGGGTACGCTACTACAATTCCATGGGTGTGCTGATTCTGAACACGCTCGAGGTGGCGGACGTGCCGAGTGTCGTCAAAGCCGCGCCCGAGGATCTCGTCGATTCGGCGGAGCGCCTGAAAGAGATTCTCGAGCCGTACTGGTCCGAGGTCGCGTGACCGGCCCGGAGACCGGCGAGGAGCAATCCCGGCTGAGTGACGATAGCCGTCTGGAGTGCCGGATCTGCTGGTACGTGTATGATCCGGCGGAGGGCGATCCCGTCGAACAGATACCGCCGGGTACGCCATTCCTGGAACTGCCCGGGCACTGGCGGTGCCCGCAGTGTGACGCAGAGCCCAGCGCGTTCCTTCCCGTGGAGGGCTGACATGACGATCAAAGTTGCAGACCTGGTCGCTCGTTACGAGGGGATCTACGAGGAGCGCATGCAGGAGCTGCCGATTGTCAATTCGAGGCTCGCGGTCGAGGCGGTCGGTTTCGACCAGTGGGAGGACCGGGATCTCGGCGTGCTGATCACGCCGTGGTTCATGAACCTCGTTCTGCTGCCAAAATCGGACGAGCTTGCCGAAGTGCCGCAGGGAACGCAGATCGAGTGCCGGTTTCCGTCCGGACCCTGCGAGCTGACGGTGTACCAGGACGAGGCACTGGGAAGCTATCTCGCAGCGGTCCTGTTCCGCACGGTAGCCGACTTCCCCGACCAGGAAACGGCCAGGGCGATTGCCGAAGAAGCGCTGCTGCAGATCGTCACCGAACCTCCCGAGAAGGAGACGGATAAAGTCAGCCGCCGCGGCCTGCTTACCGGGCTGCAGGCGTCCTGATGCATGAGTTGTCCGTCTGCCTTTCCCTGCTCCGGGAGGTGGAGCGGATTGCCCGGGAGAACAAGGCCGGCCGGGTTACAAGGATCAGTGTGACCGTGGGTCCGCTCTCGGGCGTGGAGCCCGATCTCCTGCGACATGCCTACCCCCTGGCGGTTGCGGGCACCGTCGCCGAAGACGCCGAGTTCGAGATTGAAGTTGCGGGCATCGTCGTGAAGTGCAGCCAGTGCGGGGCCGAGTCGCCCGCAAAACCGAATCGCCTGCTCTGCGCAGAATGCGGGGATTACAGGACCAATCTCGTGAGCGGCGACGAGATGGTTTTGCAGAGCCTGGAACTCGACGATATCGGTACCGCTACCGCCGGCTGACCAGCGGGTCTCGCGGCCCGTCAGCAGATACGCGGCAGCGGATCGTCCTCGAGTTCTTCGAGGAATCGCTCCCCGCCGAGCGAGGTCTCCAGGATGACCCGGTTATCCTCTGCCGAGATGCGGCCGATCCTCACCGCGTCCCTGCCTTCATCCAGTTCGCGCCACGCGGCCAGTGCGGCATCGACCTGCTGCGGCGCGATGACGGCCACGACCCTGCCTTCGCAGGCGAGATAGTAGGGATCGTAGCCGAGCATGTCGCACACGGACTGCACGGGGTCGCGCACGGGTATCGTCGGTTCGAAACGCACGCCGAAGCTCGTAGCCCGATGGATCTCGTGCGCAATCGAGGCGATACCGCCGCGCGTCGGGTCGCGCATGAAGCGCAGCCCGTCGAAGCCGAGCAACGCTTCCGTGAGCGCCATCACCGGCCCGGCGTCGGAGACCAGGTCGCCGCGCAGGCCGAAGTCCTCGCGCGCGAGCATCACGGCCGTGCCGTGATCGCCGACCGGCCCGCTGACGATGATGACGTCGCCGTCCTCGATACGATCGAGCGAAGGCACCACACCCGGGAGCCGCACGCCGACCCCGGTCGTCGCCAGGTACAGTCCGCCGCCTTCGCCGCGCCGCAGGACCTTGGTGTCTCCCGCGGCGATGCGAACGCCGGACTCGCGGGCGGCACGCGCGAGGCTCGCGACGATGCGATCGAGCGTGGCGATTTCGAAGCCCTCCTCGATGAATGCGTTGAGCGTGAGATACAGTGGCTTTGCCCCGGCAACCGCCAGGTCATTCGTCGTGCCGTGCACGGCGAGCGAGCCGATGTCACCGCCGGGGAACTCCAGCGGCTGCACGGTGAAGCCGTCCGTCGTGATGAGGACGTCGCCACCGTTCAACGCGATCGGAACCGCGTCCGCCTGTGTATCGAGTTCGTCCTTGCCCAGGTGCCGCGCGAAAATCTCTTCGATGAGCTCCCGCATGAAGCGGCCACCGTTGCCGTGTGCCAGCGAGATGCGGTCGTCTTCCATTAGCTGCGGGCTCCGGCCGAGGCGACGGCGAGATGCGCGGCCTGGCCATAGCACAGCGCGGCATCGTTACACGGCAGTTGCTCCGGCAGGAATACCTCGAAGCCGCGCCGGGTGAGACCCTCGATCGCCAGCTCCGCAAGCAGCCGGTTCTGGAATACGCCGCCGCACAGGCCAACCTGGCCGATGTCGAACTCGTAACGGATACGGCAGGCCTGTTGCACGATGATTTGTGCAAGGCTGGCGTGAAAAATCTCGGAGCGCTCCCGCGGACAACGCTCCTGGTCCGCGATGATCTCGAGCAGCGGCTCCCAGTCGCTTGTCAATACGCCGTTCCTGCCGCGCGACAGCGACAGGTACACCGGGTGCTGCGGGCTGCGGGCAAGGGATTCGAGTTGCATCGGCCCCTGGGCTTCGAAGCTCGTGTGGGTCTGACCGCAGATGAGCGCAGCGGCGGCATCGAAGAGCCTGCCCGCGGCGCTCGTTTCGGGTGCATTCAGTTGCCGCCGCCAGGCGAACTCCGCGAGGCCGTGCTCGTCGGGGCAGTCCGGCCATTGCCGGCCGCATTCCCAGTGCAGCGCTGCTGCGCTGCGCCAGGGCTCACGTCCCGCGCGTTCACCACCGGGAAGACGGAAGGGACGCAGGCTGCAAACGCGGCGCCAGGCGCCCGCAGAGCCCAGCAGGGCTTCGCCGCCCCAGAGGCTGCCGTCGTCGCCGAGCCCGACACCGTCCCAGGCAAACACGAGCCATTGCCCGGGACGCTCGAACTCGGCCGCCACTGCACTGGCATGTGCCTCGTGGTGCCAGACCGTCTCCAGGGGCAGCGCCTGTCGACGCGCCCACTGGTGAGTGGTGTACCCGGAATGCGCGTCGCAGACAATCCTTTCTGCTTCGACGCCGTAGAGCGCCTGCAGGTCGGCGGCGACCTGCTCGAAGACGGCGAGGCTGCGGGGGCTGTCCATCTCGCCGATATGCGGCGATACGACGACGCGATCATCCCAGCTCAGTGCCAGCGCCCCCTTCATGTGCCCCCCGACGGCGAGCAGGGGTGCGGGTTGCCGCCAGGGCAGGGTCAGTTCAGCAGGTGCGCAGCCGCGGCCCAGCCGCAGCGGCCGCATCTTGCCGGCAATGCGGCGGTAAACGGGATCGTCGGCCGGGCGCACGATCGGCCGGTCATGGTGCAGGAACGCATCGGCGACAGCGTCGAGGCGGTGCGCCGCTTCGTCGTTTTGGGAGAGCACCGGTTCCCCGCTGATATTGCCGGAGGTAGCGACGAGCGGGCCGCCGAAACCTTCGAGCAATAACTGGTGCAGCGGGCTGTAGGGCAGGAACGCGCCAATTTCCTGCAGCGCGGGGGCGACGTTGTCGGCGAGCGTGCTGCTCGGGCGCCTTGTAATCAGTACGATCGGCCGCACCGGGCTCGCGAGCAGCTCCAGCTCCGCGTCGCTCAGGATGGCGTGACGTCGCACGACATCGAGGCCGTCGTTACCCGCAATCGGGAACATCACGGCAAGCGGCTTGTCGGGGCGCTGCTTGCGGCACCGCAGCTCTGCCACCGCCTCGACGCTGCTCGCGTCGCACATGAGGTGGTAGCCGCCGATCCCCTTTACGGCGACGATTCGCCCGTCGCCGAGGGCGGCGATTGCCGCGTCGAGTGCCGCGTCCGCCTCCAGCGCCTGCTCCGTTCCGGTCACCGCGTAGGCAACCTGCGGCCCACAGGCCGGGCAGGCGACTGGCTCTGCATGGAAGCGGCGGTTCGCCGGATCGAGGTATTCGCGTTCGCAATCCGCGCACAGCGGAAAAGACGCCATGCTGGTGTTGTGCCGGTCGTAAGGCAACGACTCGATCAGCGTGTAGCGCGGGCCGCACTGGGTGCAGTTGATGAATGGATAGCGGTAGCGCCGGTCGTCCGGGTCCTGCAGTTCCCTGCGACAGTCGTCGCACATGAAGTAGTCGGGGGGCACGAAGATGCGCGCATCGGCATCGGACGAACTGGCGGCGATATGGAAGCCGGTATCGTGCCGCGCCTCGAGCTGTTCGACGCCAGTGATAACGGGACGCGACAGCGGCGGGGCCTTCGCAACCAGGTCTGTCTCGAAGCTCTGCAGCACCTCCGCAGGCCCGCTTGCAACGATGTCGACTTCTCCGAGACGGTTCTGTACCTGGCCGACGATGCCGTGCCTGGACGCCAGGCGGTAGACGAACGGCCGGAAGCCGACACCCTGCACGTGGCCCGCAAGCGTTATGCGAACGCTTTCCAGCTCGGCATGGGGGCGCGATACGGCAGGCTCAGCCAACGGACTGCCTCTTCTTGCGGCCTTCCCACTCGTTGTCGCGATAGCCTGCCGACCACCAGATCCGGCAGGCGCCCTCGTCGGAGACCATGCACGGGCCTACCGGCTTGCGCGGCGTGCAGGCGAGACCGTAAAGGCGGCACTGGTTCGGATACACCTTTCCAAGGACGACGTTGGCACAGTCGCAGCCCGGCGGCATTTCGCCGACACGTTTGCGCGACTCATCGGCGTAGGAGCGGTAAACCAGCCGCGAATCGTGGGCGGCATAGGCTTCGCGCAACTGGTATCCGGATTTCGGAATGATGCCGATGCCGCGCCAGTTGGCATCCACGACCTGCATGACCTCGTCCAGCTGGGCCCGTGCAATCGGGTTGCCGCCCGGCCGCACCACTTCGGGATAACAGTTGTCGAGGAACAGTCGTCCCTCCCTGTGCTGGCGCAGCACCGAGTACATGGCCGCGAGCAGCGTGTCCGGGCGGAAGCCCGCGACGGCCGCAGGAATGCCGTGCTTTTCTACCACGAACTCCCATTCTTCCGGGCCCATCACCGTCGACACGTGGCCCGGTGCAATCAATGCGTCGAATCCGGGTGTCCCCGAGTCGAGCAGCAGCGCTACCGCCGGCCACGTGAGCCTTCCCGACAGCAGCACCAGCAGGTTGTCTGGCGCCCCTTCCGCAAGCATTGCGGCTACCGGCGCAGTCGTGGTCTCGAATCCGGCGGCGAAGAAAACGACCTTGCGCGACGGATCCTCATTCGCGATGCGCACGGCTTCCGTCGGCGATGCGACCGGACGGATGTCACCGCCGGCCGCGCGCGCCTGCTCGAGGGAGCGCGGTTCGCTCTTCGGCACGTTGACGGGCACTCGCAGCATGTCGCCGAACGCGACAAGCGTGATGTCTTCATTGAGCGCAAGTTGTATGGCCTCGAACACGTCCTCTTCCGGGCAGATGCAAACCGGGCATCCGGGGCCCGGGACGAGTTCGATGTTGCCGGGTATCGCCGTGCGCAGTCCGGCAATCGATATCGAACGCTCGTGGCCGCCGCAGACGTTCATGATGCGCACGGGCTGATCGAGGTCGAGACCCTGTAGCGCTTCGAGCCAGTGCTCGGCCGAGTGCTTCACGCGGCTTCGCTCCGTGCCGTGCCGAGCCATTGCAGCCAGCTGTCGAGGCCGGCGCCGTTCTTCGACGAGACTTGGTACAGCGGTACAGAACTCGCGAGATCGCGCAGGCACGCCTCCGCGCGTTCCGGGCTGAAATCATCGAGTACGCCGAGCAGGTCCGACTTGGTGATCAGCACCAGGTCCGCACTGCGGAACATGACCGGGTACTTGGCGGGTTTGTCGTCACCTTCCGGCGTCGACAGCAGCGTGACGTTGAGATGCTGGCCGAGGTCGAAACTGGCCGGGCAAACGAGGTTGCCGACGTTCTCGATGAATACGATATCGACGTCGTCCAGCGATAATTCATGCAGCGCGGAGTGCACCATGTGAGCGTCGAGGTGGCAGGCGCTGCCCGTGCTGATCTGCACTGCAGGTACACCTTTGCCGCGGATACGTTCCGCATCGTTTTCAGTTTCCAGATCGCCCTCGATGACGGCGACGCGCAGGCGGCCGTCGAGTGCCTCGATGGTCGCCTCGAGCAGGGACGTCTTGCCGGCGCCCGGCGAGGACATCAGGTTCACCGCGAGTACGCCGTGGCGGGCGAAATGCTCGCGATTATGCAACGCCTGGTGGTCGTTGGCGTCCAGCAGCCCCTTGAGAACCTCGATCGATTCCCTGCCGGACCCGGTCGTGTGCAAGTGCCCGTGTTGTTCCAGCAGATGTTCGTTGCCGGGAGTGATATTACAGCCGCAAGTATCACACATCGTCGTGCTCCTGGATTTGGGACTCAGCCGTCAGTGGCGGCCAGTATCTCGTCGAACAACGCCCACGACTCCGCCGCCTCTTCGTCGGACACTTTCTGGATCGCGTAGCCGACGTGCACGAGGATGTTGTCGCCAGGTTGAATTTCTTCGTCCTGCAGCATGAACAGGCTGACCTCACGCTCCACGCCACGTGCTTCGCAGGTACATTGGAACCCGTCGATCTTTGTTATTTTCATTGGGACTGCGAGGCACATGCAAAAACCCTCCATGCCCCGAGCCGGGCGGTATTAGGAAAGATAGTACATTTGATGTTACTTGCTGATTTCAGCACAGGACTGTACGTAATTACGCCTATTCCTGTTGGGGGATTGCGTGTCTAAGGTACAGGGTAGGCGCCGGAGCCCCGGCGCAACATTGTGAGGAGGCACATGATGCGATTCCTTATTGCGGCGCTTGCGCTCGCAGGCACCGGAACGGCCCTGGCGCACACGCCGGATACGGGCTTTCCGGGCAGTTTCGGCCACCAGCTTACGTCGCTGCACCATTCGCCCGCCGCGCTGCTCTTGGGTGTCGTGGTGCTCGTATTGATGCTGGTCGCGATTCGCAACCGCACGGCGCGCTGACACGACAGATCGCACGCGCGGCCAAAAACATCGGCCGAGCTGGAAGTAACGGTTAGAATGGCCGTGCTTCGTCTCGAGCCGAGGAATGAACGCAGCCCTCACCTGCACCGTTACCCCTGACGATACGCTTGCCGTCACCCTTGCCGGCGACTGGCTGCTCGACGCCTCGCTCCCCGGCATCGAGCCGGTCATCGAGCGCCTGCAGGCGGCGCCCGCGGCCGTCTCCTTCGACACCTCCGACCTGGGCGACTGGGACACCGGCCTTGTGTCGCGGCTGGTATCGATTCGCCACAGTGCGGAGGCGAACAATGTCCCAATCGACGACAGCGGTCTCCCCGAGGGCGCCCGCCAGCTGATCGCACTGGCATTCGCGGTGAGGGAACGCGAGGGCGCAAGACGCAAGGCTCGCGACATCGGCTTCTTCGAGGGCATCGGCGAAAAGACGCTGCGCGTGGTTGGGCGCAGCCGCGACCTGCTGGCCTTCGTGGGCGAACTCATGCTGTCCTTCGGCCGCCTGTTCCGCGGCAAGGCAACCTATCTGCGGTCGGACCTCGTGCAATATATCCAGGAGGCCGGCGCCGAAGCCCTGCCGATCGTCAGCCTGATCAGCTTCCTCATCGGCATGATCTTCGCGTTCGTGGGCGTCATGCAGCTCAATAATTTCGGCGCGGGAATCTATACGGCGGATCTCGTGGCGGTTGCCATGGTCAGGGAGATGGCGCCGATCATGACCGCAATCATCATGGCGGGCCGCACGGGCGCCGCCTATGCGGCGCAGATCGGCACGATGAAGGTCAACGAGGAGGTCGATGCACTGACGACGCTGGGGGTGGATCCGGTCGACTTCCTGGTCACGCCGCGCGTGATCGCTCTCATTGTCATGTTGCCGTTGCTGACGCTGTACGGAAGCCTCATGGGCATTCTCGGCGGCACCTTCGTCGGGCTTTCGATGCTGGACGTGAGCCTGGTCCAGTACATGTCGCAAACCGTGAATTCGGTGGGCCTCAACAGCCTGCTCGGCGGCTTGTTCAAGAGCGTCGTCTACGGCAGTCTGGTGGCTATCGCGGGGTGCCAGCAAGGGTTGGCCTGTGGCAACAGCGCGATGGCTGTCGGGCAGAGCACGACGCGAGCAGTGGTAATGGGGATCGTCCTTATCGTAGTGAGCGCATCGATACTGACGGTGATCTATATCAACCTGGGGATCTGAGTTGCAGGACGACGACGGACACATCGTCGCGCAGGACATCACGGTCGCTTACGGCGATTTCATCGTGCAGCGCGACCTGAATTTCACCGTCAAACGGGGCGACGTGTTCATCATCATGGGCGGTTCGGGTTGCGGCAAGAGCACGCTTCTCAAGGTCATGATCGGCCTGAAAGAGCCCGCGACGGGTGACGTTCTGTACGAGGGCACACCGTTCTGGGCGTCGGACGACAGCGATCAGGAAGCGATGAAGCGCAAGTTCGGTACCCTGTTCCAGTCGGGTGCGCTGTGGAGTTCGATGACGCTTGCCGAAAATATCGGCCTGGCCCTGAAACAGTACACTTCGCTCAGCGATGCGGAAATCGGCGACGTGGTGGCCTACAAACTCATGCTGGTCGGGCTGTCCGGCTTCGAGGATTACTACCCGAGCGAGATTTCGGGCGGCATGAAGAAGCGCGCCGGGCTGGCCAGGGCAATGGCGCTCGATCCCGACATCCTGTTTTTCGATGAGCCTTCGGCCGGGCTCGATCCGATCAGTGCGAAACTGCTCGACGACCTGATACTGGAGCTTCGCGACAGCCTCGGGACCACGGTCGTGGTGGTTACGCATGAACTGGCGAGTATTTTCTCGATCGGCAACAATTCGGTCTTCCTGGACGCGGACGCGAAGACGCAGCTTGCGACTGGCGACCCGCGCGAGCTGCGTGATTCTCATCCCAACGACATCGTGCGTACGTTCCTGAGACGCGGCGTACCGGAGGCCAGCGCGGCATGAGCAAGAAATCCAATCCGGCCGTCATCGGTGCATTCGTCGTTGGTGCCGTCACGCTGCTTGTGGCGGGCGTCGCGCTTTTCGGCGGCGGCGAGCTGTTCAAGAAGCGTTTCAACTATGTCGCGTATTTCGAGGAGCAAACGAAAGGTCTTCGCGTCGGTTCCAATGTCATATTGAACGGCGTGCGGGTCGGCTACGTGTCGGAGATCGCGTTGCTGATCGATGAAGACAGGTACGAGACACTCACTCGCGTAACACTCGAGATTCTGCCGGATACCTACATCCCGGTTCGCGACGGCGTGCCGATAGCGGAAGACCTGCGCGACGTCATTCCGCACGAGGAACTGATTCAGGAGGCGGGGCTGCGAGCGCAACTCGAGATAGAGAGCTTCGTAACGGGACAGCTACTGGTCCGGCTCGACCTGCGGCCGGATACGCCGATTCGAATGACCGGCATGGAGTCAGACTATCCGGAGATACCGACGATCCGCTCGGACATCCAGGAACTGCTCACGCGGATGCAGCGATGGCTCGCGAATATCCGCGACAACGTCGACGTGGATGCGCTGGCCGAAGGCGTTACCAACGCGCTCAACGGCATTGCAGCGCTGACGAACTCGCCGGATCTTCACGAATCCCTTGCCGGCCTTAGCGAGCTGGTGAACGACGAAGACGTGCAGAACCTGGGCACGTCCCTGAAACAGGCGCTCGACGATGTCAGCGATGCGGCGTCCGAAGCGACTGCCCTGTTCAGGAACGCCGATGCAGAGATAGAGGATGTTGCGGCGGACCTGCAGCCGGTTCTGGAGCGGCTCGGCGAGACGCTGCACTCGGCGGAGAGGACACTCGATGCGGCCCGCTTGCAGCTCAGGGGCGATTCCGAGCAGGTCTACCAGCTGCAGTCGACGCTCAAAGAGGTGGAGGGGGCGGCAGCGGCGCTGCGCGAATTCTTCGATTATCTCGAACGCAATCCCGAAGCCCTGATACAGGGAAAGCAACCGTGAGGGGACAACAAGAATGATAGCAACGAGGTGGTACGCGCCGGCTGTTCTTTTCGCTTTGCTTCTCGGCGGCTGCGGTTCCTCGCCGCCGGTCCAGTATTACGATCTCGAGGTGCTGGAAACCGGCTACGTGGCCGACGTCGATAGGCACCTGACTGTGGGCGTCGGACCGCTGCGCACGCCCGACTACCTGTCGCGCTCGCAGATCGTTACGCGGGGCAGCGACGCCACGATCATCGTCGACGACTTCAATCGCTGGATCGAGCCCGTTGACGATGCGATCTACCGGATTATTTCGGAGAACCTGGACAATCTCATCGACGATGCCGTCGTCGTCGCATTTCCGTACACGCATACCGCCGATCTGGACTACCAGCTCATCGGCCGCATCAGCCGCTTCGATGCCGATGCCGACGGCACGGCCGTACTGCAGATCCAGTGGGGCGTGATTACGTCCAAAGAGGTTTTTGTCGTCAAGCCGAAACGCGTGCGTTACGAGGCGAAAGCAGCGCAGGCCGGGGACTACCCGGCGCTGGCGCGGGCCATGAGCGAGGTGCTGCAACAATTCAGCCGCGACATCGCGAAATCCCTCGAAGGCGTCATGTCTCGGGCAGGCGACTAGGCAACCGGCGGCGTACTCCAGTCGGAGCCCAGTGCGCCCTGGTCGAAAATGATCTCGCGGTGACCGCTCCAGGTCAGCCGGATGGCCTCCGGCGTGCCGATGCCCGCGCCCCGCGGATCGCCACAGGGTCCGAACCAGTGATTCTGGGGCGCACCCGTGGTCCGCGCGCGCATGCCGCAGTAGGTGGTGCCGTTGACCGTGGCACCGAGCACCTTCTGCTGGAATACCGGATCGGCGCTTACCACGGCCGCGGTCAGGTGCTGCGAGATACGTTCGAACACGTCGAGCACCCTGTCGAGGTCGCCGTCGCCCCAGGTCACGACGACCTGGAACGGCCCGAACAACTCCGTGGTCAGAAGCTCGAAGTGCTCGCCGCAGATGGCGTCCAGCGGCACCCGCACCGCCGTCGGCTCCCACGCGCCGTAAATGGCAGGTATCTCATGGCCCGTTAGTGCCTTGCCGCCGAACAGCAGTTCGGCACCCGGCACGGCGAGCGCCGCATCGATGTGACTCTTGATGCGCTCGTTGCTCCACGTCAGGACGGGACCGATGCTTAAGTTGTCGAGCGAACGCCTTCCTGCCAGTTCGGCGATCTTCGGCAACAGGGCTTGCGCCCAGTTGTCGTGCACGAACTGGATGCTCTGGGCCGAACATTTCTGGCCGGTCGCATTGTAGGCGTCTTCGTCCGACTGCCAGGCGACGTAATCGAGCCAGCTTTCATCATAGTCTGGCCCGATGATTTTCCAGTCGAAGCCGGCGTCCTCGATTCTCACGGCACCGTTCACGGTTGCTGCAACCCGTTCCGCGACTTCGCTCGAGCCCGTGAACTGCACCAGCCGGATGCTGTCCCTGGCGTCGCTGATCAGTTTGCCCATGTTTTCCCCGCGGCAGTGGACCATGTCGATGTCGCCCGCAGGCAAACCGCAATGGACGAGGAATCGCAGGAACTGCTCGAACACGATGCTGACCTTCGAGTCGATCTTGACCAGCGGGCGGTTACCCATGAACAGTGCGCCCATCACTTGCAGCGCCGGGATCTCGAGCGGGAAATT
>JAACFJ010000068.1 GCA_009937505.1 Gammaproteobacteria bacterium
TCCTCTCCAATTCCTGACTTCCGGGCGGCGCCAGCAGGCCTGCCCCGGGTATTCACTCGCTTTTACTGGATTCGTCAAGCGAGTTCTGTGCGCGGCGTCGTGACTTCGCGAAATTCCCGCCCGGGTTGCCCGGCTCCCGACGTTATGTCAGATTGCCTGCACTGTCGGCATCAAGAAATCGGGACGACACCATGACGGAAGAACTATTTCGCAAGGATTCCTATCTGAAGGAGTGTGACGCCGACGTCACAGCGGTCGAGAGCCAGGCGGTGGCGGTCGATCGCACCGTTTTCTACCCGCTCGGCGGCGGCCAGCCCGGCGATACGGGATCGATAACCTGGCCGGCCGGAAACGCCCGCATCATCGACACCCGCTACGGCGACTCGGGTCAAATCCTGCATGTTGTCGAAGACGGCGCCCCACTGCCGCCAGTCGGCGAATCCGTCCACCTGGAACTCGATTGGGACCGGCGCTATCGCCATATGCGCATGCATACCGCGATGCACCTGCTGGGCGCGGTGCTCAGGTACGGCGTCACGGGAGGCAACATCTCCGCGGAGAAAAGCCGCCTCGATTTCGACATGGAGGACACGGTCGACAAGGAGGCCGTCGCTGTGGCGATGCAGGCACTCGTGGAGGCGGATCACCCGATCAGCTGTCGCTGGATCAGCGAGGCCGAACTCGATACGAACCCGGAACTCGTGCGCACAATGTCAGTGCAGCCGCCGCGCGGCAAAGGCGAAGTTCGCCTGCTCGAGATAGTGGGCGTGGATCTGCAGCCCTGCGGGGGCACGCACCTCAAATCGACGGCAGAGGTCGGCAAGGTACGGATCGGCAAGGTCGAGAAGAAAGGCCGCCGCAACCGGCGCGTCAATATTCACCTGGACGATTGACGATCGCCTAGCGAGCCGCGCCGTCCCTTATCCACTGACGGATTGCGGCGATCTCTGTCGCATCGAGTGGCGCTCCGCCCAGCGGCATTTGCGCTCCCCCAGCCGTTCCCTCGAGTTTCTGGACCAGGTAGCTGTCGTTGGGCAGGCCGGGCGCAACCCTCAAGATAGTCGGGTCTCCGTTGCTTGCGACGTTGAACAGCGCCGTGTGGCTCGTGTCCGCGTCGGTGAGATCCAGACCGCCAGACGGATTCGCACCCGTGTGGCAATTGGCCGTTGCGCAGGTTGGCGTGAAGACGCCGTCCTGGATCTCGTCGAGCGTCAAAATCTCCGCCGGCGGTCAGATTACCCGTCGGGAATCTGCCTAGATACTCGCCATCGAGCATATTGCCGTCGAGATCCAGAACAGAGGCCGTCGCATTGCCCAACAGGCTGACTCGGTAAGTGTCATCGGCAAGCTGTTGTCCGCCCAGGTCGAATGTCGCACTGTTGGGATTGGCCCCCACGGTAATTGCAGCCGCCGTGATCGGCATGTCATTAGCCTCGCCGAAGGTCCCATCTCCGCCACTGGCCGTCAGCAAGAACGTCGTCGGCCCGACCGAAACCTGGTTCAGTTCGCGGCTGAACCCGGCGACGATGTTGGCGGGGGGGGTCGACACCATCTCGTCGGGCATCGGTGACAGTGAGGTCACCGTGACCGGCGCGGCCGGTGGCACGACGGTATCGTCAAGCGCACCGTTGGTAATCCATGCTCTGACAACGTCAATCTCGGTCTGTGGTAGCGGCGCGCCCGGTGGCATAACCCCGCCATCTGCTGCCGTTCCCTCGAGTTTCTGGACCAGGTAGCTGTCGTTGGGCAGCAACGGCTCTACGCGATCGAAATTCGGATCGCCATTGCTGGGTATATCGACAAGCATCGCGTAGCTGCTCGCGGCCTCCAGATTCAGTCCGCCGGAGGCGCCCGCCCCGGAATGACAGCCGACACACTCCCGGTCGAATACATTTTCCTGAATCTCCGAGAAATTCGGACTGAAGCCGGCCGGAGGCGGAGGCGGCGGAGGCGGAGGCGGAGGCGGTGGAGGCGGTGAGCCCGGTGGTGGCGGCGGCGCAGGGTTCTCGGAAATTTGCGAAACAGCATCGTCGAATGTTTCCACGTCGCAACCGGCAAGGGCAGCAACCGCAGCAAGTACCATCACCAGCAGCCGCGCCACTCTCGAAATCACTTCTTGTGCCTTTACGTATTCCATGAAACCGAAAGCTCCCTTATCCGTCCTGCGATGGTATCTTTTTGGACACGGCAAAATGCGATGCCCGTCACAATCCTGTTGTCGCCGAATACAGACGGTCCGCGACCAGTGATGAAATACGGGACGTATCACGAGATTCGCTTGACGTTCGGAGACGAGACTTGAAAGAAAAACTCCAGATCACGGCCTATGAAGCCATCGAGCACCCTGTGGCGCTGCGCGCCGCACAAAGAGCACGCAGCTGGATCGAGGAATTGCCCGAACGTTTCGCCTATCGATGCCTGCCGCTTGCGATAGCCAACCAGGTGGGTTGGGAACTCCTGAACCCGGTCTCGTTTACAGCAAGCTGGAACGGCAAGGATGGCCTCGATGCCGTAAAGATCCGTTTCCACGGTGAGCCCTCGCCGTTGATCGGCTCTCATTTCGGACACGGCGTACTGACGTTTACGCCCGGCTACCTGTTTCGCACGACCAAATCACACAACCTGTATGTGAAGGGGCCGGCCAACAAACCGAAAGACGGCATCGCGCCACTGGAAGGGCTCATAGAGACCGACTGGGCGCCCTATTCATTTACGATGAACTGGCAATTCACACGAAAACGCCACAAGGTAACGTTCGAAGAGGGCGAACCCTTCTGCACGATTCTGCCGTATCCCCGACATTACGCCCGCAAGTTCGACGCCACGACAAGAAATCTCAACGACAACCCGAAGCTCTACCGGCAATATGTCGACTGGCGTGACGAACGGCTGAGATTCAACGAAGAGCTCAAAGTTACGGACTCCGACGCAGCCAAGAAAGGCTGGCAACGATCGTATATGAAGGGCGAGGACACCGCCGGCAACACGTTTGCGGGCCATGAGACCAAGATGCAAATGAAAGACTTCAAGCGTGGCTGAGTCGGCGACACGAACCATCGGGGACGCGGAGAAAGCCGAGGCGGCGTACATCCTCGAGTCACTGCGGCCTGCGGTCATGGGCACCGGCGGCTAACCCGCCAGCACCGAATCGAGAGCCAAGGCCCGCCCCGGGGCGGGCCTTTTTCGTTATCGGCTCAGTCGCGGTGCCAGACGTCGACGGGATCGACGTCTCCGCCTTCGACGATGATGTCGCCGACCTTGCAGGGCGCCTGGACGCCCTCCTCACCACACGCGGGCAGGCTTGCCAGCCGCTCCTGGTGCGAGGCCAGGCTGACGCCGGGGCCGGTGTCTTCAATTTCCGGCGCCTTCCAGTTGTCCTTATCCCGATTCGCCTCCTCGATGGCATCGAGACTGGCAAACACCCGCTGTTGACGGGCCGTAGGGACACAGCTGGCCCTGGCCGGGTCGATGATAACCGTCTCCGACTCCTCCTTGAGGGATACGAGTTGCTGCAGCGCATACTCGCAGTCTGCCTGGGTGATAAATTGCAGCTCGAAGGCCTGTTCCTGGCAGACCGTCTTGCCCGCCGGCGCGACACACTCACTGAGGGTCAGGACGAAGACTTGTATCCATGCAGTATCCATGGCTTCCTCCGCTCGCTCGTTATTGTATTTATGACCTCGAGAGTAGCAGAAAATTTCGCCTTCCATGGGCTATCCTTGACGCCCGCAAGGCGCCGCCCCGGTGCAGCACGCGAGTTCGAAAGATGGACCGAAAATCAGCCGGCAAGACACGGAAACGCTGGTCCGGCAGAGTTACGCGGAAGGACCCTGCGAGGATCGCTCGTTCCCTGCGAGACTCCGCTGAATCCAGCACCCAGCGCAAGGCGACACCGTTTCGCTCCGCAATGTCGATGCTGGTCTTCTATATCAATCGTGCCGGCAAAGATCTGGACGAAGATCAAAGGATAATCCTGGAGCAGGCGAAGACCGAATTGCGCAAGCTCTACGGTAGGTGAATCCCCGTAGTGCCTTGCGCGGCGCTGCGGACGATACTGGTATATCACACCGCTAGTGTGACGACTGATGTACAGAGTCTTCGCAGACAGGCGCTCAGCCGGCCGGGCTCTCGTGCCGGAAGTGCAGCGGTGTAAGCTCGAAGACCCCATAATCCTCGGCCTGCCACGCGGCGGCATTCCACTCGCCTACGAAATCGCGGTCGCGCTGCACGCGCCGCTGGACACGATAGTGGTCCGCAAACTCGGCGTGCCGTCGCACCCGGAACTCGCATTCGGGGCGATCGCATCGGGCGGCATCCGGGTCATCAACGAGGATGTCATCCAATCGCTGCCTGGCCTCGACGAGGAAACAATCGAGACGATTGCCGGCCGGGAAATGCGCGAGCTGCGCCGGCGTGAGCGGGCCTATCGGCTGGATCGGCCCTACCCGGAACTTGGCGGCAGGGACGTCGTGCTGGTGGACGATGGCCTGGCGACGGGGGCGACGATGCGCGCGGCAGCCGAAGCCGTTAAGAGCCGATCGCCGTCATCGGTTGTGGTCGCCGTGCCCGTCGGATCCGCGTCCGCGGTAGCAAGATTGGCAGCCATCGTCGACCGTATCATCTGCCTGGAATCCCCCACTTCCTTTTACGCGGTAGGGCAGTTTTACAGCGATTTCAGGCAGACCTCTGACGATGAAGTCCGGGAGCTTCTGCGCGAGGCCTGGGAATTATCGGACAGACCCGGGGCCGAGGGGAGCAGCCATGAATAGCGAGGTACAGCGAGCCGCTCCGTTTCGCAGCTTTCACCTCTTCACGCTATTCGGCTTCGAAGTCAAGCTGGATCTGAGCTGGCTCCTGCTGGCGCTACTCATCAGC
Organism: Gammaproteobacteria bacterium; assembly: GCA_009937505.1. Taxonomy (GTDB): domain Bacteria; phylum Pseudomonadota; class Gammaproteobacteria; order Steroidobacterales; family Woeseiaceae; genus UBA1847. The sequence continues at coordinate 4,876 of JAACFJ010000068.1, forward strand.
TGGTCGATGGGCGCAGGATGGTTTCCCTCCCGCTATCCGGAACTCTCGGTCCACCTGTACGCCTGGATGGGCGTCGCCGTTGCCGTCGGCGTCTTCTTCTCCATCGTATTCCACGAGTTTTCCCACTCCATCGTCGCGAGACACTACGGCATGCCTATACGCGGCATTACGCTGTTTATCTTCGGCGGTGTAGCCGAGATGGAAAGCGAACCGCCCGATCCGAAGGCCGAATTCCTGATGGCCATCGCCGGCCCGATTTCGAGTTTTCTCCTCGCCGCCCTCCTCTGGGGCAGCGCTGCGATCGCACAGGGTGCCGCATGGCCGCAGCCGGTAATCGGCGTACTGTCGACGCTGGCGGTCATCAATTTCACGGTCGCAGTATTCAACCTCGTGCCTGCATTCCCGCTGGACGGCGGCCGGGTACTCAGGGCGGCCCTCTGGCACTGGCGACGCGATCTTCACGAGGCGACGTTCATCTCCAGCCGAATCGGCCGGGGCTTTGGCACCGCACTGATGATTCTTGGCGTAGTCGCAATCGTCGGGGGCAACCTGATTGGCGGAATGTGGTGGTTCCTTATCGGCTTATTCGTTCGCGGCGCCGCGAGCAGCTCATACCAGCAGCTGGTCCTGAAAGACATGGTCGAGGGACAGCCGGTGCGCCGCTTCATGCGCAGCGGACCGGTCACAGTCGCGCCGTCTTTGAGTGTCGAGGAATGGGTGGAAGAGTATGTCTACAGGCATCACTACAAGATGTATCCGGTTCTGGACGGTTCGCGGTTGCTCGGTTGCGTCACCGTCGACAGCCTGCAAGGCATACGGCGCGACGACTGGTCGTCGACGAGGGTTGCGGACCTGATGGAAAGCCGCTCGGCGTCAAACACTGTCGATGCCGGCACGGACACGATGGCGCTGCTGACCGACATTTTGAAACCCGGAGGGCGATCACGATTCATGGTGGTGGAGGACGATCGCCTGGTCGGCGTCATTGCACTGAAGGACCTGCTGGAGATCATAGCGCTTAAGCTGCAGATCGAATCGCCCGGGCGCAGAACGTAGGTCATTCAATACCCACCCGCAACCGGGAATATTTCGAGCAAGTCGCGGAATCGTCGTTCGCAGCGCGACATTGCCAAGGAAGCGCCGCTCGCCTACAAGGGCGTCGACCGCGTCGTCGGCAATGCGCATCGTGCCGGGCTCGCTCGCAAGGTGGCCCGGCTGGATGCCGCCGTTTGCGTCAAGGGCGAACCGCGGTCCTGTCAGGCTCCCTGCGGTGGCGGCTCGTGCGCCTTGACCTTGCCGCGACGAATCCTGACGTAATCCTGTATCTGGCGGCGCGCTGCATCGAACGCGTCGCGAATGGCCACGTAGACGTCTTCGTGAGCCTGCTGGTCGTCGGGCGCGCGGCTAACGACGATTTCCTTGCCGGGGACATGCACGTCGACGACAACGTGATAGAGCTTGCCTTTGTACTGGTGCTTGTGGGGTGATTCGATGGCCACGCGGCAGCTGATAATGTCACCATTGAAAGACTTCAGCTTGTCCACGTGCTTGCGGACGGCGGCCTCAATGGCCGGTGAGTGGTCCAGGTTTCGAAATTGCAGCTGCAAGGGTAGTTCCATAGTTGCCTCCTTCCTCGTTCCCGGCTAACAACGTCCCGGATACACTGACAATGGGTGCGCCGAGGGCGCCCGGGTATCGGGACTTTTACCTAGCTTCATTTCAGTCGCACTCCCGCTCGACACCACAACAATGTGATTCGTCGCGCGTACGAATGACCTCCCCACGCATCGAGCCAGGGCGAAACACGGTGCATCCCTTTATTCCCTGCGCATGCGCGCTTCGGAAGATTTCGTCGACTGTCTCCGCCGTCGCTTCGGGCGCCAGCGTGATGGTCTTGGAAATAGCGCTGTCTACGTAGGGCTGCAGACTTGCCTGCATTGCCAGATGGGCGTCTCCGCTCATGTCGTCCGCCGTCACGAAGCTCTCGGGTGGCGAGGTCGCCGCTCCGCACTTGTCACGCCATCGCCGAAAAGCAAAGTCTTCGACGACGATCTCTCGCATGTGCTGAGTGGCGTCACGAACAGAGCGAACGGCCTCGAGTGCGTATATCGGCTCTATGCCGCTGGAAACATTGCCCGCAAGCAGGCTGATCGTGCCCGCCGGAGCGATCGAGAGCATGTGGCTGTTTCGTATCCCCTGCTTTGCCAGCGCCGCGCGCACATCTCCCGGGAGGCGCCTGATGAACGGCGCTTCGCAATAGCGGCTGGTATCGAAGGCCGGAAAGGAGCCCCTCTCCTGTGCGAGCTTGATCGAGGCGCGATACGCGGAATCGCGAATCGTGCGCATCGCATCGGCCGCCACGTTGCGGGCCGCCTCGCTGTCGTAGCGTAGTCCGAGCATTGCCAGCGCGTCCCCCAGGCCCGTAATGCCGAGCCCGATGCGGCGGGTGCGCTTCGCCTGCGCAGCCTGTTTCTCGAGCGGATACCGCGACACGTCGATCACGTTGTCGAGAAACCGCACGGCAATTCCGGACAGGCGCTGCAGTTCCTCGTCATCAATCGCCGCGTCGTCGGAAAACGGTGACGACACGGCAGCCGCAAGGTTGATCGAACCCAGGTTGCAAGCGCCGTGAGCCGGCAGCGGCACTTCACCGCAGGGGTTCGTTGCACTGATCGACTCGCAATACCAGAGGTTGTTCTCGCGGTTCATGGTGTCGACGAACAGCAGCCCGGGCTCCGCCGTTTCAAGTGCGGATTCGACGATTTGCCGCCACAACTTGCCGGCCGATACGCACCTGTCCGAGAAGGAACTACCGGCTGGCGAATAAGCGAGCGGCCATTCCCGGTCTTCCTCCACCGCGCGCAGGAAATCGTCCGTGACCAGGACCGACAGATTGAAATTGTGCAGCGCTTCGGGGTCGCGTTTCGCATCGATGAAAGCCTCGATATCGGGATGATCGCAGCGCAATGTTCCCATCATTGCTCCACGACGCCGTCCGGTCGCGAGCAAGGTCTCGCACATCGAGTCCCATACCTGCATGAAAGACACCGGCCCTGACGCGGTTGCGCCGGTCCTGATTGCGGGTGAGCCGCTCGGCCGCAAAGGCGAAAAATCGAGACCGATGCCTCCGCCGTACTGCATCGTAATCGCCGTTTCTTTCAGTGATTCGAGAATCCCGTCGAGCGAATCGACGAGCCGGCCGGCAACGAAACAATTGAACAGCGTGACGTCCTTGCCGAGCCCGGCGCCGGCCAGGACGCGGCCTCCGGGCAGGAAGTGGAAACCTTCAAGCACGGATTCGAAACGTTTCTCCCACTTGCGCGAATCGCTCTCGACAGACGCTACCGAGCGGGCGACTCGCGACCACGTATCCGCAAGGCTGGCGTCCGGCACTCCGCCTCTATCAGCACCCCGGTAACGTGAGGACCATACCAGCCGGGAGATGTCTGCCGTCGTCATCAGCCAAGTGCACGTTTTACCGCCTCGGTTATTGCGCCATCGCCCGCCGGCATGAAGTAACCGATGCGCATGTGTGGTTTCCCGATGTCGATGAGGCGGGTCAGGTCGATCGGCGTCGCAATCAGCACGAGGTCACAGTCGACCGCGTTGACGGTAGCTTCGAGATCCCTTATCTGCGCGTCGCCGTAGCCCATCGCCGGCAGCAGGGCCCCGGTGTCCGGGTACTGCCGGAAGGTCTCGGCAATTTCACCGACTGCCCACGGCCGCGGATCCACGAGTTCAGCCGCGCCGTTTTCCCTTGCAGCAAGCACAGCGGCGCCGAACGCCATGCCACCGTGTGTCGTGGTGGGTCCGTCCTCGATGGCCAGCACCCGCTTGCCGCGAATCTGCTCCGGGTGCGGTACTTCCAGCCGGGAATCTCTGCGGATGACCCGGGCGTCCGGATTGACCCGCCTGGCGTTCGCCTCGATCGCCTCTATATCCTGCAAATCGGCCGAGCCGGCCTTGTTTATGATGATCAGGCCTGCCCGGGCGAAGTTCTGCGTGCCCGGGAAGTACTCCAGCTCGTGACCGGCCCGATGCGGGTCGGCAACTGCGATCCACAGGTCGGGTCTGTAGAACGGCGTGTCGTTGTTGCCGCCGTCCCACACGATGACGTCCGCTTCTTTCTCCGCCTGTTCGAGAATCGCCGCGTAGTCGATCCCTGCATAGACGATGACGCCGTTTTTGAGATGCGGCTCGTATTCCTCGCGTTCCTCGATCGTGCAGTCGTGAAGATCGAGGTCGTCATAGTCAGCAAACCGCTGCACCGCCTGCCTGGCAAGGTCGCCGTAAGGCATTGGGTGACGAATCGCGACCGTCTTCTTGCCAAGCTCCGTTAGAATGTGCGTGATGCGCCGAGAGGTCTGGCTCTTGCCGCAGCCCGTCCTGACCGCGGTCACGGCAATTACGGGTTTCGACGATGGCAACATCGTCGCATCGACGTCGAACGTCGAAAACGCGACGCCGTGTGCCTCGACCCTTTCGCGGCACGCATCGACGTATGCGAGGCTCACGTCCGAGTAAGCGAACACGACTTCGTCGACGTTTCCCGCATCGAGGAGTGCGTCCAGGTCCGTCTCGGGGCAAATGGGAATTCCGTCAGGGTAAAGGGATCCGGCCAGTTCCGCAGGATACACCCGGTCCTCGATGTGTGGGATCTGGGTGGCCGTGAATGCGCGGACCGCGAAGTCCGGATCGTCCCTGTAGCAGCAATTGAAGACATGGAAATCGCGTCCCGCGGCTCCCATGATCAACACGTTCCGGCTCATTGAAATCTCTGTTAAGCCCTGGTGTCCCGAGTATCCTCTTTCAGCCTGCCGGATTGCATGGTGGCTCATACTTACGAGCCAACGCCCCTTTCTCAATTGGAAATTTGCCATTCCTGGCAACGTTGGGCAGGGTCCGGCGCAGGAAATCCCTAAAATTGCGACTATTTGCCGGGAACGCCTGCACCCAGTCATACCGGATGCACGCAATCTCCGATCATGCAAGGCTCGCCATCTTTAGCCTCCCGGACTTTTCGAAAACGTCCCCGGCAACGTCGTGAAATGTGCGCTCGGTCCGTAAAATCGAGCATCCGGGCGTTAAGCTATTTAAGGCAGGAAACGCAGGAATTGAGGAACCCGGCATGCGAAGGACAGACCGAGATCATCTGATTCGCATCGTGAGAACATGCTTCGTCACGATGTTTGCGCTGGTTGCCGCCTGTGGTGGCGGCAGTTCTGGGTTTGCCGGCACGAGTCCGCCGCCCCCACCACCGCCACAGGGAGGCTCGGGGTGGGAGCCGGGCGTGTTCCTGGACTGGAGCACGTTCCGGAACCTGTGCCAGAATCCGCGCAGCGGTACGAACCCGGCGACCGGCCAGCCGTTTCCCGATATCCAGGGTGAAACACTCGACGAGAACAACTTCCTGCGCTCTTACAGCGACGACACGTACCTGTGGTACGACGAGATCGTCGACCAGGATCCGGGGATGTTCGACGACCCGCTCGTCTATTTCGAGGAATTGAGGACCACTGCGCTGACGGCTTCCGGGACGCCCAGGGACAAATTCCACTTTACGTTCCCGACGGACGACTGGTTCCAGCTGTCACAGTCCGGCGTTTCCGCGGGCTACGGCGCCACCTGGGTCCTCCTTTCTCCTTCACCACCCAGGGAGATCGCCGTTGCCTATACCGAACCCGATTCGCCGGCAACGAATTTACCGGATCCGCTCGCTCGCGGCGCACGTATTCTGTCGATCGATGGTGTCGACGCGATCAACGGCGCAGACGTGGATACGATTAACGCCGGCCTCTTTCCGGCGGGGCCGGGCGAAACGCATGAATTCGAAATTCTGGACCTGGGATCGCAAACGAGCCGCATCGTGCAGTTGACGTCTGCCGAAATCACGTCCGCGCCCGTACAGAACGTGAGTGCCGTCGATACGCCGACCGGCCGCGTCGGCTACATGCTGTTCAACGACCACATTCTCACCGCCGAAAATGCCCTGGTTGATGCGGTCAATCAGCTCAATACCTTCGGTATCGACGACCTCGTTCTCGACATCCGCTACAACGGTGGCGGCTTCCTCTTTATCGCTAGCCAGCTTGCCTACATGATCGGCGGCCCGGCGCAAACCGCCGGTCTGGCGTTCGAAACATTGCAGTTCAACGACAAGTATCCGATCACGGACCCCGTGACCGGCCAGCCTCTCCAGCCGGACCCGTTCTTTGACGTGACTCTAGATGGCGCTCCGCTGCCGGTTCTTGACCTGCCGATTCGTCGCGTGTTCGTGCTTACCGGTCCCGGTACCTGTTCGGCCAGCGAGTCGATCATGAACAGCCTGCGAGGCGTTGATGTCGAGGTTATCCAGATCGGCTCCACGACCTGCGGCAAACCTTACGGTTTCTATCCCACCGATAATTGCGGCACGACGTATTTCACGATTCAGTTTCGGGGCGTCAATGCGAAGAACTTTGGCGATTATGCCGACGGCTTTTCACCTGAGAATACCGACCCGGCCGGAATCGTCGGCACGCTGGTACCGGGCTGCTCCATCGGCGACGATTTTTCATCACAGCTGGGCGACCAGACCGAGGCCCGATTTGCTGCCGCCATGCAGTACCGCGACACCGGTACCTGTCCGGCCGCTACCGGTGCGGGCCGCCTCGGTATGAGTAAGCTCGGCGTATCCACTTCGGCATCCGACGGCGTCGTCCTGAAGAATCCGTTGCTCACCAATCGCATACTTCGGAGACCGTGATGCGCTTGCGACAACTTGCCCGCTGCACAACGGCAGTAATCCTGATTTCCGGTTGCCAGACGATGAACGCCGCTTCCGATGTACCGGCCCTGATCGCTGCGCCGGACGACGCCAGCCGCGCGGCGCTGCGACAGACGGTCTCCGCGATATTTGGCGGCCAGGACGTCCCGCTCGCCGATAATGCGCTCACGAAGTCGAGTCTCTTGCTGATCGAGCGCGACCCGCGCGGCTCGCTGGACGCCCCGCCCGCAACCGGCCGCGTGATGGAAGAGCCGATCCGGTTCAGGCTCGTGAAATCCGGCGACGAGTGCGTGCTTGTCGATCTCCGCGACGAATCGCGTCATTTACTGTCGGATACCACCTGCGTGCCCGAGTAGTCGCAAGCCCACTGATTACTGCAGTGAGCCGATCTTCGTGCCGAAGGCGTTCACGGCGTCCCAGTCGGTGAATTCGAAAACCCCGTTCGGGTCCGTCGGCCCCTTGGTCATCCACATGATGAAGCGGATCATCGTCTTGTCCACGAATTTGTACTTCGGATAGTCGATCTTGCCGGCGAAGATACCGATGACCGATGGCTTCCAGCTTATCGACTTCAGAAACTTACTGACGTAAGGGTTGGTGTCCGGGTCGCGCTTCTCCGGCTTGCGCGCAACAGCGTTGACGGAGAAGAAGGCGCTGGGCCTCGATTGCAGTGTCTCGACGTTCTGCTCGACGAATTCGGCTACTTCAGGCCGATGCTTGCCATAGCGAATGCTGGCGCCGATGACGACGCGCTCGTAGGGGCCGAGATCGATGTCGGAACCGGGTTTGAGCTCCGCTAGCGTCACCTCGTGCTCCTGCCGTTCGATCACGTCGCGGAGCCGTTCGCAGATCTTCCGCGTATGACCGTCCGTCGTCGAATAGACCATTATTACGCTCGCCATCGCTGTAATTCCTCCTCGCGCATCGCGCCTGGTACGAATCAATAGACGCTGCCGCGGCCGAAGCCTATAGGCGTTTTCCGTAGCGGCATCAGGGCACCACCCCCGGGCAATACTAGGTGAATTCCGACATTTGCGGCCCGCCCGGACCATCGTATCGTCACGCATACCGGCCGAAACGACAGGAATCAAGGCCTTACCGGTCCAGTGCGCTGCCGTTCCCGGAGCCGCCATACCAGGCTGGCAGGAAACGGCGCGGAAAATTCGGCGAGCATTGCGCTAATATTACGAAAAACAGAACAAGAGAGGATCCGGCAGATGGCCTACAAATCCACTGATATCCGTAACGTGTGCCTGGTGGGCGCAAGTAACGCGGGCAAGACCCAGCTTACGGAAGCGCTGCTTCATGCGGGCGGCAAGATTTCCGAGCAGGGCGCGGTCGAAAAAGGCAACACCGTTTCGGACTACACGCGGCGCGAGCGCGAGCTCGGTCACTCGCAATACGTGTCAGTGTGCCATCTCGATCACGGCGGGATCCACGTCAATCTCATCGACACGCCGGGATACAGGGACTTCTACGGCCGGGCGATTTCGGTCTTGCCCGCAGTCGAAACCGCGGCCGTCGTGATCAACGCCGATGGCGGCGTCGAGATGATTGCACAGCGCATGATGAAGGCCGCGAAACAACAGCGACTCTGCCGCATGATCATCATCAACAAGATCGATGCGGAGGGCGTCAACCTGGACAAGTTGATGCGGGACATTCGCGATACCTTCGGGCCTGAATGCCTGCCGCTGAACCTGCCGTCGGCCGACGGCGAAGGCGTCGTGGACTGCTTCTTCCAGCCCGAAGGCGCCGAGACGGCCTTCAGCGACGTTGCCACTGCGCACACCCAGATCGTCGACCAGGTGGTCGAAGTCGATGACGAGCTCATGGAGCTCTATCTCGAGCAGGGCGAGGAACTCGCGCCCGAGCAACTGCACGACCCCTTCGAGAAGGCGCTGCGATCCGGCCACCTCGTGCCGGTCTGCTTCACATCGGCGAGAACGGGTGCCGGCGTACGCCAGCTTCTGAACATCTTCGAGCAGCTGATGCCGAATCCAATGGAAGGCAACCCGCCACGTTTCCTCAAAGGCGAGGGAGAGGGCGCGGAAGAGATCGTTCTCGAGCCCGACCCGAACGCGCACGCGATCGGCCATGTCTTCATGGTCAATATCGATCCTTTCAAGGGCCGCCTGGGCACGTTCCGAATTCACCAGGGAACGATTAAGCCCGGCAATCAGCTGTTCGTCGGCGATGCGCGCAAGCCGATCAAGGTCAACCAGCTACTGAAGGTGAACGGCGAGACACACAGCAGGGCCGATGTCGGCGTCCCGGGCGACATCTGTGCCATCCCGCGCGTCGAGGACGTTCACTTCGACGCCGTGCTGCACGATTCCCACGACGAGGACCATTTTCATCTGAAGTCCATCGATTTGCCGAATCCGATGTACGGCCTGGCGATAAAGCCGCAGAACGATGCTGACGCGCAGCGCACCTCGGATGCCCTGCATGCCGTGGTCGCCGAGGATCCGTCACTGGTTCTCGAGCACAACGCCGCGTTGAACGAGATCGTGTTGCGCGGCATGGGCGAACTCCACCTGCGAACGATCCTCGAGCAGATTCTCGATCGCTACAACCTCGAAGTCGTGACGGCACTGCCTTCGATCGCCTATCGCGAGACCATTACTGCACCTGCCGAAGGCCATCACCGCCACAAGAAGCAGACCGGCGGCGCCGGGCAGTTCGGCGAAGTCTATCTGCGCATCGCCCCGCGGCCGGCGGGAAGCGGATTCGAATTCAAGAGCGCAGTCGTCGGCGGCGCGATCCCGACGCAGTACATCCCGGCTGTCGAAACCGGCGTAAAGCAGGCGATGGAATCGGGCTCCGTCTATGGCTACCCGATGCAGGACGTCGAGGTTACCGTGTACGATGGCAAACACCATTCTGTCGATTCGAAGGAGATCGCCTTCGTACAGGCCGGCAAGAAGGCATTCATGGATGCCGTGGGCAAGGCGCGACCCATCGTGATGGAGCCGATAGTCGACGTGACGTTCACCATTCCCACCGATTGTGCCGGCGGCGTCACGGGCGATCTTTCATCGATGCGCGGCATGGTGACAGGCACCGAGATCCTGCCGGACAGCCGCATGGTCGTGACCGGCCGGGCGCCGCTCAAGGAAATCCAGGGTTATCACTCGCGACTGAAATCACTGACCGGCGGAGACGGCAGTTTCACCATGGACTTCAGTCACTACGCGGAGGTGCCCCGCGAAGCGCTGGACCAGGTGGCATCGCAGAACTAGGGAATGCGGCGGTGCCGCTACTTCAGTAGCGGCCGTGCTGCTTGAAGATGTAGTTGCTGAGTTCGATGAACTCGTGGTTCATCTGGTGCACGATGCGGTGCGCAGAGCGGGTCACGGCGCGCATGACCTTGTAGACGAGGAGCGGATGCTGTTCGATGATGCCCTCGAAGTCCTTGCGTCTGAGTGACAGTACGCGGCAGTCAGACAGTGCGCGCAGCCCTACCGTGTGCACCGCACCGTCGACAAAGCTCATTTCGCCCACCAGTGCGCCCGGCCGCAATATCGCGAGGCTGGCCATTTCGCCTGCGCCCGTGTGCTTTACAACCTCGAGCTTGCCCGATAGCAGCACGTGCAAGGTATCGTCCGTCGCCCCCTCATCGATCAGTAACTCACCGTCTACGACATCGCGATGACTCATAAGGTCTGCGAGCACGCCGGCCTCCTCCTGCGAGAGTTCCGACCCCAGGGATGATCCGATCACCAGGTCCGTTGTCTTCTCCATGTCACCGCCCTCGTCATTCCGATTCGAAATTGCACACGGATCGGATGCTAGCGCGCATGGGCCTGCGCGGCTATAGGGGTTTTCATCGTCAACCGCGGGAGCCCGGGAGAAGTCTCATCTCGGCCAACGACTGCCGCAAAGCCGCAAGGAACGATTTGTCGTCGAGGCGGTGGTATTCGATCTTCATCGTCAGCGCACTACCGAACACGATGCTCACCAGGGACAACAAGGAACCAACGGCCAATGTCGACATTCCCGTGACACCCTGTCCGATCGTGCAGCCAAGGGCAAGCACGCCACCAAAACCCATCGCGATGCCGCCTGCCAGGTGCCGGACCATGTCTCCGCGATCACTGAATGTCTCGAGCCGGAATTTTCCGGTCAGGATGACGTAGAGAAAGGAACCGAGTATGACTCCGAAAACGGCCGCGACTCCGAAACTGATGGTCGAACCGGTAAAAGTCAGGAGGTACATGAGGCTCTCACCCGTCGGCGCCACGAAAGTGTAGGACTCGAAACGTACCGGGTCGAAATCGTCGAACCCCACGACACCGGTAATGTACCAGCCGGCCGGAATGATCAATCCGATCGTGATTCCGGCAAGCATGTTGTCGAAACTGCTGCGGAACGACTTCGCCGCGAACGCATAGATAACGAGGCCGAGACCGAGCAATACGGAGAGGACGAGATTGACGGTTACCGAGCTTTCGAGACCGGCGGCCGCCGCGATGAGGCTGCCCATGCCCTGGTCGGCGATGCCCGAGTCGGAAAGATTGATGTTGGTGACTTCGAAAGCATTCACCCTGACCAGTGCTAGCAGGCCGCGCATCGTCATGTACGCGGTCAGGCCGAGAAGGATCATGACCACCAGTGACTTGAGATTTCCGCCGCCCACGCGCACCAGCGTCCGCTGGCCGCAGCCCGAAGCCAGGGTCATGCCGATGCCGAACAGCAATCCGCCCACGATGTGCCCGAGCCAGCCAAAGTTAGGCGTGAGGTACATGGCCTGTGCGATATCGATGATCCCCGTGGCGTGCATGAATTGCGTTGCGAGTATCGCGATGCCGATAGCGAGAAGCCACGCCCGGAAGCGGTCCCTGCTGCCGATATTGACCCAGTCGCTGACGGCGCCCATGGTGCAGAAGTTCGTCTTGTTGGCGACCGCGCCAAAAACTATCCCGATCACGAGGCCCAGCGCTGCAACGCGGTAGACCGGATCCCATTCCATCATTCGCTTTCCCCCGCTGGCGTCATGAGTATTTTCTCACGCTTGTCGTGTCCGCGCTGCGTGGCGAAGACTTCATACTCCGTATCGAAGTAGTGTTTGCCCTCGATGTACTCACCCAGGAGCATAAATTCTTCCGGCGTCTTGACCATACCGAGATGCCGATAGATCTCGAGCCCGTCCAGGTCGAGAAACGATATTACCGGCGTAATGTAGATGCGGCGGTGCTCGGCAAATATCTTGGACGGAAGCGTAATGCCGTCAAAATCCTTGAGTTCGACGTCGCCGTGGATATCCACGGCGATATTGACGAAGCGTTCGCGATACCAGTCCTGCACCCGGCTGTCGCTGAGTACCTTGTTCAGCATGTATTGGCAGTACGAAC